>CAZKMT010000022.1:0-31464 GCA_964554115.1 uncultured Prevotella sp.
ATCATGATTCGCCGTGCAGATGCTTCATAGGCAACAAACTGCACACATACATATCCGTCGGCACCAGTTCACATTATATAGTGATTATCCGTAGAGAGCGGATGGATAAGTGCTAAAAAAGAGAAGAGCCGCACTCCTTTTTATTATGGAAGCAAGATAGGACGGCTCTTCTCGTTGTGTTTTTTCAACGTGCTGTGTCGGTCATGTGTTGAGTAAATAACGCTCTGCCTCGAGAGCAGCCTGACAACCGGACCCAGCAGCCGTAACAGCCTGGCGATATACAGGATCAGCCACATCACCTGCAACAAACACTCCGGGAATCTTGGTACGCGGAGTGCCGTCAACTTTCTTTATGTAGCCCATCTCATCAGTGTCGAGCCACTCACGAAACACTTCGCTATTGGGGTTGTGACCTATGGCAAGAAAAAAACCATCTATCTTGATGTCTACATTCTCCTCGTCGGGTTCACCCTTGCGCTTCACAAGATGTGCACCTTCCACTCCGTTGTCGCCAAAAAGACTTATGGTGTTATGCTCAAAAAGCACCTCTATGTTGTCGGTAGAAAGCACACGTTCTTGCATCACTTTAGAGGCGCGCAAGTAAGGTTTGCGCACTATCATGTAGACTTTCTTGGCGAGACCGGCCAGATAGAGCGCATCCTCGCAGGCGGTATCGCCACCTCCAACCACGGCAACCGTTTTCTTACGGTAGAAAAAGCCATCGCAAGTGGCACATGCCGACACACCTTGCCCTCTGTATTTTTCCTCATCGTCAAGGCCGAGGTAGCGTGCCGATGCCCCCGTGGCTATTATCACCGTATCAGCCAAAATAACGCGGCCATCTTCATCGGTCAGCTTATATGGAGCCGACGACAAGTCGGCTTTCACGATTGAGCCATCGCGAATGTCCGCTCCAAAATGTTCTGCCTGTTCGCGGAATTCCATCATCATCTGGTTTCCGTCAACACCGTGCGGATAGCCGGGGAAATTTTCTACCGTGGTAGTCTGTGTGAGTTGTCCTCCAGGTTGCATACCGCAATATTCCACGGGCGACAGGTTGGCCCGCGCGGCATATATGGCGGCAGTGTAGCCAGCGGGGCCACTGCCTACGATGAGACACCGCACACGTTCTGTGTTCTGCTCCATTTCCTGATTCATAAACGAATGCCGTTTAAATGGGCTTACTTGAGGAGCTCCTCTATTTGCACAGCTATATTGTCAATGCTCTCCGTAGGCTCAAAGCGAGCCACCACCATACCCAGCTTGTTGGTCAGAAACTTGGTAAAGTTCCATTTTATTTCAGCACTGTCCTTGTAATTGGGGTCATCCTTTGAGAGCATGTCGTCAAGCACTTGTGCTAACGGGTGGTTCATGTTCCATCCGGCAAAACCTTTCTGCCCTTTCAGGAACTTGAAAAGCGGGTCGGCATCATCTCCGTTCACCTTAACTTTCTTGAACCGAGGGAATTCCGTGCCATAGGTTGCCTTGCAGAAAGTGTGGATGGACTCATCGGTTCCCGGTGCCTGCTGACCGAATTGGTTGCATGGAAAATCGAGAATCTCGAACCCTTGGCTGTGATATTTCTCGTAAAGTTTCTCTAACTCCTCATATTGCGGAGTAAATCCACACTTTGTAGCCGTATTCACGATGAGTAACACCTCGTTGGAATACTCTTTCAACGAAACGTCTTTTCCTTTCCTGTCCTTGACAGAGAAATCATAAACAGTCTTCATTTCTTTATTTTAGATAGTTGTCATCCGATGATTTGTGTCACAAAAATACTTATTTTCTTACTCAAAACCAAACTTCATGAATATAAATTAAGCATTTTTTTGCGCTTATGAAGCTGTAAACATTGCTTATTCCTTCATGTTATTTGAAACGTATTGACGGGATTCGCAGCCCTGAAATCACAGCCATGCCACACTGTCGTACACAGTCAAAGCCCCCATGCGCGCACTATGTTCTCGGCACTCACAGTCTCCACATATTCCTCCGTATCGTCGGGCAAGTTGCAGAAGAAGTCAATACCTGTCTTTTCTTCCAGTTCCCTGACCGAAATGACGTACTGGCTCAGGTCATCGTCGGAGCGGTCTATGTTTTCGTGCTCAACCCAAAAGGCTAACGCCTTATATGTTGAGCCACGTTTGCAGAGCAAAGCCATAAAGAAATATTTTGGCACTATCAGCCCCGAGCTGGTGTAGCCTTTCACGCCTTCTGTCGTGCCATAGTCTTCTATGGTGCCTCCCTTGCACACGTAAAGGGTGTCACGGAATGAATTCCTGTTCCACGAGCGCACTTTATTTTCCATGTCCAGCCACAGCCCGGTATTGAACGCTCCATGTTGCGGATGGATATTTGAGAGATAGTAGGTTTGCCCATTGGCTTCCATGGAACACAGCCTGTCTGCCGATGGGCAAATGTGACCGCGTTGGTAACCCGAGCCTCTGTAGTCGGCAATGGTTGTTCGATATTCTTCGGGTATGTCAGGGTCTTCCTGGAAAGGGTCTCCCGTCCATGTCGTACCCTGCCAATAAGCACCGTTCCAATTGGCGCGAGCCCAATTCTCAACGCTATTAGACGCATACATCTCATAACATGTCCATCGTTGCGCTTTCTTTTCGCAATCCCATTCCACCGCATAATTAATCCCATACTCATCTGTGCAGTGAACCACGATTATATTGTTTCCGTCATCACGTGTCTTTGGAAACTCAAGACGCCCCGTGGCGAGATTCTGCTCGGTGTCGTTCCTGTTTAAATTGCTTGACGATGCGGCTTCATCGCCATCCGAATCGCAGGCCGCAAAGGTCATGGCCAGCGCAAATGACATTAAAATGAAATATTTTATCTTCACTGTTTAGTGTTGGTTTGCATTACAAAAGAAAAGGTACACCCTCAATGCGAAGCCGCACGGATGTACCTTTTTATTTGTAATCAAAGTATTGCTTTACTTCTTTGCTGCCTTGCCATATCGGCTCATAAACTTATCAACACGGCCAGCAGTGTCCACAAGCTTGCTCTTGCCCGTATAGAAAGGGTGCGAAGAGCTTGAAATTTCCAATTTCACAAGAGGATAAGTTTCGCCTTCAAACTCTACCGTCTCTGCGGTCTTGCATGTTGAGCGGGAAAGGAACATATCGCCATTGGACATATCCTTGAATACGACAGGGCGATAGTTTTCGGGATGAATGCCTTTTTTCATTTTAACTCTATTATTTTGTTTGTTGTTTTTACTGTGTTCACATTTAGGTGCAAAATTACTAAGTTTTCCACATTCAGGCAAATTTTACCACTCGTTTTTTTCTAATACATGAATAATAGTCATTATCACAGTGACCATTCCTCATCATCATTCAACCTCACATGCCGAACTCCAATCGCTCATAGTCCGAAAGACAGATGATGGGAAGCAAGCCGTTATGCAACGATTTCACACCATGTAATCAGCAACACAAGTCCACGTATGCGTCAACTATGGAAGCCTCTTTTCATCATATCTCGGCTTTTGGCATGTGATTCACTGAATGCCCTCTTCACGAAGCTTCTTTTGCCAGTTCCACGCAGATTTCAATGTGTCTTCAAGACTTGTCTCGGCTTTCCATCCCAACACCTTGTTGGCTTTCTCCGGGTTGGCCCACACTTTCTCTATGTCGCCTGCGCGACGAGGCGCATAAGCCCAATTGAGCTTTACGCCTGTGGCTTCTTGGAAAGCATCGATAATTTCTTTCGTGCTTACGCCCTTGCCGGTGCCAATGTTGAACACTTCCAACTTGTCGCCCACATTGTCGAGCACACGCTCCATGGCCTTGACATGTGCCTTTGCCAAATCCACCACATAAATATAATCACGAATGCACGTGCCATCGGGAGTGTCGTAATCGTTGCCGAATACCTTGAGCTGCTCCCTGATGCCCATTGCCGTCTGTGTCACATAAGGGATAAGGTTCATTGGCACGCCGGTTGGCATCTCTCCAATGAGTGCCGTGGGATGGGAGCCTATTGGGTTGAAATAGCGAAGCAGGATGGCCTTTATGGAAGCCCCGCTTTTGATATAATCGCGTATGATTTCCTCGTTGATTTGCTTGGTGTTGCCATAAGGGCTTTCGGCCGGCTTTATTGGCGCATCCTCTGTAACGGGGAGGTTTTCCGGAGCAGGCTGGCCATATACAGTGCAACTTGACGAGAATATTATTCCCTTTACGCCATGTTTCGGCATCAACTCAAGCAAATTTATCAAGCTGACGATATTGTTTCGATAATACAACAACGGTTTTTCCACACTCTCGCCAACGGCCTTGCTTGCGGCAAAATGGATTATCCCCACTATGTCGGGATATTTGGCAAACACGGCATCCATGGCATTAAAGTCACGGCAGTCAACGCACTCAAAGGCTGGACGCACGCCGGTTATTTTTTCAATGCCGTCGATAACGTTTGCCTGTGAGTTCGACAGGTCGTCGACTATAACCACAGTATATCCCGCATTCTGCAATTCTACTGTCGTATGGGAGCCTATAAATCCTGTGCCACCCGTTACCAAAATAGTCTGTTTCATATTGATGGTCTTGAAATATCGTAAAGTCGCACAAAGATAGCATAAAAGGAATAAAAAGAAAAGGCAGAAAGATAAAAAAAATATAATTCTATCTTTCTGCCGTCACGGGATTAACCGGATAGTGTATTCCATCCGTCATTCAAGTCCAAACAAAGTCCGCAGACCTCCATCAACGCCCGAAAAGCCTGAGAAAGCAAGGCTAAGCAGTCCTGCTGCCACTAACACAATGGCCATGCCACGCATTCCTTTGGGTATGTTGACCATCGCCAACTGCTCACGCATACCGGCAAATACCGTCAAGGCGAGGCCGAAGCCGAGAGCTGTGGAAAAGGCATATACCACACTTTGCAGCAAATTGTAATCCTTCTGAATCACCAAGATAGCGACGCCAAGCACGGCACAATTAGTGGTTATGAGCGGGAGGAAGATGCCAAGAGCCTGATACAGGGCAGGAGACACTTTCTTCATTATAATCTCGACCATCTGCACGAGAGCCGCGATGACAAGGATGAATGCTATTGTCTGCAGGTATTGGATGTTGAACGGATCAAGAACCAGCTTTTGTACCAAATAAGTCACTATGGTGGACAGGGTGAGGACAAAAGCTACAGCCGCTCCCATGCCAAGAGCCGTGTCTATCTTCCTCGACACGCCCAAGAATGGGCAGATGCCAAGAAACTGTGACAGCACGATGTTGTTTACGAATATTGCCGATATGAAAATAAGAACGTATTCCATGACTAAGCCTTTTTAAATTTGTTTACTATGGCTATCAAATACCCGAGAGTTATGAATGCACCGGGAGGCAAAACGAACAAAAGCATGTTACATGTCTCCGGCAACAGCACGATACCGAACACGGAGCCGGCTCCCAGCAATTCTCTCACCAATCCAAGCAGCGTGAGCGCGATAGTAAAACCCAGGCCGATGCCAACACCATCGAAGAAGCTGTCCACCGGGCCATTCTTGCAGGCGAAAGCTTCCGCGCGTCCCAATATGATGCAGTTTACGACAATAAGCGGTATAAATATGCCAAGCGATTTGTTTATGGCGGGCATGTATGCCTCGAGGCACATTTGGAGAACAGTTACAAACGATGCTATCACTACCACGAATACAGGAATGCGCACCATGTCGGGAGTGAGATTCTTTATCAAAGATATTGCCAGATTTGAGCATATCAGTACAAACATCGTGGCAAGCCCCATCGACATGCCATTTATGGCAGACGTTGTGGTAGCCAACGTAGGGCACATGCCAAGCAAAAGCACAAACGTCGGGTTTTCCTTGACTATGCCATTCATCAATATTTTAAAACCATTCATGTTCTTTTCTTTTTGTTGCGAACTTTATTACATGAAAATAATAAATAATAATGAGACGCGCTAATCAATGCGCCTGGGACGAAGCTCCACTCGAGGCATCTATGTCTTGATCGGCATATACGGCATACGCTTGGTTTACGGCTTTCAAGAATGCACGTGTTGTGATGGTAGATGCCGTAATGACATCTACATCGCCACCGTCTTTATTTACCACGAGAGCATCTCCGCCGGAGAGGTCGCGGCCAATGATGTTTCCACGCCCATCTTTTTGAAACCACTTGTCGGCCTTTGCCCCAAGTCCCGGCGTCTCTGAGTGCTGCAATACGGCATAGCCAAGTATCTTGCCTTCGTCATCGAACCCGACAAGCAGCTTGAGTTCGCCTCCAAAGCCCATGCTGGAGCTTTCTACTGCCGCGCCAATGAAGCGGCCACTGTCATCGCTGACCTTATGCACGATGAATACGTTTTCTTTTCCATCAACGACCTTGCGGATGGTGTCGTCCTCCGCAACGTTGAGGTTTTCGATGCCCATCACGTCTTTTATGCTCTCAGCCAGCACTTTCTCATTCTGTATCCGTATGGGGTCTGCGGTGAAGCTGTTGACCCATGCCAGCAGCCCGCCGGTGATTACGGCTACGGCCACAAGCACTATTACCATGTTTGTAAGTGATGATTCCAACTTCTTCATTTCTGCAATACCTCCCCGAAGCGTTTAGGTTTGACATAAGTATTAATTAGCGGAGTGAACGCATTCATTATCAATATTGCGAATGACATGCCTTCCGGATAGCTTCCCCAGTTGCGAATGATAACGGTAAGGAGCCCTATCGCCACACCATATATCAGTTGTCCCTTGTGTGTCATTGGAGATGTAACGTAGTCTGTGGCCATGAAGATGGCTCCCAACATCAATCCCCCGCTTAAGATTACAGACAATGGGTCGGCATATACAGGATTAGACAGATGGAGCAAACCGCTTACTAAAAATACTGTGGCAATGATGCTCACAGGAATGTGCCAAGTAATGATTTTTTTCCATAGCATAAATGCCAAGCCTATCAACAAGGCCAAAGCACAAACCTCGCCGATGGTGCCCAGCCCCCCCATTGGATTGTGACCCAATAGCATGTGCAGTGAGCTTGGAAGACTTTCCAATACAGACGGGTCGCCGGTCTTGATGGCTGTTTTCATGACGCTCAAGGGCGTCGCGCCCGTCTCTGCGTCAAGATAAGAACCTACCTGCCCCGTTACCGGCCAAGAAGTCATTTGCGCCGGGAAACTAATCAACAAGAAGCAACGTCCGACCAAGGCGGGGTTGAAAATATTGCATCCCAAGCCGCCAAATGTCATCTTGGCTACGCCGATAGACACTAAAGCCCCCAAAATCACAATCCAAACCGAGAGATTTGACGGCAGATTGAAACCCAGCAGCAATCCGGTAAGAATGGCCGAGCCGTCACAAATGGTGAGCTTGTCGCTCTTGAGCAGATATTTGTTAATCACCCATTCAAAAAACACACAGGCGACAACGCTTGTGGCACACACAATCAGTGAGCCGATGCCGAAATAGAAGAATGAAACAAGCAGAGCAGGCACCAAAGCTATAATGACGCCATACATATTGCGTTCCACGCTGTCTACGCCATGGACGTGTGGTGATAAAGAAACTATTAACTTTCCCATTTTCATTTACTTTTAGCATTGCGGGCTTTGATTATGCCCATGACTTTTGATTTCCCGAAACGAATGTTATCCAGAATCGGGCGATGCGACGGACATGTGTACTGGCACGAACCGCACTCTATGCACGACACAATATTTTCATGTTCCACCTTTTCCCACATCTGTTTGGAAGACGCAGTGGCGAGCAAATATGGCTCCAGCCCCATTGGGCACACGCTGACACACTTCGCACACCGGATGCACGGATCGACAGGCTTGCGCCTTGCCTCGTCGTCACTGATTATTGTCACACAGTTGGTTCCCTTGCATACAGGCACATCGACAGTGGTAAGGGCTTTCCCCATCATCGGGCCTCCAGCCAGCAGTTTGTTGTCGCCATCGGGCAATCCTCCACACAATTCGATGAGGTCTCTCATCGGTGTTCCCATGCGCACGAGGAAGTTGCCCGGCTTTGCCAGACGCTTGCCCGTGACTGTGGTATAGCGTTCAAACAGAGGCTTGTGTTTCATCACAGCCTGGTAGACAGCGAAAGCCGTCCCGACATTCTGCACTATAGCGCCAACATTTACCGGGATGGCCGGTGGAGCCGGGACTTGGCGGCGTATGACAGCATCCACCAATTGTTTCTCGCCTCCTTGCGGGTAGCGTTGTTTCAGCGGTACAATCTCTATCCTCGCGTCTGCCTTGGCTTTTTCTGTCAGCAACTCTATGGCTTTGGGCTTGTTCACCTCAATTCCGATGTAGCCTTTTTCCACTTTGGCTGCCTTCATCAACAGTTGCAAGCCGACTATTATTTCGTCGGAATGTTCCATCATCAGGCGATAGTCTGATGTGATGTATGGCTCACATTCCACTCCGTTTATGATTACACACTCAGCCTTTGCCGTGGGAGGCGGGCATAGCTTTATGAACGTTGGGAATCCTGCGCCGCCCATGCCTGTAATCCCGGCCGCCTTAACGCTTTCCACAATGCTTTCGGGAGTTAGTTCCGGATGGGCGGCCAGACTTTCGAGCTTGTCCGAGCGGTCTATGCTTTCTTCCCATTCATCGCCCTCCACATTTATTATTATTGCGTCTACGCGGTATCCCGTGGCATCCACCAACGTGTCGACTTTAAACACTGTTCCGGAGACCGACGAGAATATCGGAGCCGATACGAAACCTCCGGCCTCCGCAATCATCGCTCCCACCTTTACCTTGTCGCCTTTCTTGACAACAGGTTTGGCCGGTGCCCCAATGTGTTGTGACACGGGGAACAGAGCCTGTTTCGGAAGCGGCGCCACCACTGTCGGCACCTCATGCGTCAGTTTGTTTTCCTCCGGGTGTATGCCACCTTTCCAGAAAGTTCTTATGTTCATATGTTTGTTCCTCCTTCGCTTTTGGATTCCACTTTCCCGGCTGCACTGTCCACGGCCACTCCATCAGCAGACTTTGGCACAGGGAAGTTGACCGTCACAATGGCGTGCATGGGGCACGCTTTCTCGCACTTGCGGCACAAGCGGCACTTGCCCGCATCGATATAGGCAAGATTGCCTTCGATGGTGATGGCATCAAACTTGCACTCTTTTTGGCACTTGCCACATCCGATGCACGCAACGCGACACGCTTTCATAGCCACGGGGCCTTTGTCCCTGTTGGAACAGCTCACATAGATGCGCCTGTTCTTCGGCCCTTTCTTGCGCAGCTCTATTATCCTGCGCGGACACGCTTTCACGCACGCCCCGCACGAAGTACACTTTTCCTCGTCGACTTCGGCAATTCCCGTTTCCGGATTTATTGCAATGGCTCCAAACTGACAGGCCGACACGCAGTCGCCACAGCCCAGGCAGCCATAGCCACAAGCCGTCTCTCCCGCCCCGCAGGCATGCATGGCTGCACAAGTGCGCAAGCCGGAATACTCTGCCACTCTCGGACGGTTGGCGCATGTGCCATTACATTTTACTACCGCCACCATAGGCTCGGTATTGGCGATGGCCATTCCAAGCAAATCGGCGATTTTACCCATCGCGTCCTGTCCTCCCACTGGGCATGACAGGCCGTCAATGTTTCCGGCGTCAGCCCCTTTCACCAGAGCATCCGCAAAACCCGAACAGCCGGCAAAGCCGCACCCGCCACAATTAGCTTGTGGCAAGAGCTCGGCCACCTTGCCGATGCGGGCGTCTTCTTTCACGGCAAATTTTTTCGAGCACACATAGAGCACTGTGGACGAAACAAGTCCAATTGCTCCAAGCGCTATCACCGCGACTAAAATGAGACCCATAATTCTTAATACTTATTTGTTTGTTATTTTTATTAATAATTGTCATTTCTCTATGTGGAAAGTAATATTGTTGCGAAGCCTGTCGCGCAACAAGTACAATACCGCATAATATGGCAGGAGCGCGCCCATCGCCACCAATGCTCCCATAGTCTCACTGGACGTGATTATCACTGTGGCGAACAGCACTGCGACAAGGATTGCGAAAGGAATGCCGAAAGCCAGCAAGAGAGCGCGTGCCGCCACTGAGCGCGATGCCGTTACCGTAACCTTGTCGCCCACCCTCACACTGCTGCGCCCCATTCCACGCACATCCACGACCTTTTCCTTGCTTTCCGAAGCGTTGCAATATCCGGCAACCTTGCACGATGCACATGCCGAAGTCTGGAGTATGCGCACCTTGACACTTTCCGACTCCACTGATTCAACTATTCCGGAATGACTTATCTTGTCTGCCATGTTATTCAATTTGTCGTAGTCGTAATTTTGTCAACTCGAGTTTGCACTTTGCAAAGGTAGCACTATCTTTTGAATCTTCAAATAAAAACAAGGATATTTTCAGAAAAACATCCTTAATCGCTTGCGGCTATTCAGATTATTTCATATTTTTGTACATGAAAAGATGCAACAACAATGAAAGCCACAGAACAAGCATTGCAACAAATTGAACGCACCATAGCGAAAGTGACCGACAAATTTCCCAAAGGAGGCGAAGCCACACTAATGACAGACATCCATTTGCGCGCCAACCAGGAAACGGGCGAGCTCGTCGCATATGACGACAGCGACAACGAAATTACACGCGCCGTCATAGAGCAATGGATAAATAATGTGGATGAAGACTTCTATGAATCAATAACCTCCATATTGAGGAAATGTCTCGCAAAACATGACGATGAGCTTGAAGCCATGCCCATAATAAAGCCATTTTCGTTCGTATTGGAAGATGAAAACAAGGAACCCGTGGCCGAACTGTATATCGTTGACGGCGATACCGTAATCATCGACCCGGACATGATGCCCGATTTGGACAAGGATTTGAATGACTTTCTAAAACAACTCCTTGAAGAAAAATAACCCGCCTGTGCCGACACGGTGATTGTCTGTAAAGTAAATAATATTTACAAACATGATAAACGTCAGACAGTCGTTACCGTTTCGGCGTGCTGTACAGGCCATTTTGCATTGCGAAACGGGCTGTACGGCACGCCGAAACGAGCTGTTTTACACCGCAAAACGGCTCGTTTCGTAACATCTTGAATACAAAACGATTGCAACACACAAAGAAAAACAGACATGACGCAACGCATATTGTGAAATATCTTTACAAAACACAGGCTTCCGCAACAAGGCACACAAACTCTTAAACAATTATTATGCTAATTTATGTGCACAAAATTAGCAAAGTCGATGCAGTGGCACAGAACCGCGAAAGCAATGCCCAAGTTGACGGCATAGCTTCGGTTGAAATCCTCTCAAACATTCATGTTTATGAACATTTCATAAAAAAGTAATTTGTTTTTCTTCTTTCATTAAAGAAATTTTTGTTACTTTGCAGACTGAAATGATTATACTAAACTTTTATATTTTATGCATACAAAGCTGAAATTAGCAGTGGCCGCCATGTGTTGCGCCACGTCGGCGGCCGCCCAGGTGACCGATCAGCCGGGAGGGAGGTCCGACTTGGAGAGCGAACAGGAATTCACTTTCACGGAAGCTCAGCTGGGCGAAGACGACGATATGTCTGAAAATATCATAATCGTCAACTCAAACAGCAACATCTATGCCTCTGAATCGGGCTACCTGTTCAGTGCTACTCGCTTTAGGTATCGCGCGCTCGACCAAAGATACAATGAGATTTTCATCAATGGCGCTCCCATGAACGATGCTGAGTCGGGGCAGTTCAGGTATTCATTGATAGGCGGATTAAACAACCAAAGCCGCGATGTCGAGTATTCGTTGCCGTTTGAGAGTAACAGCTTTGCCATGCCCGGGCTGGCTGGTTCCAACAATTACAATTTCAGGCCAAGTCACTACGCAGCCGGCCACCGTGTAGCTCTGACCGGCGCCAATCGAAACTATACGATGCGCGCCATGTACACATACAACTCCGGACTGTCGGAAAATGGATGGGCTTTCACCGGCAACTTGACTTACCGATGGGCCGACCGCGGATATGTCGAGGGAACATTCTACAACTCGCTATCCTATTTCCTTGGCATAGAAAAAATGTTCAACAGCCAGCACAGCCTGTCGCTCGTCACATGGGGAAACCCCACGGAAAGGGCTTCGCAAGGACCGGCCACCGACGAGAGCTACTGGTTGGCAAACAGTAACTATTATAACCCGTATTGGGGTTACCAAGACGGCAAGGTGCGCAACTCGCGCGTAATCACAGACTTTGCCCCAACGGCACTGCTCACGTGGGACTGGAACATAAACGAAACGATGCGCCTCACCACGGCTTTCAGTGGCAAATACAGCATCTACAAGAGCACCAAACTTAATTATAACAACAGTGAAAACCCACAGCCAGACTATTGGAAGAACCTGCCCAGCAGCTATTATGACGTGTGGGATGATACCGACCTCACCAACCGCACGGAGGAGGGGCTGACCAACTGGAACACTGCATATGATTACCTGACGGCATCGAAAGCCAACAGACAAATAAACTGGAATCGCCTCTACGCCGCCAACGAGGCCGCGAATGCACAGGGCGCGGACGCCTTGTACTACGTGCAGGCTAAGCACAACAACCAACTGGCTTTCACGCTGTCGTCGTCGCTGAAGACTGAACTGACAAAAAACACAGCCCTTGACATGGGCTTCATTCTGGCCACCACAAAGGGCATGCACTACCAAACCATGGACGATTTGCTCGGAGCCACCACGTTCCATAACATAAACACTTATGCACTTGGAACCTATTCTGCCGACGCAGAAGAGGTGCAGTACGACCTCAACAACCCAAACGCGCTCGTTGGTGTGGGAGACCGATTCGGATACGACTATAACATATTTGTGAACAAAGCCAACGCATGGGCCACATACACATTCACCGCAAACGAACTCCAAGGATTTGCCAATGCCGTGAAAGGATTCGTGAGCGGACGTGTGGGAGGCGTTGCCATGCAGCGCGAAGGTAATATGCGCAATGGCATGGCCAAGGATAATTCATTCGGAAAGAGTGGCACGGCGCGCTTCCTCGACGGAGGCTTCAAGGTCGGAGCCGCGATTGACTTTGGAGGCGGAAGCCTTGTAACAATCGGGGCAGGATATGAGGCCAAGGCTCCGTCGGCATCCGTGAGTTTCCAGGCACCGGAAGTCAATAATGATTTCGTGACAGACCTTGTAAACGAAAAGGTGTTCAGCGGTGAAGTGGGCTATCAACTCGACTGCTCATGGCTTCACGCCAACATAAGTGGATATTACTACTTGATGACTGACGTGACAGAATGGCAGCAGTTTTATTTCGACAACATCAACTCATTCTCCTATGTTTCGCTTACCGGCATACGCAAGGAGGCTTACGGCGTGGAATGGGGTCTTGAGTTCAAGGTTACGCCGGCATTCAGCGTCAAGACATTCGGCACCGTCAGCGAAGCGAAGAATACAAACAACTCCAAAGTGCGTTACATGAACTCTAACCTCGGCATAGTTTATGATGACATCTGCATGAACGATGGCATGCGCGCGTCGGGCACGCCACTGTCGATTTACAACATCGGATTGAGCTACCACGCCGGTGGATGGTACATCGACTTGAACGGAAACTATTACGACCGGATATACCTGAGCTATGCTCCTAACCTCAGATACCAGAGCACGCTCGAAACCAACGGTTATTTTGATGGAGTGAACTATGAGGTGCCCGAACAGCTCGAAGGCAAGGGAGGCTTCATGCTTGATGCCTCGATAGGCAGGAGCATCTATCTGAAGAAAGGCATGCTGTCGGTCAATCTCAGCATAACCAACATTCTCAACAATAGGAATATAACCACCGGCGGATTCGAACAGAGCCGTAGCGATGTGACTTACACCCAGACTGGCGAGGTGAACAGCGAGCGCACCTACAAGTTCTCTCGCAATCCCAAGCTCTATTACGCTTACGGAATCAACGGAATGTTAAACATCACTTACAGATTCTAAACATACGAACGATGAAAAAAGCAAGATATTTTTTCCTTTCCATTGTGTGCGTGACCCTCGCCGGATGCATGGACGGCGACTGGAACAACGCATCCACAGACCCTTCTCCATACGGCAACAATAACATAGAGGAGACCAACGTTGTCACCATAGCCGAACTTAAGGATAAGTATGAGAGCATCTTCAACTCCAGTTCCGACCAAGCCGTGCAAGTGGATGAAGACTTGCAGATAAAGGCGTGGGTTACCGGCAACGACATCGGCGGCAACATCTACCAGCAAGTGTCAGTACAGGACGAAACAGGAGCCATCATTATCGGTATCTCGCAAGGCGGACTCATGGGTTTCCTGCCCATCGGACAGCAGATACTCGTAGACCTCAAGGGGCTTTACGTGGGAGCTTACCGCAAGCAGTGCCAGATAGGAGCTCCTTACGATGGCGGCATCGGACGCATGGACAGGTACACATGGCAAGAGCACTTCAGGGCCATCGGCATTGCCGATGAAACCAAGGTCGAAGAGCTGACCGCAGACTTCTCTGCCGACATGGACATGTTTGAGAACTGTGCCAAGATAATGACCTTCCGCAATGTGACGATTTCTGAGGCCGACGGGAAAGCGACTTTCGCACCAGATGATGGAAGCGCTACAATCACGGCAAATTGCGTCAACCGCAACATTGAGGGCGCATCCAACGTGGTTTTGAGAACAAGCACGTATGCTGACTTTGCCGCAAGCGTAATGCCGACTGGCAAAGTGAACATCACGGGCATCTTCACACGCTACAACAACACATGGCAGATATTGCTCAGGACAGACAACGATATTGAACAAGCAGAATAAACAACAAATCAACACGTCATTATGAAAAAAACATTGAAATCAGTTATGGCGGTCGCCATCGCCGCGCTCGCATTGACAGCCTGCGAAGACGTGCCCGCACCATACGAGAACCCCAACGAAGAAACCGAAGACACATCCGGAGATGATGGCGAATATATAAATGAGACATTCGCAACCAGCTTTGGAGACTTCACAGTAGAGACCGTCACCGGAACGCCATGGATTATCGATTACAGCACAGCAAAGGCCAGCGG
Organism: uncultured Prevotella sp.; assembly: GCA_964554115.1. Lineage (GTDB taxonomy): Bacteria > Bacteroidota > Bacteroidia > Bacteroidales > Bacteroidaceae > Prevotella. Next base: position 15,072 of record CAZKMT010000022.1, read on the forward strand.
ATACGACAATGACACACAAGAGACCACGCCATCGGAGAGTTATCTCATTTCGCCTGCCGTTGACCTGAGCAATTCCACATCAGCGCATCTTGAGTTTGAATATATATTGCGCTATGCCACAAACTACGGCACGGCTGATCCAACAAGAGTTAACAAAGTGCTTATCACAGACGATTATACCGGCGACCCGACAACGACAGAATGGGACGACATAACCGGCGAGCTGACTGAAGGCAGCGACTGGACGACGTTCTATGATTACATTTACAACCTCGACAGTATCTACATAGGAAAACCGGAAATTCGCGTGGCACTCTACTATGCTTGCGAAAGTCAGTCGGCAACGTGGGAAGTGAGAAACTTGAAGCTGCTTGAGGGCGAGGCCGACACTGACACCGATGAAGATGACAATGACGACACATCGCAGACAGCCGAGGGCGATGGCACGGAAGATTCGCCATACAACGTTGCTGCCGCCATGGACATCAGTTCGGCCACAGGGGTTTATGTAAGGGCTTATATCGTAGGTTACGTATCCGGATTGAGCTACTCGGAAGGCACTGTGTTCTCAGCCGACACCTGCACAGTCACCACAAACATCCTGATAGCCGACTCACCAAGCGAGACAGACGCAAGCGTGTGCATGCCCGTGCAATTGCCTTATGGCGAAGTGCGCAACGGGGTGAATCTCAGTGAAAACAAGGACAACCTCGGGCAGGAGGTGCTGCTTTACGGTAACGTCTCGACATACTTCAGTGTACCGGGTATCAGGGAGGTGACATTCGCCCGGGTAGGCAGCAACGAGTACGGCAGCAAGCCATCGCAAGGCAGCGATAGCGAATACATCAATGAAACGTTTGCATCGAGCTTCGGTTCTTTTACCGTCGAGACTCTCACCGGAACGCCATGGATTATCGATTACAGCACGGCAAAGGCCAGCGGGTATGACAACAGCACCCAGGAGACAACGGAATCGGAAAGCTATCTCATATCGCCTGCCATCGACTTGACATCGGCAGAAAGCGTCAGCATCTCGTTTGAGTATATCCTCCGTTATGTCACAAATTACGGAACGCCTATTGACGGCATAAGCAACAATGTGCTCATAACAGACAACTACACCGGAGACCCGAGCACGACGACGTGGACAGACATTACCGGCGAGCTGACCGAAGGCAGCGACTGGTACACGTTCTATGATTATTCGGCTGCCGTGCCAAATGAGTTCATTGGCAAGAGCAACGTGGTGATTGCCTTATACTATTCGTGTGGGGCAGAATCATCCGGCACATGGGAAGTAAGGAATCTCATTGTAGCCGATGGTGAGGTAAGCGGAAGCGACACACCTGATGACGGCGGCAACGACAATGATGATACCATTACCGGAGGCGAAGTTAGCGGAAACACGATTACCGTTGACCTCAGCACCTTTGGATACGAGAATGCTGAGGATGTAAACGACATAACACTTACAGACGGCACCGTGCTTACTTTCGCGCAAGAGGGAGGCAACAATCATCCAAAATATTATGATGGAACCAAAGGAGTGCGCATGTATGCGCTAAACTCCCTCACTGTCTCGGCAGGCAACAAGACAATCGTTGGTGTCACGCTGGAGTGTGATTCATATAGCGGAACAGCATATGTTGGTAACGAACAGCTTTATGCGGAAGCGGGTGACACAAACATTACACCGAACGTTAGCGACACAACCGTTACATTCAGCGGATTCAGCAGCAACACTCTGAAAATAATCAATGACTGGACAAGCAATTCGGGAGGCACGCAACTGCGAATACAGATAGTGAAAATCACTTACGCAGAATGAACAATAAAATTGTGATTGCCGCTTTACATTAACCGCAGACGTGTTTCCATGAACCGCCGGTTCTTTCATTGCCACTTGCTTTGCAAATGCCAACATGAACAAAGCAAGTGGCAATGACGTTTGGAAAATTCCATGATGGCGTATTTGCAAAGTTTCCCTACCCTATGAAAATGGCCATACATGGTGAAATAAACCGAGAAATGTTTGGAGAAATGAAATAAAAGCACTACCTTTGCAACGCATTTGAGCGGAGATGCCTTTCTTGAAAAAGAAGCAGCATAGGGAAGTTTGGGTGAGTGGCTGAAACCAGCAGTTTGCTAAACTGCCGTACGGGATTACCGTACCGGGGGTTCGAATCCCCCAGCTTCCGCAACAATTTAATTTAAATGGTGGATTCATCTAATGGTTAGGATACAAGATTCTCAATCTTGGCATAGGGGTTCGATTCCCCTATCCACTACAAAACATCAGGCAGCAGGCATTTTGCCAAAAGGAAGATATGGTGGATTCATCTAATGGTTAGGATACAAGATTCTCAATCTTGGCATAGGGGTTCGATTCCCCTATCCACTACGCAAGGGGTATGGAAGTCCTGGAGCTTTCTCTATTAATTATGACAATCATGGAAGAACTGATATTTTCGCGTACAAAGTTACTAATGGGTGATGTTGCCCTTTACCGTTTAAGAGAGAGCCGTGTGGCTGTTTTTGGCCTTGGCGGTGTTGGCGGATATGCTGTTGAGGTCTTGGCACGCAGTGGCATAGGAAATTTGGATTTGTTTGACAATGATTGCGTCTGCCCAACTAACATTAACAGGCAGATTTATGCCTTGCACAGCACTGTGGGACGTTACAAAGTGGACGTGGCAGAAGAACGCATCTTGGACATAAACCCAAACTGCACGGTAAGAAAACAGGCAATATTCTATCTCCCGACCAATGCCGACAGCATAGACTTGTCTGTATATGATTATGTGCTGGATTGCATTGATACCATAGCCGCAAAGACAGAACTCGTCTGTCGAGCCGCAGAAGTAGGGACACCTATCATCAGCTGCATGGGAGCGGCTAAAAAGATGGACGCTACGGCTTTTCGCGTTACTGATATATATGAGACCAAGGTAGATCCCATGGCAAAAGTTTTGAGGAAGAAGTTACGTGAAAAAGGAATTGAGAAATTAAAAGTTGTTTATAGCGAAGAAGTGCCGTCCAAACAACATAAAGACACACCCTTTGCTGGAGAAAGCACAAACGAAGAGATGACAAAGATAGGCACAAAACGAAAATTTTTGGCAAGCAATGCTTTTGTACCAGCCGTCGCAGGATTGATAATGGGAGGTGAAGTCGTAAAATATTTGATTGAGACAAACAAGTGACGGCATCACATAATTGACTATTCGGACTCTTTCAATGATGATGCCGCCAAATTTGCCGTACAAAATAATCTATATGAGGATTCTTCGATAGAACAAAAAAAATGACACGCAGCGAACCTGTGTATAATTGCCTGTTAATTTCAAGCCCCTCAGTGCCCCATAACCCTTTTCTCTTATGGCTTTTCTCTCTCTTCTTCCGAAGCATCTGAATTTTGAGGATGGCTGTATTTCTTCAGCATTCTCCTGTGGAACTTGTCTTCCGCCTTTATTATGTCAAACAGTTTGCTGGCAGAGATTAAGGACATGAATTTGTTGTGATATGTCTGCTGAATCTGTTTTAACTCCAAATCAAGTTGGTCACGCCGTTCTATGGTCTCCTTACAACTCCTTTCGTCTGTAGGTTTAATCTGCTCCATTTTGCGCATCTGGTCAAAAATGATGCGCTGCTTTTGGTTCATCTCATTGTACAAAGGGAAAAAGTCTGCCGACTCTTGTGGCGTCAAACAAGCTTCTTTGGCTATGAACTGCTCCTTTTCAGCACGAAAACTTTCCAAGGACAGTTTTGGTCTCTTGTTCTGCGCAATGGAATGTGCCACAACAGGCAAGAATATTATCATAAATAGTAATCTCTTCATCGACTATCAGTTATTGAAGTTAGGTATATATCCTGTGATTTCTAAACTACATGAATGTGTTGTGACACTCCGCCTTTTCACTGGGCATAATTGTCTGTCATGAGATAAATGTAAATGTCGGCATTGTCCATCATAGCATAATCGGCAATCATTTCGTCGTAAGTGTCCTGCCACATTTGAAGGGAATACATGCTTGAACTGTCAGTTCCCTGCATGTGGTCCTTTCCAGCCTTGGCGAAGTAAATCGCTGTGCAGACAACGCCTACCATCAAGCAGGCCGCTGCATAGATGAACTTGCGAACAGCCTTTATCCGTGGACTGGAACATTGTACAATTGTAGGAGCACATTCCGGCAACTTGTCCATTAGCTTGGATGTAAAACCTTCAAAATATCCCGTTGGAACCTTGAATGGGTTCTTAGGAGACATTCCGTCCTTGATGCACATATTTTTTCCCATCTTGACAATTCCTTTCTATTTAATTGACGTTCATGCACATTAATGGTTTAATCGTGCGACTTGAAATACTCTGAGATTTTTTTTACGGCTATGTGGTATGACGCCTTGAGTGCCCCCTCGGAAGTGTTTAGCACCTTGCTTATTTCGCTGTATTTCATGTTTTCATAGTATCTCAAGTTGAAAACTGTCCGCTGCACATCGGGAAGCATGGCTATGGCAGCCTGTAACTGAGCCTCCGTTTCATCGCCGTCGAAATATGTGTCGGCCATAAGCATGTTTGCGATGCCTGCCTTTTCATCGTCTGCACTTATTTTTGCTATGTTTTTTTTGCGCCTGACAAAATCCAAGCTTTCATTGATTGCTATGCGATAAAGCCATGTGGAGATTTTAGAGTCATTACGGAATGTGTCCAAATGATTCCATGCCTTAATGAAAGAGTTTTGCATCACGTCATCGGCATCCTCATGTGTCAATACGATACGTCTTATTTGCCAATACAACGATTCGCTATATTGCCGCACAATTGTCTCAAAAGCCTTGCGCTGTGTCTGTGGCTTTGCCAATAGAGCTATTATTTCTTTCTCGTCGTATTTCTCCACTTTTTTTTGACGTTTTACGGTACCAATAGTTTAATTTTACGAAATCATGTCATCGTATCCATAAACATCATCTCAATCTCCCAACATCCTATACGGTCAATCAAGTATTTTGCCAATCCACACATACACTATTCGCATTCAAATGATAGCCCAACTAAACTAATCTATGGCAAAATTGGTTTTACTAAAATTGTATGGCCACTCGATTATTTTTCTTATTTTATGAGAATATGACAAGAAAAACGTGCCCTTTAACGCCTTCACAAGCAAAGTCCTCAAAGCATCCCGGACTTCCCTTTGCATCCGAAAACAATGAATTGTGCACACAAGAAAGCCTCTGTCAGCGTATAGACACTTTTCGCACGACTTGACCTATTTTCAAGATGTAGCAACCTTTTGGTATATCGAGTTCAACACGTTGAGCCGGATTTTCTATTTTCACCGTAGCCACACGCTTTCCCGTAACCGACACCACTTCAAGAGTCTGTCCCTCCGCGCCCGTCACATACAGCGTTGCGCGGTTTACCGATATGCCTATAGTGTTGCCATCTATTCTCTCTTGCAAGTCCGTTTCTGCACCAGCAGCACCGACATGTTGGACATTTCCCCACGCCAGGGTCGCTGCAAGTGCCAACGCAAATAATCTTTCAATCATGTCGTATGTTGGTTGTTTTCGTTTTGCAAATTTACGAAATTATCGTCCTTAGACAAAATTTATTTGTAAAAAACACAATATAAAAGCACATTATACGTTAAAAGTCTTCATTTCATTGGCTGCGACAGTGTTTGCGAACACTTTTCTTGCTTCTTTGAGCAGTGTATCTTCGGTATCATACCGCGCCGAATAATGGCCTATTATCAATTGCTTTGCTTTGGCGGCTCTTGCCACCATTGCAGCCTGCGAGGCCGTGGAGTGAAAATATTTTTCGGCACGTATCGCATCTTCTTCGCAGTAAGTGCTCTCATGGTATATTGTGGAAACTCCCTCCAAAGACCTTCCGAGCCCGGGGATATACTTAGTATCGCTGCAATAAGCGTAGCTTCGTGGCGGGTCGGCAGGAGCCACAAGCCTTGAGTTTGGAATTTCCTCACCATCTTCCGTCACCCATCCCATGCCATTTTTTATATTGTTTATTTGGCTCACAGGAATATTGTAGAAGTCTATCATGCTACGCTTGATATGTGGCAGCGTAGGCTTTTCTCTAAACAAGAAGCCGCAGCACGGCACTCGATGATCCAATGGTATTGTCTCTACCGTGAGACTGTTGTCTTCATAAATTACAGAAACGGTGCTTGTGTCTACAGGGTGAAACTCAACCTTGTATTCAAGTCCGTGGCAGAACGTCTCCAACTGGACGCAAAGTATAGGCCACAATGCCGGTGTAGCGTAAATGTTCAGCTGTGCCATGCGTCCAAGCATACCCATTGTAGATATCAATCCTATCAGCCCAAAACTATGGTCACCATGCAGGTGGGATATGAAAACATTGTTTATTTTCGAGAACCCTATACGCGACCTGCGTAACTGGAGTTGGCATCCTTCGCCGCAATCGACAAGGAAAAACTTGTTTCTTAGTTCCACCACTTGTGCTGACGGATTGTGCCTTCCCGTAGGCAGTGCACTGCCACACCCCAATATATGAACCTTAAATGGAAGCATTTCGGAAATTCTTTATCTTTATAAGTCGTTGGTGACAAGCAGTGTCGTCGAAGACAATCGCCGGAAGCCATGTGTGCCTCTCACGTCTTTCAGGTAAAGGGAATCTTTTCCGATGAAACAGATGTCAAATGTGTCCGGCGCAAGTATCAATTTCCCGTTGAACAGTTTCCATTCCGTGTAAGGTCTCGGCTCCCTCATATCAGTTTTCACCCTGCCACTGTCACACAGTTGGAAAGAGCGATTTAAGTTGTTCCATCTCCCCATCAATGACGTGATGTTGATGACTTTCGTTGCAGACCTCCTACCCTCTGCCCTATCTTCCATTACAGCCATACGGTCACCCACCAATAGGCCACCCAATACCATTCCTGCCTCACCAGCTCGTTCTATTGAATAGATTATAGTGTCGCCTCCATCAGTAATCAGCTCGAGGGTATTCATGGCGGTTCCCAAGCCGCATGTGCCATAGACCATTGAGTCTGCCTCCTCCGTCACAGATGTTTCCGTCACAGTAACAGCCTCAATTCTCTTCATGTCCTTGCAGCCAGCAACAGTGACCAGCACGATTAGTGCCAGTGTTACGGTATTGACTATCGCAAATTTTCGCATCAAGATTCTTTTTCGAGCTTCTTGGCTTCTTCCCATAAGGCATCCATCTCGCCAATGGTCATCTCAGTCAAAGGCTTTCCACTCTTTATGGAATGGTTTTCTATGTATTCAAATCTCTGCATGAACTTTTGGTTAGTCCGTTCCAAGGCATTGTCGGGGTTGAGGTGATATAGCCGTGCGGCGTTTATGACACTGAACAGAAAATCACCCAGTTCGTTCATAGATTTCTCCTTGTCCTCTTTGCGCAATTCTTCTTCCAGCTCACCCAATTCCTCACGTACCTTGGTCCACACATCGCCTTTGTCCTCCCAATCGAAGCCCACATTCCTTGTCTTTTCCTGTATTCTGTAGGCTTTTATAAGCGATGGCAGAGCAGCCGGCACTCCAGCCAGCACACTTTTGTTGCCTCCTTTTTCTTTCAGCTTAATCTGTTCCCAGTTCTCTATCACCTGTTGTGCTGTTTGCACACTTGCGTTCTCGCTTTGCTCCTCGTTTGCGGTTCCGTATGGCAATGGCTTGGGCGTTTCAGTCCCTACCTGTGATGGGTGATAGACGTGCGGATGACGGAATATCAACTTGTCTGTAAGCATGTTGCAAACATCAGCTATATCAAATTGCGATTGCTCGTCAGCAATTTTGGCGTAGAAACACACATGCAGCAACACGTCACCCAGTTCTTTGCAGATATCGCCCACATCATTGCGTGCCAATGCGTCACACAACTCATACACCTCCTCTATTGTATTTGGTCTCAGACTTTGGTTGGTTTGCTTTCTGTCCCACGGGCATTCCACCCGCAACGTATCAAGCACATCAAGCAAACGCCCGAACGCTTTCATCTTGTCTTCTTTCGTGTGCATAACAAATAGTTTTGTCATGCAAAAGTAGTCATTTTTCTTCTGCTTTTAGCAGTTCGCACAGCAAAAGTAGCTTTCTTACACGGATTTTTAGTACTTTTGCATCGCTTTGAAAGAAGAATTCATAATAAAAATAACCGCACATGGAATTAGCGAGCAAATACAATCCGCAGGCAGTAGAGGCCAAATGGTACCAATACTGGCTTGACAACAAATTGTTCAGTAGCAAGCCCGACGGGCGTGAACCATATACCATCGTAATCCCTCCGCCAAATGTGACCGGTGTGCTTCACATGGGGCACATGCTCAACAATACCATCCAGGACATTTTAGTGCGCAGGGCACGCATGGAGGGCAAGAACGCATGTTGGGTGCCGGGTACTGACCACGCTTCGATAGCCACCGAAGCAAAGGTGGTGGGCAAGCTGGCGCAACAAGGCATAAAGAAGTCTGACCTTTCACGCGAGGAATTTCTGGAGCACGCATGGGACTGGACGCGTGAACACGGTGGAATCATATTGAAGCAGTTGCGCCGTCTCGGTGCCAGTTGCGATTGGGAGCGCACTGCCTTTACCATGGACGAGAAGCGTTCGCGCGGCGTTATAAAAGTGTTCTGTGACTTGTACCGCAAGGGACTTATCTACCGTGGCGTGCGCATGGTCAACTGGGACCCCAAGGCACAGACTGCATTGTCTGACGAGGAAGTAGTGTATAAGGAGGAGCATTCAAAGCTATATTACCTCCGCTACATGGTTGCCGGTGAGCCGGGGAAATACGCCATCGTGGCCACCACCCGTCCGGAAACAATCATGGGCGACACGGCCATGTGTATCAACCCCAACGACCCTAAAAACCAGTGGCTTCGCGGCAAGCGCGTGGTAGTGCCTCTCGTTGGGAGGGAGATACCTGTCATTGAAGACGACTACGTGGACATAAACTTTGGAACGGGATGCCTAAAGGTTACACCCGCACACGATGTCAACGACCACGCCTTGGGACTGAAACACCACTTGGACTCTATAGACATATTCAACGACGATGGCACTCTCAGTGACAATGCCGGTCTGTACGTGGGCATGGATCGTCTTGACGTGCGTATGCGCATAGCAGATGATTTGCAAGCCGCCGGTTTGATGGAAAAAGTTGAAGAGTATGACAATAAGGTGGGCTTTTCTGAGCGCACTAATGTGCCTATAGAGCCAAAACTGTCTACGCAATGGTTTTTGTCAATGCGCCATTTTGCCGACATGTCGCTTGGGCCTGTCATGAACGATGACATACAGTTTTATCCTCAAAAATATAAAAACATCTATCGCCATTGGCTCGAAAACATCAAAGACTGGTGCATAAGCCGACAACTTTGGTGGGGACACCGCATACCGGCTTATTACTATCCGACAGCCAATGGAACCGATGTGATTGTGGCAGAAACCCCCGAGGAGGCACTAGCCATGGCTCGACAGAACAATCCGGCACTGTCTGCCGCCGACCTCAGACAGGACGAAGACTGCCTCGACACGTGGTTTTCATCGTGGCTGTGGCCAATATCCGTGTTCGATGGCATCAACAATCCCGACAACGAAGAAATAAATTACTATTACCCCACGAGTGACCTCGTGACCGCTCCTGACATCATTTTCTTCTGGGTGGCACGGATGATAATGGCAGGCTATGAGTATCGTGGGCAAATGCCGTTCCGCCACGTGTACTTCACGGGCATTGTGCGCGACAAACTCGGTCGCAAAATGTCGAAGAGTCTTGGAAACTCGCCCGACCCTTTGGCTCTCATAGACAAATATGGAGCAGACGGCGTGCGTATGGGCATGATGCTTTCCGCTCCGGCAGGCAACGACATCCTCTTCGACGAGAATCTGTGCGAACAAGGACGCAACTTCAACAATAAGATATGGAACGCCTTCCGTCTCGTCAAAGGGTGGTCTGTGGAGGATGTGGAACAGTCTGAAGTCAATGCCATTGCCACGAAATGGTTCGCGGCCGCGCTACGCCATGCAAGCAACGAACTTGACGAACTGTTTAGGAAATACCGCATTTCCGATGCCCTGATGGTGGTCTACCGGCTGTTTTGGGACGAATTTTCCAGTTGGTATCTTGAAATGGTAAAGCCCGCTTACGGCCATCCTCTCGACAGGGGCACATACAACGCTACACTGCATTTCTTCGAGACACTGCTCAAGATGCTTCATCCTTTCATGCCTTTCATCACCGAAGAGCTGTGGCAACACATCTACGACAGGACCGCAGGCGAATCGATAATGCGCGACCGTCTGTATATGGAACAACCAACTGCTGACGACAAGGCTGTTGTCGCCGACATGGAGCGTGTAAAGCAGATAGTGGGCGGCGTGCGTGCCGTGAGAAACCAAAAGAACTTGCCGCAACGTGAGTCTCTACGCTTACAGGCTGTGGAAGTCAATCCCCTTGAAGCTTACAACTGCGTCATATCTAAGATGGCAAACGTCAATACTGTGGAAGTGGTGGACGAGAAAGACTCTACAGCGGCATCATTCATGATAGGCACATCCGAATTTGCCGTGCCATTGGGCAGCATGATAGACATAGAAAACGAGATAGCCAAGCAGGAAGCCCAGCTAAAGCATCTTGAAGGGTTCCTTGCCGGGGTGATGAAGAAATTGTCCAATGAGAAGTTCATGGCCAACGCCCCGGAGGCCATCGTTGCCATGGAACGCAAAAAACAACATGACAGTGAAGAGAAGATTGCCGCGCTGAAAGAATCCATATCTGCTTTGCGTGGCAAATAAATGACAGGCGGGAATGGAACCCGATGCCACAGGTTACCATTCCCGCCTGTTTTTGTAAAAAACACATCTTCAAAACAGTGTTTTAGGAAAGAGCACATTCCAAGCCACAAAGGGAAGCCTTGCTTTAAAACTCTTTGGTGGTGGGATTGGACTTTCAATACGCTATATATGCTATGTTCTTGGACTGGTTCGGAATGACATGCGATGTACGCTAACACTCGAAGCCATAAAACTTATTCCGAACAAAATGATTTGGAATACGCCAACAGATTTAAGCCTATGTTTCAGAAATCACATGCAAAACAGCCTTAAGACAAGATTAATGTGTAACTTTGCACGAAAGAAAAAGCTATCAAGGAAAAGACTGTCGCTCACAAATCATTGCATTGAAAATAATTAAGCACATAATAACCATCGTTACATGGACGCTCATAAGCCTCTATGCAGCATTAATCATACTCCTGAATGTGTCTCGAGTGCAGGGTTTTCTTGGAGCGCAGGTGTCAAAAGCTCTGGCCGGCAAGTTCGGGACGGAGGTGAGCATAGGGCGGGTAGAACTCGGACTGTTCAACCGTTTGGTCATAGACGATGTGTTGATATACGACCGACAAGGCAAGGAAATGCTAAGGGCTGCGCGGCTTGCCGTCAAGATTGAGTTGATTCCATTGGCAAAAGGGCGTGTGTCAATCTCTTCGGCGCAGGTGTTCAATGCCCATGCAAATCTGTACAAGTGTTCTGCGTCGGAAAAAATCAACTGCCAATTCCTGATAGATTCTCTTGCATCTAAAGACACAACGAGCCACGGAAACTTGGACTTGAGGATAAATTCGCTGATAATGAGGCGCAGCAGTGTTGAATACAACCGCTACGACATTGCTCCATCGCCAAGCCGCCTCAACCCCAATCACCTCAAGATAACAGACATCAGTGCTCACATAATACTGAAAGTCCTCAAGGAAGACAGTTTGAACATTAACGTAAAGAGGATTGCGCTGAAGGAGCAATCTGGCATAGACATAAAGAAATTGTCTCTCATGTTTGAGAGTGGGAAATCGGGAAGCCGGCTAAGCGGCCTGCACATGGAATTGCCTTCCACACTCGTTTCCATAAGCGAAATGACAGCTGCCTACGATATGGACAACGGCGAAATATCCATGCCGTCACTGAAGTTCCAAGGCCGCATGGACAAATCGACAATCACGCTTTCCGACCTTGCCAGCGTCGTTCCCGCACTGAATAATTTCAATGATGCCATAAGTATTTCCTCTGCTTTCCATGGTTCTGGAGATGATTTGCACATAACACGCTTCAACGCTGTGTCCGCTTCCGGTGATATTTCCATTAACGCTAACGGATGGGTGAAAGATTGGGGGCCGGAAGTATCGTGGAATGCAAACATAAATGACCTGTCTCTGCCGGAAGAGGTTATTTTTACCATATTGCAAAACAGCGGTATAGAGAGTTTGGAGGAAAAGCCGATTGGAAAGATGTTGGCAAACATGGGATGCATCCGCCTGCGCGGCAACGTCTACACCACAGTCGATAAATCAATGGAAGCCGAAGGCACCATGATGACCGGAATAGGAAAGCTGTCTTTTTCCTTGTCTTTGGGCAAAAACCAAGGCTTTTCGGGCGGAATTTCTGCCGATGAATTCGAACTTGGCCATCTGATTGGTAAGGAATCTGTGGGCAAAGTGTCAGCAAGTCTCCGTGCCAAAGGCAAGCTTGAAACGGGCCACGCACCGAAAATATCCATTGAGGGAACAGCCGAAAAATTAGAATATAACAATTACGCTGTAAACAAAATATCAATAGATGGTTCGTATGACGGCAACAACATTCACGGCAGACTGAAAGTCAACGACTCCAACATGGACATTGATGTGGAGGGAGCTCTGAAAAAAACAGACGGCTTTACAGCCATAAGCCTCACCTCGTCTGTCAGACGCTTCTGTCCAAAAGCCATCAACATGACAGAAAAATGGGGTGACGCAGCCTTTTCCCTAAATGTAAACGCCAACCTCATGGGTACAGGCATAAACGATGCTAAAGGCAATGTCAAGATATGCGACATGCGCATGGAATCTGCAGACGACACCCTGTCCATAGACAATATTGAAATAAAGTCTGGAGACTTTGGCAACGAACGATTCGTAGCCATGAAAAGTGATTTCGGCAATGCAGAACTGAAAGGGAACTTTGAATACAAGATGTTGCCACAGAGCGTAATCAATATTATAGGCGAGAGTCTACCCACTCTGCCGGGACTTCCCCAAACACGTTCCGTGGCAAGCAATGATTTCAGTCTCCGGATTCACATCACGGATACGGAATGGGCGAAAGGGCTTCTCGGCATACCGTTGATGGTCAACAGTCCTATAGACCTCAGCGCAAGCGTTGACGATAACAAGCGTGACATTGCTGTACTTTGCCATGCGGACGACTTCACTTACGGAGAGACGAACTACCGAAACGGCAGCATTGAAATAAAGTCGGTAAATGACACGTTGCTATGCAACATCGGCGTAACCCAAGCCAGAAGGAATGGACGTGACATGGAATTCAGACTTTGGGGAAACGGCTCAGACAACAAACTGAGCACTTCCCTTACATGGAACAACAACTCTGACAACGGAATTAGCGGCGAGCTGAACACCATCTTCGGTTTTTACTGCGACAATGAGGGAAAGCATGTGGCAGACATAAAAGTAATGCCATCCCATATAAATATCAACAATGACATCTGGAACGTCATGCCATCGAGCATAACTTATTCGGGAAAAAGCCTAAGCGTGGATAGGTTTGCGCTGATGCACAACAACCAGCACGTGATAATCAATGGCAAGGCATCCGCAGCGCTTACCGACTCGCTCATCATAGACTTGAACGGCATCGACATTGGTTATGTGCTGGATCTCGTAAATTTCCACTCTGTGGAATTCAACGGTCTGGCAAATGGGCAGGCTCTTATCATAGCGCCGTTTGGCGAGCTTTCGGCCGAAGGAAACATTAAAGTGGAAAACTTCACTTTCGAGGATGGACGGATGGGCGTGCTGAACGCTACCGTTGGCTGGAACAAACAAGAAAAGCAAATCGACATTAATGCCATAGCAAACGACGGCCCCGATGCCATGACGCTAATCCACGGATATGTGTCGCCCGAACGCAACTGCCTCGACATAAACATCGATGCTGCCGGCACCCATATCGACTTCATCAAGTCTTTCACCGAGACCTTCATGAGCGATGTCAATGGACAGGCATACGGCAATGCACGGATAGTTGGGCAACTGAAACAGTTAGACCTGCTCGGCACAATTGTCGTCAATGGAGAAGCGACCATTACTCCGGTGAATTGCAAATACTACATGCGCAATGATACGATAGAGTTTGTCAGGAATGAAATAAAGATAGTCCATGCACCCATATACGATGTCAACGGCAACGTTGGGACGGTGCGTGGCAGCCTGTACCACAATCACTTGAAAGACCTTTCGTATGCTATCGATGTGGAAGCCGACAACCTGTTAGCTTACAATTTTGCGGATTTCGGTGAATACTCGTTCTTTGGCACAATATATGCCTCCGGTGATGTTGGGATAAACGGCAGGCGCGGCGATGTAAACATCGACATCAATGCAACCCCACTCGAGGGTTCTGTCTTTGTGTACAACGTATCTACCCCCAATGACATCGTGACACAAGAGTTCATAACATGGAACGATGCGACAAAGACCGACACTGCTGTGTACACGGAAAAGCCACACGCCACACTGACGGCAGAAGACATCCCCTCTGACATCCACATAAATTTCTTGCTCAACTGCACACCCGACTTGACTGTAAGGCTGCTTATGGACGCACAAACCGATGACTATATCACGCTGAACGGCGAAGGCTCCATACGTGCCTCATTTTTCAACAAGGGCGACTTCAACATGTTTGGCACATACACCATTACGCAAGGCACCTACGGAATAACCATCCAAGACATAATAAAGAAAAACTTTGTATTCAATGAGGGCAGCAGTATCACATTCAGTGGCAATCCATACGATGCACAGCTGAACTTGCAAGCCGTTTACACCGTGAACGGTGTGTCACTATCAGACTTAAATGTCGGTAACAGCTTCACAAACAACACCATCCGCGTGAACTGCTTGATGAACATAAGCGGACAGCCGCAAAATCCTGAAATATCTTTCGACCTCGACTTGCCGACCGTGAGCAGCGATGAGAAGCAGATGATAAAGAGCATCATAAACAGCGAAGACGAAATGAACCAGCAAGTGGTCTACCTCCTTGGCATAGGACGCTTCTATCCACAAAGCGCCAACAACTCGGCCGCACAGAGCGAAGAACAGAAAAACCAAACATCGCTCGCCATGCAGAGCTTGCTGTCGGGCACAATATCAACGCAAATAAACCATGTGCTGAGTTCCGTCATAAAAAGTAACAATTGGAACTTCGGTGCCAACATATCAACCGGCGACGAGGGATGGAACAATGCCGAATATGAGGGGTTGCTTAGCGGACGGCTACTCAACAACAGGTTGCTGATAAACGGACAGTTTGGCTACCGCGACAATGCCAACACTGCCAACACAAGCTTTATCGGCGATTTTGACATCCGCTACTTGCTAAAGCCCAACGGAAATATATCCCTAAAGGTTTACAACCAAACTAACGACCGATATTTCACAAAATCAAGCCTTAACACACAGGGCATTGGCTTGATTATGAAAAAAGACTTCAACGGAATGAAAGACTTATTGAACATAAGAAAGAAGAAAGAAAAAGAGCCAGAAAAGGAATGATAGAGTGTAAAAAAATGATTCATTTACGTTAATGGAATTTCTATGTGACATTTTTTCTAAAACCGAATTGGTCAAGACTTAATCTGACAGTTATGCATAAAAAGAATAATTTTGTAACAGAAAAAAGATTGAGTTATGACAACATCAGAAAAAGTCATCAAGAACAAGCTGGGATTGCTCGAGCTCTCCCAAAAGTTGGGTAACGTGTCGCGCGTGCAAGATCATGGGATACAGCCGTGACTGTTTTTATCGTTTTAATCCAAATCGGTCATTAGAGACGTAATTACCAATCTTTCTAATGACCGCCATTAGAAAGATTGATTAGCATATGACTGATTCATAATTGTTTAGGCAATTATATACAACCTTACACGATGTACATATCTAAATTCTTAGTGTGATTTCTAACCCTCTTATATTCAACATATATCCGTTACCGTTCCGCTTATTTGCATGGTGGCGCTGATGAACTCTTGGAAAACCGCTGCAAGGGTTATTGGGGGCTTCTTGACAGCCGTCAGTTGGCCGCCTTGCGCAAGGAACTGCGCGAGCACATATACACGGATGCCAAAAGTGTGGCGACTTGGATAAAGTCCACATTCGGCGTTGAATACACTCCCCAAGGGGTTGCAGACTTGCTGAACCGCATCGGATTCACCTATAAGAAGACATCGGAAATCCCTTGCGAGGCTGATGCCTCAAAGCAAGCAGCCTTTGCCGAGAAACTTTCAGAAATCCTTTCCGATATGCCGGAAGATGCCGTGGTTTATTATGC
>CAZKMT010000023.1:0-30268 GCA_964554115.1 uncultured Prevotella sp.
AATATCCGCAAAATACCAATGCCGTGGATAAGAGTGCAAGGCGGCCTTTTCGGTACAAGCTTACGACATGTCATGATTGAGTTTTGTGTTAAAGGCTTTCACAGTGTCGTGTTCACACGGCATTCATACAATCAAGGCCGCAACAGGATGCCATTAGTTGCATATTTGCATGTATGGTGGTAAGCCGGCATTCACACAAGAAAGCCCCCGCACTCTCTACTGAGAGAATGCGGGGGCTTTTTCGCATGGATGAACCCGGCCTTGGGGATGTCAAGACTGGGGGGTGGACACCGCTTCGGTCAGTTTCTCTGTCTTTTCGGCAGCGCCTGCCGCACTGTTGTCGCCCTCAACAAAGTCGAGCACATTCTTACGGTTGGCCTGTATGCGGTCGTATTCTTCCTTGGAGCCAACGATAAGCTTGTCGAACTCGCGCAGACCTGTGCCGGCCGGAATGAGGTGTCCGCAAATGACGTTCTCCTTCATTCCTTCCAGATAATCAACTTTGCCGCGGATGGCCGCTTCATTGAGCACCTTAGTCGTTTCCTGGAACGATGCGGCTGACATGAAGCTCTTGGTCTGCAAAGCGGCACGTGTGATGCCCTGGAGTATTTGTGTCGACGTGGCGGGCACGGCATCACGCACCTGCACGAGCTTGAGGTCACGGCGCTTGAGCGATGAGTTCTCATCGCGCAACTTGCGCACGGTCACTATCTGCCCCTTTTGCATGTTCTCACTGTCGCCCGCATCGATGACCACCTTCTTGCCCCAGATACGGTCGTTCTCCTCAGCAAAATCGAGCTTGTCGACCACTTCTTGCTCAAGGAACGACGTATCGCCGGGGTCATTGATTTGCACCTTGCGCATCATCTGCCTGACAATAATCTCAAAGTGCTTGTCGTTAATCTTCACGCCCTGCAAACGATAAACGTCCTGCACTTCGTTGACAATATACTCTTGCACGGCCGTGGGACCCTTGATGGCAAGGATGTCCACCGGAGTGACAGCGCCATCGGAGAGCGGAGTGCCGGCACGCACGGCATCGTGCTCCTGCACGAGAATCTGCTTGGAAAGCGACACGAGATATTTGCGCTGCTCGCCCGTCTTCGACGTGACGATAATCTCGCGGTTGCCGCGTTTCACCTTGCCCATGGTCACCTCGCCGTCGATTTCGCTCACCACAGCCGGATTTGAGGGGTTGCGCGCCTCGAAAAGCTCCGTCACACGGGGCAGACCGCCGGTGATGTCGCCGGCTTTGCCCACAGCACGCGGAATCTTGACAAGCGTCTCACCTGTCTTCACCACCTGACCGTCTTCCACCACGACGTGTCCGCCCACCGGGAAGTTATATGTGCCGACCTTCACACCGTCCGAATCGATAATGTCGCAGGTGGGCACTTTCGACTTGTCTTTCGACTCCGTGATGATTTTCTCGGTAAGTCCCGTGGTTTCATCGGTCTCTGCGCGGTAGGTAACGCCCTCTACCACATCGTTGAACTTCAGCGTTCCGGCGTATTCGGTGACGATTACGGCATTGAAAGGATCCCATTGGGCAATCTTTTCGCCCTTTGCGACCACGTCTCCCGTCTTGTGATAGAGCGACGAGCCGTATGGCACGTTCATGGTAGAAAGCACAATCTTTGTGTTCGGGTCGATGAAACGCACCTCGCCCAGACGGCTGACCACCATCTCGCACTTCTTGCCGTCTTCCTCGAAAGGCACCGTGCGCAGTTCCTCGAACTCAAGGCGGCTGTCGTTCTTAGCCACGATAGAGGCATTGGCAGCGGCGTTGGTAGCCACACCACCGGCGTGGAAAGTACGCAACGTAAGCTGCGTGCCGGGCTCACCGATGGCCTGCGCCGCGATGACGCCCACCGCCTCGCCTTTCTGCACCATGCGGCGCGTAGCGAGGTTGCGGCCATAGCACTTCATGCAGACGCCATGCTTGCTCTCACAGGTGAGCACAGAACGAATCTCAACGCTCTCTATCGGAGAGTCTTCGATGGCCTGGGCCACTGACTCCGTTATCTCCTCGCCGGCAGCAACGATTAGCTCGCCCGTGGTAGGATGGATTATGTCATGCACAGACACACGCCCAAGAATGCGCTCATACAGCGTTGATATCACCTCATCGCCATTCTTCAGAGCCGTACATACAAGGCCTCGGAGCGTGCCGCAATCCTCCTCCGTGATGATTACATCATGCGACACGTCAACAAGCCGGCGTGTGAGATATCCCGCATCGGCAGTCTTCATGGCGGTGTCGGCAAGACCCTTGCGCGCTCCGTGGGTGGAGATGAAGTATTCAAGCACCGACATGCCCTCTTTGAAGTTGGACAGAATCGGGTTTTCTATAATCTGGGCACCCTCGGCACCGGCTTTCTGGGGTTTGGCCATAAGTCCGCGCATTCCGGAAAGCTGGCGAATCTGGTCCTTGGAGCCGCGGGCACCGGAGTCAAGCATCATGAACACGGCATTGAAGCCTTGGTCGGCCTCGGTCATCTCTTTCATGAGAATGTTGCCAAGGTCATTGTTGATATGGGTCCACGTGTCGATTACCTGATTGTAACGCTCGGTATCGGTAATGAATCCCATGTTGTAGTTTTCTGTAATCTGGCGCACTTCCTCATTGCCTTTCTCCACAAGGGCGGCCTTTTCCGACGGTATGATGATGTCGTCAAGGTTGAACGACAGTCCTGCGAGGTAAGCCATGCGGTATCCGAGGTTCTTGATGCCGTCCAGGAACTCGCAGGCCTCGGCGAAGCCCACAGTCTTGATTACATCGGCAATGATGTCGCGCAAGGTCTTCTTGGATATGACCTTGTTGACATATCCCACGGCATCTGGTATGATATCGTTGACAATCACACGGCCAACCGACGTTTCAACCATCTTGCTGACCAAGCCGCCTTTCCCGTCGAGGTCTTTGACAACGACCTTGACTTGGGCGTGCAAGTCGCACTTGCCCTCATTGTGCGCGATAATCGCCTCTTCAGGGCCATAGAACGTAAGGCCTTCACCCTTTGCTCCGGGGCGGATTTTGGTTATGTAATAGAGGCCGAGCACCATATCCTGCGACGGCACCGTGATAGGGGCACCGTTGGCCGGATTAAGGATGTTGTGACTCTGGAGCATCAGTATCTGCGCCTCGAGCACGGCTTCATTGCTAAGTGGCAGGTGGACAGCCATCTGGTCGCCGTCGAAGTCGGCATTGAAAGCCGTACATGCCAAGGGGTGCAACTGTATGGCCTTGCCTTCGATGAGCTTTGGCTGGAAAGCCTGGATACCGAGCCTGTGGAGTGTCGGGGCTCTGTTTAGAAGCACAGGATGCCCTTTCATGACATTCTCGAGAATATCCCAGATAACGGGTTCGCGACGATCCACTATCTTCTTCGCGCTCTTCACCGTCTTGACGATGCCACGCTCAATGAGCTTACGGATTATGAACGGCTTGTACAGCTCGGCAGCCATCAGCGTAGGCAAGCCGCACTCGCCCATCTTCAACTCCGGGCCGACGACAATTACCGAACGCGCCGAGTAGTCCACACGCTTTCCGAGCAGGTTCTGGCGAAAGCGCCCCTGCTTTCCTTTGAGGGAGTCGGAAAGCGACTTCAGCGGACGATTGCTGTCACTCTTCACGGCACTGCTCTTGCGCGAGTTGTCAAAGAGAGTGTCTACAGCCTCTTGAAGCATACGCTTCTCATTGCGGAGAATCACCTCCGGAGCCTTTATCTCTATGAGCCTCTTCAAGCGATTGTTGCGAATTATGACGCGGCGATAGAGGTCATTGAGGTCGGATGTGGCGAAACGGCCTCCGTCGAGGGGCACCAAGGGGCGCAACTCGGGCGGTATGACCGGGATTATCTTCATTATCATCCACTCCGGACGGTTGATGTCCTTGCTGCCTCGGAAAGCCTCCACAACTTGCAAACGCTTCAGAGCCTCCGTCTTGCGCTGCACAGACGAGTCGCTGTTGGCACGGTCGCGGAGCTCATACGACAGCGAATCCAGGTCGAGCTTGGTCAGCAAGTCGTAAATGGCCTCCGCTCCCATCTTGGCGATAAACTTGTTAGGGTCGCTATCGTCAAGATACTCGTTATCCGGAGAAACATAATTTTCGATGACGTTGGTATATTCCTCCTCTGAGAGCAAGTCGTACTTGTTGGAGCCAACGACATCATTGCCATCGGCATCTTTCTTGCCGGCCAAGACACCCGGCTGTATCACCACGTAACGCTCGTAATATATTATGGCATCCAACTTCTTTGTGGGCAGGCCGAGCAAGTAGCCGATTTTGTTCGGCAGCGAACGGAAATACCAGATGTGCGCCACGGGAACCACAAGCTCAATGTGGCCGGTGCGCTCCCGGCGCACTTTCTTCTCCGTCACCTCGACGCCGCAACGGTCGCACACGATACCCTTGTAACGTATGCGCTTGTATTTGCCGCAAGCGCACTCGTAATCTTTTGTCGGGCCGAAGATGCGCTCGCAGAACAGGCCGTCACGCTCGGGCTTGTACGTGCGGTAGTTGATGGTTTCCGGCTTGGTCACCTCTCCATGCGAGCTTTCCAGTATTTCCTCGGGAGAGGCAAGCCCAATGGTTATCTTAGTGAAATTACTCTTTATCTTTGAATCTTTTCTAAAAGCCATATTTACTTTGTTATGTTATTTATGTAAAGAGTTGCTTGTTAATCGAGGGTCATGCTCAGCCCGAGGCCTTTCAGCTCGTGGAGCAACACGTTGAGTGACTCGGGGATACCCGGCGTTGGCATCGGCTCACCTTTGACAATGGCCTCGTAAGCCTTGCTGCGGCCCACCACGTCGTCAGACTTGATGGTGAGTATCTCCTGAAGCACGTGGCTGGCGCCAAAGGCCTCAAGGGCCCATACCTCCATCTCTCCGAATCGCTGGCCACCAAACTGTGCCTTGCCACCCAATGGCTGCTGTGTGATGAGCGAGTACGGCCCGATGGAGCGTGCGTGCATCTTGTCTTCCACCATGTGGCCGAGCTTCAAGAAGTACGTGATGCCCACAGTGGCCGGCTGGTCGAACCGCTCTCCCGTCTCCCCATCGTAAAGGTAGGTGGAGCACAGGCGCGGCAGTCCTGCCTTGTCTGTCCATTCGGCAAGGTCTTCGAGCTTGGCTCCATCGAAAATGGGCGTGGAGAACTTAATGCCGAGACGCTTGCCAGCCGCGCCGAGGATAGCCTCGAATATCTGCCCGAGGTTCATGCGCGACGGCACGCCCAACGGATTGAGCACCAAGTCAACGGGTCGTCCGTCCTCAAGGAACGGCATGTCTTCCTGGCGCACCACTTTCGACACTATACCCTTGTTGCCGTGGCGACCGGCGAGCTTGTCGCCGATGCTTATCTTACGCTTCTTGGCCACATACACCTTGGCCATTTGCAGGATGCCCGATGGCAGTTCGTCGCCAATGGTTATGGCAAACTTCTTGCGCTTCATCTCCGCATCGAGCAGCTTGTACTTCTTCATGAAGTTTATTATCAGCTTTGAGATAAGCTCGTTCTTGTGGTCATCGGTCGTCCAGTTGCTTATCTGTATGTCGCCGTACTCAAGGTTTTTAAGACCGGCGACGGTAAACTTGCTGCCCTTGGTTATGATTTCGGCACCGGTGTAGTCCTTGATGCCTTGCGAGGTCATTCCCTCCGTGAGGATAAGGAGCTTGTCTACGAGAATGTCTTTCAGGTCGTCTACCTTAGCTTCATACTCCTCGTCAATCTTGGCCAGCAGCACCTTGTCTTGTTGCTTGGTCTGGCGTGTCTTGATGGCGCGCGCAAACAGCTTCTTGTCTATCACCACGCCGGTAAGCGACGGATTGGCTTTCAGCGACGAGTCTTTCACGTCACCGGCCTTGTCGCCGAAGATGGCACGGAGCAGTTTCTCCTCGGGCGACGGGTCGCTCTCGCCTTTCGGGGATATTTTTCCGATGAGGATGTCACCCGGCTCAACGCGCGCCCCGACACGTATGATTCCGTTTTCATCGAGGTCTTTGGTCGCCTCCTCGCTCACGTTGGGTATGTCGCTTGTGAACTCTTCCACGCCGCGCTTTGTCTCGCGCACGTCTAGAGAATACTCATCCACATGCACCGACGTGAGGATGTCCTCGCGCACGATGCGCTCGTTGAGCACAATGGCATCCTCGTAGTTATATCCTTTCCACGGCATGTACGCCACAAGGAGGTTGCGTCCGAGCGCCAACTCACCTTTCTCGGTGGCGTAACCCTCGGTGAGGATGTCACCTTTCTTCACACGCTGCCCCTTGTCGCAGATTGGACGCAGGTCAATCGTCATGTTTTGGTTTGTGCGGCGGAACTTCGGTATGCGGTATTCCTTCAGAGCCGGCTCAAAGCTTACGAACTCCTCGTCCTCCGTCCGGTCGTACAGGATTCGTATGGTAGTGGCATCCACATATTCCACCACGCCATCGCCTTCGGCGGTAATCATCGTGCGCGAGTTCTCGCACACCTGCTTCTCGATGCCCGTGCCGACAATGGGCGCTTCGTTGTGGAGCAGCGGCACGGCCTGGCGCATCATGTTGGAGCCCATGAGTGCGCGGTGGGCATCATCGTGCTCGAGAAACGGTATGAGCGACGCCGCGATAGACGCTATCTGCTGTGGAGACACGTCCATCAAGTCGACTTGCTCCGGTGGCACCACCGGGAAGTCGGCATCCAGACGGCATTTCACCACACTGCGTATGAATGTGCCATCGTCATTGAGCGGAGCGTTGCCCTGCCCTATTATGTGGTTCTCTTCTTCCTCTGCGGTGAGGTAAACCACATCCTCATTCTTCAGGTCCACCACGCCATTTTCCACCTTTCGGTAAGGCGTTTCTATGAATCCCAGTTCGTTTATCTTCGCATAAACACAAAGCGACGATATAAGTCCGATGTTCGGGCCCTCGGGACTCTCGATGGGGCACAAACGACCGTAGTGGGTATAGTGCACGTCGCGCACCTCGAATCCGGCACGCTCGCGCGACAGTCCTCCGGGGCCGAGTGCCGACAGGCGGCGCTTATGTGTGACCTCAGCCAGCGGGTTGGTCTGGTCCATGAACTGCGACAGTGGGTTTGTGCCGAAGAATGAGTTGATTACACTCGATATCGTCTTTGCGTTAATCAAGTCGGTCGGCGTAAACACCTCGTTGTCGCGCACGTTCATGCGCTCCCTGATGGTGCGGCTCATGCGCGCCAGACCTATCGAGAATTGGTTGCTCAGCTGCTCGCCCACAGTGCGCACACGGCGGTTCGACAGGTGGTCTATGTCATCCACCGTGGCCTTTGAGTTGATAAGCTGAATCAAGTATTTTATGATTTCTATGATGTCTTCCTTGGTGAGCACACGCACATCCATGTCGGTGTCGAGACCCAGCTTGCGGTTTATGCGGTAACGCCCCACATCGCCAAGGTCATAGCGCTTGTCGGAGAAGAACAGGCTCTGAATGACCTCACGCGCACTGGCATCGTCGGCAGGATCTGCATTGCGCAGCTGGCGGTAGATGTAGAGCACGGCCTCTTTCTCCGAGTTGCTCGGGTCTTTCTGCAATGTGTTGAATATTATCGAGTAGTCTTGCGCCACCGATTCGTCCTTGTGTACGAGTATGCTCTGCGTGCCACTCTCAAGGATGTCAAGCATATTCTCTTCCGTGATGTCCGTCTCGCGCTCCATGATGACCTCATTGCGCTCGATGGAAACCACCTCGCCCGTGTCTTCGTCTACGAAATCCTCGTTCCAGCTCTTCAGCACGCGGGCAGCCAGCTTGCGCCCGACGGCTTTCTTAAGGCTTTGCTTGTTGACTTTCACCTCTTCGGCGAGGTCGAAGATTCGCAGTATGTCCTTGTCGGTCTCAAAGCCTATGGCTCTCAAAAGTGTAGTGACAGGCAACTTCTTCTTCCGGTCGATGTAAGCATACATCACATTGTTGATGTCGGTGGCGAACTCTATCCATGAGCCCTTGAACGGTATGATGCGCGCCGAATAGAGCAATGTGCCATTGGCATGTACGCTCTGCCCGAAGAACACGCCCGGAGAGCGATGCAACTGCGACACCACCACGCGCTCAGCGCCATTGATTACGAAAGTGCCGTTTTCCGTCATGTAAGGTATCGGACCGAGAAACACGTCCTGAATGACCGTGCCGAAGTCCTCATGGTCCGGGTCTGTGCAATACAGTTTCAGCTTAGCCTTCAGAGGTACGCTATAAGTAAGGCCGCGCTCCAGACACTCATCGATGGTGTAGCGGGGCGGGTCTATATAGTAATCCAGGAACTCAAGAACGAAATTGTTGCGCGTGTCGGTCAGTGGGAAGTTCTCTGCGAACACCTTATACAAACCGTCATTCTTGCGTTCCTCAGGCGGAGTGTCCAACTGCAAGAAATCCTTGAAGGACTTCAATTGCACATCCAGGAAATCCGGAAACGGCATCGGATTCTTGACGCTGCCGAAGTTTACTCTGTTATCTACTATTTTTGAAGCCATAAAAAATGATTAATCTTATACTTGGGCCATAGGCCCGTTAGCCTTTAATTGCCTAAAAATAGACACAAAAGGTTAAGAACCTCCTACTTAGAGATTCTTAACCCTATCTTGAATTTGCAATAAATATGCAAAGATTACTTCAGTTCAACGACTGCGCCAACAGCCTCGATGGTTTTCTTGAGGTTCTCGGCCTCGTCTTTCGACATGCCCTCTTTCAGTGTCGAGGGAGCGCCGTCCACAAGGTCTTTAGCCTCTTTCAAGCTAAGGCCGCAAGCCTCTTTAACAGCTTTCACTACCTGCAGCTTGGCGGAGCCGACCTCTTTCAGCACGACATCGAAAGAAGACTTCTCCTCAGCAGCCTCGGCTGCACCGGCAGCAACAGGGCCGGCAGCAACAGCAACAGCTGCAGCGGCGGGTTCAATTCCATACTCGTCCTTCAGGATCGTTGCCAACTCGTTTACTTCCTTTACTGTAAGATTTACCAACTCTTCAGCGATAGCTTTAATATCTGCCATTTTATTTTAATTTTTATTGTTTTTGTTCTTATTGTGACTTTGTTTATTCAGGACGCTCGCCTAAAGTCTTCAGCACACCATGAATGGTGTTTGCTCCTGATTGCAGTGCGGAAACGACATTCTTTGCAGGCGATTGCAGCAATGCCACCACCTCTGCGATAAGCTCGTTCTTGCTCTTGAGCGAAGCCAGCTCCCCAAGTTTGTCTGCGCCCACGAAGAAGCTTTCCTCCGCGTATGCGCCCTTCAAGGCTGGGATTCCGTCCTTTTCGTATTCCTTGAGCAGCTTGGCCGGCTGGTTGGCCGTCATGGTGAACAGCACGGCGGTATTGCCTTTCAAGCATCCGTACAGCGGTTCGAAGTCCACGTCAGCTGTCTCGAAAGCCTTGTGCAGCAGGGTGTTCTTCACCACCACCATCTTAATCTCGTTCTTGAAGCACTTGCGACGCAACTCGCTCGTCTTCTCCGCATTCATCCCGGCGGTGTCCACCAAGTAGAAGTGCGGATAAGATTTCAGCTTCTCGCCTAGCTCCACTATAATAGTATCTTTTACTTCTTTCTTCATCTCACCAAACTTTTACGAGTTACTCTATTGTCTTAGGATCAATCTTGATACCCTTGCTCATAGTGCTTGAAATAAAGATACTCTTGATATACGTACCCTTAGCGGTGGCCGGTTTGAGCTTGATTATGGTCTGCACGAATTCCTTCGCATTCTCATAAATCTTCTCAGGCGGGAAAGAGACCTTGCCGATGGAGGCATGCACGATGCCTGCCTTGTCAACCTTGAAGTCTATCTTTCCGGCTTTCACGTCCTTGACAGCCTTGGCCACATCCATGGTCACGGTGCCGCTCTTGGGGTTAGGCATCAGGCCACGCGGACCGAGCACACGACCCAGCGCGCCTATTTTGCCCATGCACGAGGGCATGGTGATGATGACGTCCACGTCAGTCCATCCGCCTTTTATCTTCTCTATGTACTCATCAAGCCCCACGTAGTCGGCACCTGCCTCCTTGGCGGCAGCTTCGACATCGGGTGTGCAGAGGCAAAGCACGCGCACCGTCTTCCCCGTGCCGTTAGGCAGGGTCACCACGCCACGCACCATCTGATTGGCCTTGCGGGGGTCAACGCCCAAGCGGATGTCGATGTCAAGCGACGCATCAAACTTGGTGGTCGTTATCTCCTTCACCAACTCAGTAGCTTCTTTCAAAGAATACGCCTTCCCCGCTTCAACCTTATCAGCCACCAACCTTTGGTTTTTTGTCAGTTTACTCATTGTCTCAATTGAAGTTATACGTTATTTGCCAGGGAAGTCCCCCTCTACGGTAATGCCCATGCTCCGTGCCGTACCGGCAACGAGCTTCATGGCCGCCTCTACAGTGAAACAGTTCAAGTCGCTCAACTTGTCCTCGGCGATAGCTCTCACCTGATCCCAAGTCACGCTCGCAACCTTTACACGGTTGGGCTGCGCCGAACCGGACTTCAACTTGGCCGCCTCCTTGAGCTGCACGGCAGCGGGCGGGGTCTTGATGACGAAGCTGAATGACTTGTCTGCGTAGTACGTGATAACGACAGGAAGTATCTTTCCCGCCTTATCCTGAGTCCTGGCGTTGAATTCCTTGCAGAACCCCATGATGTTGATTCCTTTCGAACCGAGAGCCGGCCCGACAGGGGGTGAGGGATTTGCAGCGCCACCCTTAATCTGTAGCTTGATTAATCCAGCAACTTCTTTAGCCATTTCTGTTAGTATTAATTTGATTGTTGACAGGCAAAGAGGAACACGTCCACCCGCCTTATGAAGAAATCGGCGTACCGTAACAATATACGCCTATTCTTTCTCCACTTGCATAAAACCCAGCTCGAGCGGTGTCTTCCGCCCAAAAATCTTGACCATGACTTTCAGCTTGCGCTTCTCGGCATTCACCTCTTCAATGACGCCGCTAAAGCCGCTGAATGGGCCTTCCGTAACCTTGACCGTCTCATCAACGCTATAAGGGATGTTCATCTCGACATTCTCGATAGCGGTCTCTTCGGCGGTGCCCAGAATCCGGTTCACGTCAGCCTGCCGCAGGGGAGTAGGGTTATCCAGTCCACCGAGGAAGCCCAAGACATTCGGCATGAAACGCAGCGTATGGGCCACCTCTCCTTGGAGATTGGCCTCCACCAGCACGTAGCCGGGAAGAAACAGTTTCTCTTTTATCACGCGCTTGCCATTGCGGAGCATCGCATACTTCTCCGTGGGCAGCAACACCTGACCCACATGCGAAGCCAACGTCTCGTCATGCTTGATGGCAGCCTCAAGATACTCCTTTACTTTTGCCTCCTTCCCACTGACGGCACGCAGAACATACCATTTCATTCCAGTCTCAGACATCGCTCTATTAATTAGCTTGGATAAATCGAACTCATGACAAACTTAAAGACCAAATCCATAGCCCACACCACAAGCGCGATGACAAGGGAAGCAGACAATACTACCACCGCACTGTGAGTGAGTTGCGAACGGCTTGGCCAAGTGGTCTTATGCGCAAGTTCTTCGTAACATGCCTTACAATAGTCTATAAATCTTTTCAACATGACTTTTTCTTTTCAGCACGGGATGAGAGACTCGAACTCCCGACACCTGGTTTTGGAGACCAGTGCTCTACCAACTGAGCTAATCCCGTAAAATAGGTTCCCGTCAGCTACCCAGCGGGAACCCCGAATATAGAGAACTATCTGTAATTAGTCTTCGATAATCTCCGTAATCTGACCTGCACCTACCGTGCGGCCTCCCTCACGGATGGCGAAGCGCAGACCTACGTTCAGAGCCACAGCGTAAATAAGCTCGACAGTGATGGTCACGTTGTCACCGGGCATTACCATCTCAACGCCTTCGGGCAGAGTGATTTCACCTGTGCAGTCCATCGTGCGGAGATAGAACTGGGGACGATACTTGTTGCCGAACGGCGTATGGCGACCACCCTCTTCTTTCTTTAGCACATATATCTGAGCCTTGAACTTCTTGTAAGGCTTAATCTGACCCGGATGGCAGAGCACCATACCGCGCTTGATTTCCTTCTTGTCGATACCGCGGAGCAACAGACCCACGTTGTCGCCGGCTTCACCCTCATCGAGAATCTTGCGGAACATCTCAACGCCGGTAACCACCGACTTCTTGTCCTCGCCAAGGCCGAGCAACTCAACCTCATCGCCAACCTTAACCTTACCGGTCTCGATACGACCCGTAGCCACGGTGCCACGGCCGGTGATTGAGAACACGTCCTCAACGGGCATCAGGAAAGGCTTGTCAAGGTCACGCGGAGGCAGAGGAATCCACTCGTCGACAGCAGCCATCAGCTCCATGACTTTCTCTTCCCACTTTGCAACGCCATTCAGCGCGCCGAGAGCAGAACCACGGATGATAGGCGTGTTCTCGCCATCGTACTCATATTGCTCGAGAAGCTCGCGCATTTCCATTTCGACAAGCTCCAGCATTTCCTCGTCCTCAACCATGTCGCACTTGTTAAGGAACACCACAAGGCGCGGCACGTTCACCTGACGGGCGAGCAGCACGTGCTCACGGGTCTGAGGCATGGGGCCATCGGTGGCAGCAACAACGATTATAGCACCGTCCATCTGAGCAGCACCAGTTACCATGTTCTTCACATAGTCGGCGTGTCCCGGGCAGTCCACGTGTGCATAGTGACGGTTCTCCGTCTCATACTCCACGTGTGCGGTGTTGATGGTAATACCACGCTCTTTCTCCTCGGGGGCATTGTCAATTTGGTCGAACGACTTGACGTTGCCCTCGTTGCCGGTCACTCGCTCAGCGAGCACCTTGGTGATGGCAGCCGTCAAAGTGGTCTTACCGTGGTCCACGTGACCGATAGTGCCGATGTTAACGTGCGGTTTGGTGCGCACAAATTGCTCTTTAGCCATAGCTTTTCTTCTTTATCTCTTTATTGAATGTTTCACGTTTTGTGGCACCCCGCCCGTTGGGGCTTCGCTGCCAAGTGAGCTGTAACTGAGAGTTGAACTCAGGACCTCTTCCTTACCAAGGAAGTGCTCTACCACTGAGCTATTACAGCGAGATTTGAGCGGAAAACGGGGCTCAAACCCGCGACCCCCAGCTTGGAAGGCTAGTGCTCTATCAACTGAGCTATTTCCGCAAAATCCTCTTGTGAGTGGGTGGTGATGGATTCGAACCACCGAAGTCGAAAGACAGCAGATTTACAGTCTGCCCCATTTGGCCACTCTGGTAACCACCCTTATCTAAATTAATTTTTCTCATTCATCCGCGCCGGCAATCGCCATTGCCCTGCGCCGGCCTTTGTCTCGAAGTTTGCCGAGCCTCTTGTCGGATTCGAACCAACGACCCCGAGATTACAAATCACGTGCTCTGGCCAACTGAGCTAAAGAGGCTTTCTTTGCAGCCGCTCCCGCGAGCGACGCGATTGCGAACCTGCTTGAAAACGGCTGCAAAGTTACGCATTATTTTCTTACTTCCAAAACTTTTCCCGTTTTTTTTTAGTATTTCCGCAATTTTTCCTTGAATTTCTGCAGTTGCACCCGCATGGAGTCCACACCGAGGTCTATAGATTCCTCAAAAGTGTCGCTCACTTTCTCCACAAACAACGTGTTTCCCGGCACCGTCACCGTGAGGCTTGCCTCCTTGTTCATGGCCGTGGCGGGCTTCACCACTTTCAGCTGCACCTCTACTTTCTGTATATCTTCATAAGTTTTTTCCAACTTGGCGACTTTCTTCTCTATGAACGCCTGTAACTTTTCCGTAGCGTCAAAATGAATTGACTGAATCTTAATTTCCATAATGCCTCCTATTTTATTAGGTTAAAGGTTACGCCCCTTCAGGGCCTCTTTGTAAACTCGTTTCAGCTGTTCAAATGTCGTGTGGGTGTATATCTGCGTCGTCTCGATGCTCTCGTGCCCGAGCAGCCGCCGCACGCTCTCAATGCCGGCTCCGTGGTTGAGCATGGCTGTGGCGAACGTGTGACGCAGCACGTGCGGCGAACGCTTCTTCTGGGCAGACACGCGCGCCACGCTCTTCTTGACCTCATAGCGCACCTGATCGGCGTTCATCCGCACGCCGCCGACGGTGACGAAGAGGGCATCGTCTTGGCGCGCCACGCTCTTGTCGCGCACTTCGATGTAATGCCGGATGGCCTCCGACAGCGGCGCGCCAAACGGCACGAGACGCTGCTTGTCGCGCTTGCCCGTCACCTTGAGCCGGTTCTGCTCCAAGTCCACGCTCACATCGTCAAGGCCGATGAGTTCCGACAGGCGGATGCCCGTCTCGTAGAACACGTCGATGAGGGTGCGTGCCCGCACGTCCTTGAAGCTGTCGCTCCAAAGGCCCTCGCCATCGATTAGAGTGTCCATGTCATCTTCCCTGATGAACTTGGGCAGCGGGCGTTCCCTTTTCGGGGCGGCCACCACGCGCGCCGGGTCGGTCGCCACCAACCCCCGCGCAAGGGCAAAACGATAAAAGGAACGCAACGCGCTCAACCGTCTGCCGATTGACGTTGCGCGATTCCCCTTATCCATCATGCACTCCACCCAGTCGCGGACCACATCGGAATCCACCGACGCCAATGTGAGATGTCCATCCAGTTCCCCGACATACGACTCAAAGGCTCGCAAGTCTTTGCCGTAATTCTGCACCGTCAGAGGAGAGCAGCCCCTCTCGTGGCGCAAATAGTCGAGAAATTGTCCTATCATCACGTTGCGCTTGCTGTTTTGGCAACGAATTTACGGAAATTAATCCAATCCACCAAATATTCCGCTCGCTTTTTTACTCCTCGGCGGCTCTCATCTTCTGTACGTAAATGGCGTGTTCCATCTTAAGCCTCTTGATTACAGACGGTTTGTCGTACTGCTGACGCGCACGGAGTTCTCTTACCACGCCTGTCTTCTCAAATTTTCTCTTAAACTTCTTGAGGGCTTTCTCGATGTTCTCGCCTTCCTTTACCGGTACAATAATCATGTGCTTTGGTTTTAATTTTTTTAATTATACATTCGCCCCGCAGCGTCATGCTGCGGATAGCGGGTGCAAATTTACTCTTTATTTGCCAATATGCCAACTTTTTAGGCGTTTTTCTCTCCTTTCGCGGCGACAAAATTAATATTTCATGCACAGGCGCAGAACTTTCCCCCTGATGCAATGTCACACACGTGTAAAGATATTTCGCAGTGCGCACCATTTTGGCGACGCATTTTGGCGGTACTGCAAGTGGGTGGATTCCAGGTGTTTGCAAAGAGCCGCATTTGAGGTTGTGAAACGGGCTGTCTTGCAGGGCGAAACGGGCCGTTTCACAAGCCAAAACGACCCGTTTCGCAACCTGAGCCGGCAGCCTCCACACGGCATTCCCCGCATTTGTAAACATTATTTACCGCCGACATTGCTGCGTACAAACGGACTTTGCATAAAAAAACTCCGGGGCAAGGAATGCACCCTGCGCCCGGAGCTTCTTTATGCGGACTGCCCGCGCGTCACACGCCTGAGCCAAACGGCATCAAGGGTGGACATGGCAGCCAAACAGTCATCACTTGACAACTACCTTCTTCGATGTGCCATCGGAGTACTTCACGATGTTGAGACCCTTTTGCGGAGCACTGAGACGCACACCGTTGGCATTGTAGCGAGCCACTTCGGCCACACCATCCTCACCGGCCGTCTCCACGCTCTCGATGCCGGTGGAGGCATCTGGATTGAGGCTCACCTGCGAAGCGTTTACAATGGAGTAGTTGTTGCGGTTGATGAGCAACGCCGTGAGGTAAAGGTTGTCCTTGTCCTGTATGAGCGTGTTGCCGGAGATGTCGAGGGTGGTGGTATAGGTCACCTCCTCGTTCTTGGTGATAGGCATTTCCACGCTGCCGTCGACACCGAGAAGAGCATCCCATGCCGCAACAATAACGTTGTCGTAAGTCGTGCTCGCATACACGTCAGCATTTACCCACTCTGACATGCCTTCGGCCGTTCCCCATGTCGAGGCATTGCTGCTGGAATAGCTGCTGGAATAGTAATTATACTGCAACCAGTCGTCAGTATCGCCGGTCATGCCATCCTCGCTGAGTATGAATGCGATGCCGTAAGGAGAGTCGCCCAGACTTATGCGGTCGTAACCTATGCTGTATGTGGCCGAGGCCGTTATCGTCGTTTGGTCATCGTCGGCCCACTCCGCATCAAGTGTCACGGTTCCCTCAGACGGCATCACAAGTTTGATAAGCTCTACGTAATAGTTGGCTCCGAAAGCATAAGTAGTGGCAGAAGGCGACAGATAGGGGTCACTGGTGGCGCAACGGTCAAAGGCGGCAAGCGGGAAACTTGATGCGAAAGACGCAAGCACATAATAATAGTCGCTGCAGTACATGATGTCGCCATAGTGTCCGGCCAAGGTTATTATCTGGTCGCCATACATCTCTTTGAGCAAAGACAGACCCACATGGCCACGCGGGCACCAGCCGCACCAAGTGCCGGTGAACTGCTCCACGACAGAGGTGCGGTCGGCTTCCTCCTCCAGGGCAATGTATGTGGCGGTCGACACATTGTCGGTCGATGCATTGTCGGTCGTCCCATTGGCATTCTGCACCTTGGTTATCGTGACTGTAACGTCATTGACGCCCTCTACCGTGAACGTGTAAGGAACGCTTACCGTAGTATAATAACCAGAGGCCAGCCCTGACGAGAATTCCACGGAAGACTCACCCAGCGACTCGCCATTCACGGTTATCTCGTAAGACACTCCATAGATGTAATCATACGAATCGTTGATAACCGGGAACAGGATAGACGTTGACTCATTGAGAATGACGGGCATCTCGCCGGCATCATAAGTGGAAGCGAGATTGGCCTCCATGTCGGTCGGATCCATGTTGACCATTATGGCAAGGTTTCCTGCCCCCAGACCGTAAAGGTCGAGCCATGCGGTAGAGCCGTTGTAGTCAAAGCTCCAGTAAAAACCGCCCTCGGTGTCGTTGGTATAGCCGGAACTGTCAAGTGTGTAGGTGGAGACGATTGGATAGGTACCCTCGGCATCTTCGAACGCATAGCCAATGAGGCATCCCGTCGACGGGATGGTGTACTCTTCCGGCAACGCAATGTAAGTCGGGCTGATGTAAGTGTACCCACCACTAACCGTGGCACCTTCGATGTCATCGGTATCAAGGTCTATGCACACATCGGCTTCGTCAGGCGTAGACGGCACTGTAATGTAAGTTGACCCATCTTGCTCCACATAGGTAAGGTCGGAAATCCACACCTTCACGTTGCTCATGGTGGAAGGGTCTATGAAAAATATGGCCAGAGAGTCAATCTTGGCATTGGCGTAATTATACGGAACCGTCATGCAGACATTGTAATCGGTCTGCCCTATCAGCACAGAATATTCTTCATAATACTGCGAAAGGTATTCGCCCAGAAAATCGAAACCCATCCTGAGGTAATAGTCGCCATCATAACCCCACCAGAAATTGTTCTCGCTGGCGCGCGTCGCTGCCCTCGAGGATGTCGTCTTCGACGGCACTGTGCCCATGGCCTTCACCGATGATGGCACATGCTTGGCTATCTCCCCGGAAGTGAGCCACTTGCCCGTCTTGTCAAAGCCCGTCTTCTTGTCTAACTCAGACGGCATTAGCCTGTACTTCTTCACTGCCTTGGCCGGTTCCGTGCCGGCCTTCATAATCTCTGCGGTGGTCATTGACGACACCTGTGCGCTGACCGAGCCCACGAAAGCGAGCATAGCCGCACCTAAAAGAAACTTTTTTACCATAACTACAATAACTACATTTTGAATTAAACATTCTAAAAAAATTACTTCACTACCTGTTCACGGACATCACGCCGAACGAAACGCCGCGAACACTCAAGGAAATCCTCACGCAGGCAACTTCCTGCCACCGGCCATGCCGCATGAGGATTGCAGAACTCACTCCGCCCCACCCTCGACCGAGGGAAGCACGGAGGCACGTGTGGTCTGGGCCACGCCGGAACTATTGTCAACAAAAGCCACGACAGACATCTTCTCCGGCCTCCATGTCTCTTCCAAAGTCATGGTGGCGGTATATATCACCTGCTCGCCGGCATCATAGGCGATGGCCACGGCCTCGCCCTCGATTGGCGTGGCCGAATAGCGGAAGATGTTGTTGAACACGTGGTCGTAAACATAG
Source organism: uncultured Prevotella sp. (assembly GCA_964554115.1). GTDB lineage: Bacteria > Bacteroidota > Bacteroidia > Bacteroidales > Bacteroidaceae > Prevotella. Next base: position 18,177 of record CAZKMT010000023.1, read on the forward strand.
CCGCTGGACAGCCGCTGCAAGCCGACAATGCTGTCCTCTGTGAGCCACACATTGACATTTCCAGAGAAATCCTGGGTGGAACTGCCAAGCACATTGACAGTCAGCTCACGAGCAGACTCATCGTAGCTCGTGGAGAGCGAGAGCGAAACCGTGGTTTCGCGAGCGAGTGCATTGACAATCTCCGTGAGCCATTGTTCCTTCGGTATGACATCAGTTATGCGATCGATGACGGCGTTTGGCTCGCTCGACAGGCCATAATTGCTGAAGAGCTGCTCCCCGAAGTCGGTGGCAAGACCCTCATAGCCCATCGCCTCACCCTGTTCCTTGCCAATGGCCAAGTTCTTACTCTCGCCAGCATGGATTGAAACCACTATAACAGTGTCTGCGCCATAATTCTCTTGCAAGCTTTCCAAATATTCCGATGCTTCCGGGCAGTTGACGCAAAGCTGCCCAGAGAATTCCTCGACGAGCACGCTGTGGCCGATAGTCACAGGCTCAACGTCGATGTAGCGGTCGTTCTCGTCAATATTGTCACAGGCTGCGAAGAGTGCGAGCGCAGCGCAGAAAGGTAGTATTTGCAATCTCATCGCTGTCAGAAATTATAGTTATAGGACACAGTAACGCCCTTAGTTGCAGGCACATAGCGGCAGACACCGCCGGAGCAGTTCATGCCGGCGCGGGTGCGGGCATAGCCGAGCTGAAGTCTGTGAGCGCCCTTGGAGAACGTGACAGAACCGTTGTAGTAGTGAATATGGTCATCCGTGCCGTATTCGTCGGCAACGGTGAACATGAGATAAGGCAACACTGAAAGCTCCAGCAGGCCGTAAACGGCATCGCCGTCGCCCTCCTCTATATTCTTGCCGCTCGTCATGTCGAGGTATTGCACTTCGGCACGGAGCGTGTATTTACGATTGAACTGATACTTGCCCTCGACCACGTAGATGTTGTTGTGGAGCGTACCGCCATGTCCCTCGACAGCAGTCTTGTTGTAGAACTGGTTCATGTACATGAGGTTGAGCTTGAAAGCCGAAGTGACTTTCTTCTCAAGCTGCACGTTGAAGTCCTGGTAATACCTCTCGTCGCCCCACTTCCAAAATGCGGAGCCATAGCCATCCGTTCCATAGTAATAAATATTACCAAAAGAATCTGTGTACTTATCGTCACTAAACGATTCCGAAAGTGCCGAACGCATATTCTTGGCTATAGAATTCACATACGAGAAGTTTACCTTAACCTTTGTGCCATATTTGCCGCCAAGCGGGGTGTTGCGCTTGAAATTGTAGGCCAGCTCTGCCTGATATGCCCACTCACCGTCAGGATTGGTGGCGTATGGATAGCGTGCCGCCAAGGCGTAGGTGTGCTCCATGGTGAAAGCCGGCAGGTTGTTGATATACGATGAGTTCTCAGTTGCCGACACACTACGACCACTGCGGAACGACATGTTGTCGCTGCGCTTGGCCTGTAACAATACGCTCAACCCCCGCTGCGAATAGCTGGCTGAGAGCATGGCCACATAGCCCTTGCGGTAGATATAGTGATTGACACTCGAGGGGTCTTGCGATTTCCGTGCATATTCGGCCAGCACGCTCCAGTTGCCTTTCTGCAAGCTCATGCGCACATCAAAGGCAGTGACATCCTTCGGGAAATGCAGCCGTTGCGTACCATCACCCACAAGCAGCACCTCGTCATTACTTTCATGCTTGTTGACGAACGACGCGCCAAGGGTGAGATATGTGCCGCTGTCGGCCAGTTTCCTGAACCACTGGTCAACGCTCAGCTCAACATCGGCACCGCCAATCCATGAATCGTTGAGACCCTCGAAAGGGCCTCCGTCGTGCCAATAGCGGCGTTGCTTGCCGGCGAGGGCTTTCACCGTGGCCCAACTGAAAGGTTTGTACACTATGCGCCCGCCAAGCAGGGAGTTGTCAATGCCGAGGCTGCGCTCCTCATAGGTGCGGAGTATGAAGCCGGAGCCGAACTGCTCATAGAAGTTGCCGACGGTGGCCTCCACATTCTTGTACTTTCCCTTGAGGTAGATGTAGGGCACGCCCCACCCCGCGAAATCCTGCTCGTAGCCGGGCAGCGGATGGTCAAGATATTCCACGCGCAAGCCCGCGTCGAGATACTTACTCGTGAGGTTTACCTCGCCGTAAGTGTTGGTAAGGGCAAACTCGCTGTAGTCCTCGGCGCCAATCTTGCTGTCGGCCTGGGGGATGAGGATGTCGCTTTGGATGCTTCCGGTGACCTGCACCTTGTTCCCTCCATCCTGGGCCGCGACCACCGTGGCGGCGGCAAGGCACACCAAAGTGGAAATGTATCTAAACAGTCTCAAAACCGGTGGCTTTAAAGGATTATTACTTATTGACAAGTTCGCGCACTTTCGCTATAAGCTCGCTCTCCGCCCCCTCGGTATAGCCGTTGTGACGGTAAACGATGTTGCCGTTGCCATCCACGATGAGCACGTATGGTATCGTCTGGATGCCGAGGGCGCGCTTGAAGTCGCTGTTGGGGTCGAGCAACACGTCGTACTCCCAGCCGTTGCTGTCAACGAGGGGCTTCACCTTGTTGATGTTCTGCGCCTGGTCGATGCTGACGGCGATGAGCTTTACGCCCGTCTCGTCCTGCCAGTCGGCATACACCTCGCTGATGGCGGTAAGCTCGCGGTTGCACGGCTTGCACCATGTGGCGAAGAAAGAGATGATGAACGGCTTGCCGTCGTTCGACAGCCGGTCTGTCTGCACCGTCTTCCCGCTGATGTCCTTCAGCGTCACGGAGGGCAGCGTCTGGGCTTCCGCCAAACATGCAATGGCGAGGAAAGCCGCAGCAATCAACATTCTGATATTCTTCATTGCTTCAAATTCAATGTTTCAATCTATTGTCAAACCGTCGCAGTGTCCTGCGCCCCATCGGCATGGAGCGCAGGACAGCGACAGCGGATTACCGCAACACGTAAGAAGATGCGCTCGTCGTGCTCGATGGGTCGCGCTGCAGGTATGGATAGTAAAGCGTGAGCAGCGTGCCGACATCGCCATCTGAGCTTATCTCGTTGGTGGAGTATGCCTCCAACATGAAGCAGTCAAGCTCTATGGTGCCATAGCCCGCGCCGGCGTTCAAGGTGCCGGAGAAAACAGCCTGTATGCCGTTGGTGTCATCGTATGTGAACGGCGCAGTCATGTAGACATCGCTCACATAGGCCGTCCAATAGAGGCCGGCGCCACCGCCAAACACGAGGTAGATATAATAATTGCTGTTAGTGCCGATATAAGAGCCCGTCTCGACGGTGAGCTGCATGTTGTCAGAATCGTAAGTGATCGGAATGTAGAGGCGATAGCTCGAAAGCTGCAACTCATCTTCCGTGAGCGTGACGTTCATGCTGCGCAACGTGCCCTCCACATCGTTGCGATAGTAGAGACGGTACGTACCGGCGATATCGGTATCGAAGTCGGCCTGCGACACCTTCACCGAGTCGACCACCGCACCGGCGTTGATGGCCACGTAGTCCATGCGCATATGACCGGTCTCGTTGGCGCTGAAATCAATCACCAGCGTGTCGTCAACAATGGAGGCCGGCGCCCAGTCGGGGTAGGAAACCACTCCCACTTCGAGGTTGGCTTGGACAGGCACCTTGACCGTGGTGGCCTCGTTGGTGCGGCCAACGGCAGAAGACGCGGGATTGAGCACTATGCCAAGCTGCGTGACCGGCATCTGAACCGAATCGTTGCCATTGCGCAGAACGACGACGGTGGAACGCCCCGACACGCTGACATTCTCCTCGACCTCGACGATGACGGAATCACCGCTCACCGTAGCCGTACACCATGACGAACTGGGTGTGGCGGTGACGGTGCCGCCGGTCACGGTGAAATGGATAGTCCCCGACGACGCGGCAGGCGAAAAATCAAGGTCGCTTGACACTATGGTTATCGAAGACTCCGTGGCATATGGATTCTCCACATCGTCATCGCAGGCTGCGAACAAGCACAAAGCACAGGCGACAAACAATATACTATAGAACTTCTTCATAACTGTCGATTAATTAATTTTTGTCAGAGATGTTACATAGGTAATGAGGGCATACCCATTGATAGACCAGCTTGTGAACTGTCCGTAGCTCGTGCCCGATTCATCGGTGAGCCACATGCAGAAAGAGTCTGTGGACAAATTCTCATTGTCGTTGGTCACCCAGTTATACACGGGATTCTCGCTGTCGCCATTCCATTCGGTAACCATGCCATAGCTCTCATCACCAATGTAAAGGTAGCCGCCCTGCGCCCAGTTCAAGGCGTTCAGCCATACGAGGTATCCGTTATACTCGCCCACAACCTGCGAATTCCACTCGAGAGCACCCGCCTGCTTGTTGTACTCCAACACCACATCGAATTCGGAACTGAGACCGGACATGATATACGACTGTCCGTCGTTGGATGGCGTCAGCTCCACATTTATAGTCATGGCGGTCGGGTTGTTTTCGTCTATGGGCAGGTAGTAGAGCAGCTCATAGCTACCCTCAAAAGCTTCAAACTCCACATAGTCGTCAGGCAGATGTCCTTCCATTGTGAAGCCGGTCGAAGTCGCGTTAAGGCTGGTGAACAACATGCCGTCTGAATGATACGAGAAGTCATCGAGCGTGCTGCCATCGACTGACACCTCACCGTAGAGGCGTATGCCCTTGTCGGTGAAGACGTAAGCGCGCGTCTCGCTGAAAGAGGAATCGGCAGAACTGGTGAACTCCACCTGCCTGTAAGTGTAATCAAACGTGGCGGTGATGGTGTCATTGCCCATCACACCTATCGCCGTGGAGGCATAGATGCTGTCTTGTATTTCGATTACTTTCGCCAAGTAGTCGAGAGCCGGCTCCTCGAGCGGGCGCAAGTAAGCGTAGTTGCCTATGCGGGAGCCCCGGAGCACCACCAAATCAGACGTGGCGCTCATAACCACAAAACTGAAGTCGGCATGGTATGCCTCGTAGTTCGACGCACTGGGCGTGGCCATCTCGTGCAGCACTTTGTTGTAAGTGTCGAAAGTAACCACCGGCCCATTGTCGTTGGTCATCTTGTAATAAGAGGTGCACTCCTCAAGGATGCTCTCCGACGCCACTGTACAGGTCAGCGAGTCGAACTTCACCGTCATGGCCACACCGCCATACTCCTGGTCGTCGCCTACATAGTAATCCAGCACCCAGCCATACTCGGGTTCGCGCAACACGGCCAGGGCCTCATCCATGGCCTGCTGCAGTCTCAACGACGACGATTCGCTGAACACATCATCCTCTTCTCCCTGGCACGAGACAAAGACGAACGACGGCACTGCCAGCGCAAGGGCAAGAAATATATTCTTCATTTTCATAACATTCGTATTTAATCATCAATTGAAAGGTCGGTCAAATCAATCTTACCGTCGACGATATCCTGCTCGCGGCGCAACACCACATCGCGCAACTCATCGATGTCAATGTCGAAGTTGTCCTCCATGTAAGAACGCACAAGATCCAGCTTGGACTCAAGATAGTCGCGGCCCGACTGCGGGTCGTCGTCGGTGCCGGCGGCCTCCTCCATCCATTCCTCCCACTGTTCCTCGGTGTTGGTGACATACATCGACATCATCTCGGCGAAGTCCTCGGCATGTGAGTGCTGCGCGTAGCTCGAGATGAAGCCGCGAATCAGATAATCGGAGTCATACGGCGAGTCGCTCCAGCTGTCTGCCACGTAGCCCGAAGACGTTATCAGCTGGAAAGAGGCCGAATAGTCGATGGTCTGGTTCAGTATGTGGGTGAACTCGTGGTGTATGGTCTTGAGGTAATAATAGTTGAGCGTCTCCACCGATGACTTGTAATCATCGATGTAGTTCACGCCCATCAGGTTTATCTTTTTACCGCCCTCGGCGGTGCCAAGCTCATACGTACCGTTGTTGCGGTAATGCCACTCACCCTCGAGGTAGAACAGTTTCGGGAAGTACTCCCTCGTGAAGTCGATGCCCGCCACCTCGTCGTATGCCTCGATGCAGCTGTACTTCACGATGTGCGCCATCTCCACCGACTGGTCGTAGTCGGCAGGCACGGTGTAGTAATCCTCGTCGCTCTCGTTGTACTCGTAGCGATACTTCATCTCGATGTTGTATGGCTGGATATAGTTCACGGTGAGCCACTTGTCAAACGGTGTCTCATCCACCAAGTCAACAGTGATGATACTCGTCATCGACAACTCGTCATCGTCACACGCCGTGAAAGCCCAAAGAGCCCCGGCCAGCATTAATGAATATGGTATGATATTGGGTTTCATTTCAAAAATGTCTTATTCCGTTATTTCACTATTACTACACTTATCTCGGATTAGCCTCCATGCCGGCCTGGATGACTTCTTGCGGCAACTGGATGGCGCGGCGCAGGTCGTTGGCGGGCAGCGAGTCGGTTACAGACGCAGGCTCATCCGAAGAGTCCATCGTGCGGCGATAGACGGTGATGCCGTAGCGCTTCAGGTCGAACCAGCGCAAGCCCTCGTGAAGATTCTCCAGACGCTTGAAGTTGAGCACGCACTGGAGCATGCACTCCTGGGTGCTTCCCTCCTCGTCGATATCGAATGATGGGTTCAAGTGTTTCTTCTGCGTCGGGTTGTCCCACGTCCAATAGTCCATACCGTTGTAATACGACACTATCAGCTCCGGGGTCAGCGTCACGGTAGAGGTGGTCCAGTTCTGCATCCACAACGTGAGGTCGGCGCAAGCGCTTTCGTAGTCGCCGCGCATGATGTAGGCCTCGGCGCGCTCGAGCAACAGGAGGTCGGACTTGAACGGCGCGTAAACCGTGCGAAGATATCCAATCTGGTTCTGCGTATCAGTGTATTCGAAGAGCACGGGCACCTTGGCAACCAAGACCCTGTTCATCGTACCACCGACGAACACCAGCGGCGAGCAACGCAACAAGCTGCTGGAGCCCCAGATGTTGGTGGCCTCAAGCGTCTCGTTCTGGGAAAGGTATCTGTCGTGCGAATATTTTGTCATGTAGACGTAGTTGCTGTTCCAATATCCCGCGTAAGAAATGGCGGTGGTCAACAACAGGTTGGCACTGCTTTCCTCATCGATGTATAGGTTGGTGCGCGGGGTGAGGTCGCTGGTGATGCCATACGACTCCATTTCGTCCCAATCGCGCAACATCGATGACGGGTTGGAGCCGAGACACGCAGTCGCATACTCAATGGCCTTGTCCCACTGCTCATAGAAGAGGTAGAAGCGCGCGGCGAAAGCGTATGCGGCATCCTTGTTGAAATGGTACTTGGGCACATCGAGGTGCGTGTCGCCCACCAGCGGCAACGCCTCCTGTATGTCTTGGTCAATCATTTCATACACTTCGGCCACGGTATTACGCTCGTATTCCGCGAACACGGTGGTCTCCGGCTCGGTCATGTAAGTCACGCCGAGATCCGTGCCACTTGTCGCCGTGTTGTAATTCAGGCCGAATATGTTCACAAGGATGAAGTGTCCATACGCACGGCAGAGCAAAGCCTCGGCCTTCGCCTCGCGCAGCGTTGTCGTGGTGGCACCGCCCAACTCCTCTATGCCCTCCAGAGCCTGGTTGGCATTGGCAATGGCATAATAGCACGCCTGCCACAGATAGTAAGGGTTGTCGTTGTCTGACTCGGTGATATCTTCCCACGCATACACTTGGTCCAAGAAGCGGCTGGTGTAGTTTATGTAACGCGACCCCATGTCGTCAACATTGTCGGACATGCACTCCGTGACAAGCATGTAGGTATTGTCGGGATAAGCCGAGGTGACGAGACGTACTATCTTGTCTTCCGTGTCAAGCGATGCCCTGTTGTCCGGCATCGTGTCAAGGTAATCATTGCACGACACCAAGGAAAGCCCCATGGCAACGGAAATGCTTGCGGCATAAAATACATTATATCTTTTCATCGCTAAAATCATTACGGGTTATGTTTAAATTCCTACTTTCAACGTCAACGTAAACTGCTTTGCCATCGGCAGAGCCACACCGCCCGAGTTGAAGAACTCCGGATCCTGGCCGTTCAACTTACTGTCTGCATACAGCAGGAAGAGGTTTGTGGCCTGCAGCTTCAGTGACAGCGTGCTAATCTTGAGGTGCTCAATCATAGACCTCGGGAAGTCATACGACAGCGAAATCTCCTTCATTCGGATGAAGTCGCCCTTGGCTATGCGCTCCGTGGAATAGTTGTATGCGTTGTAGGCATAGGAGAGGTATGGATCGAGGTCGTTCTGCAGCTTGCTCGCTATGACAGGTATCGTGGTGTAATTCTCATCGCCCGGCACCGTCCAGCGGTTGTTGAACTCCTTCGGCGTGGACACAAGGTCATCGTACTCATTGGAGAACACGGGGTCGAGACGAACCACATTACCAAACGAGTAGGTGATGAACACGTTGAGCGTGAAGTCCTTGTACTTGAAAATGTTTCCGAAGCTGCCCACGTGTGTCGGGTCAACAGTGCCCTCATACTTCAAATAGGAGAGCTTGTCGGGGTCGGTCTGCTGGAAGTTGATGTCGGAGACAGTAATCTCGCCGTCCTCGTTGAGGAATGTGGGCAAGCCCTCCTCGTTAAGCCCCATGAACGGTATGGAGAAGATGGCACCCACGGGGTAACCCTCCATGGCGTAGCCAGTGCCCGACACCAGCTCAATCATCGACGAGGAGCTGCGCAGCTCGGTCACCAAGTTGGAGGTGTGGCTGTAGATGAAGTTCGTAACCCACGAGAAGTCTTTCTTCTTTATGTTTGTGGTGGACAGCGACAACTCCACGCCACTCGACTTCATGGATGCTATGTTTCCGTACTTGAGTATCTCGCCGCCCACACCCGTGGTAGACGCCAAGCCTATGAGGTCGTAGTTGCGGCGCGCATAGGCATCGAGAGTGAAGTTGATTCGGTTGTTGAGGAAACCCAAGTCAACGCCGAAGTTAAACTCATGCTTCTTCTCATACGTCAGGTCGCTGTTGGCCAATTGGTCGATATAGAGTGCCGTCTCTTGCAGGTCGGAGAACGGACGCCAGATGTTTTGCGCCATCAGCACAACCGTAGAATTGGTCACACTGGAAGGCCCGCGGTCGGCGGTCAGAGAGTAAGAGGCGCGCAGCGACATGTGTGACAACGCGGGCTGCAGGCTCTTGAAGAACTCCTCCTCATGGGCGTTCCACGAAGCCGAAACGTTCCATGTGGGAAGCCAGCGCGCCGAACGGCTCTTGCCCAGCCTGTTGGTGCCCTCGTAGCGTAGCGTACCGTTTATGGTGTAACGACCCTCGTAAGAATACGTACCGTTGCCGAAGAAAGCGGCACTGCGCTCGTGGGTGTTGCTCAGAGTGTAATAGTCTTCGCCCTCCTCAAGGCTTTTCTTGAACACCTCGTAAGCCCACGATGCCACCTCGCCGAGCGAATACTGCATACCCCAGCCACGGAACCATGTGCTATGGCGATCCACGCTGTTAAGCTCCATACCGCCGTACAAGTTCACGATGTGCTTGTCGCCGCCGAACACATCATTGTATTGCGCCGTGGCGCGGAAGTCGTAACCGAACATGCGGTCGTCGGTGCGGTTCAATATACCGCCATAGGGCAGCACCGTCACCGGCAGCGCATAGATGTCGTCGGGGTCGGTGTAGAGGTATTGGTTGCTGCTGCGTATGGTCGACGTGCTCATGGCGCGGTAAGCCTGCGCCTGGTTGGATTCATCAAGTATGTTGTGTTCCTGCGTGGCCGAGCTGTACTTCACGGCGCCCAGCGCGGTAAGCTCCACCTTGGAGATGGGCTTGTAGCTCAACTTGGCCTGCATACGGAAATCTATCACGTTGATGTCTATGTAGTTGTTCTCCAACTCATTGAATATGTTGAACGGCGCATAGTTGCGCGTGTAGTACTCGTTGGGATCGAGCGTGCGCGATGTGTTCAACGCATACGAGTATGGGTTGATGTCGAACGCGCGCGTCACCTCTCCCGATACAATGTCAGTCTGCGCCGACATGGTTCCGGGCGCTCTCTGATTGCGGTAAGAGGCGTTGCCGATGATGCCCATGGTCACCTTTGAGGAGATGTTGTGGTTGACATTGAAGTTGGCGGTATAGCGTTCCACCTTGCTCTGGAGCGACCAACCCGGGTCGTACATGGCACTGACGGAAGCGTAATAGTTGCCTTGATCCGAACCGCCCGACATGCTCACGGAGTGCGTGTGCTGTATGGAGTTGGAGAACAGCTCCTTGAACCAGTCGGTGTTGCGGTACTCGGCGGCACGCAGGTAAGCGGCCTTGGCGGCGGTAGTGTTGGCGAGGCCGAACTGCCCCGTGGTGGCGTCATACGAGTTTATCAGCTCGTACATCTTGCCGTACACACCGCTGTTCTGGGCATTGGCCGTCTCGGCGTAGTTGAGGTAGCCTTTCTGCTGCAGCTCCTGATAAACCGACATCTGGTCTTGCGAGTTCATGATGTTGAACGTGGAATAGCGCGGTATGAGACGCATGGTGTACTCGCCGTTATAGCTTACGTGAGCCTGACCCGCCTTACCTTTCTTCGTGGTCACCACAATCACGCCCGCCATCGCGCGCGCACCATAAATAGATGTGGCGGAGCCGTCCTTCAATATCTGGAAGCTCTCGATGTCATCGGAGTTGAGACCTGCGATGGCCGAACTGATAAGGGTATTCGCATCGCCCGAAGAGAGCTGTTCGGTGCTCACCTCTGTCACATCCTCCATTATCACACCATCGACAACCCACAACGGAGTGGAGTTGCCGTAAATTGACGTGGCACCACGGACACGAATCTTGGGAGCCGTTCCGAAAGTTCCCGACACGTTCTGCACCGACACACCGGCGGCACGCCCCTCAAGCGAACGGCTGATGTCGGCAAGTCCGGAGATTTTCGCGTCCTCAGCGTCAATCTTCGCCGTGGCACCGGTGAAGAGGCGTTTGTCTGTCCTCTGCATACCCGTCACCACGACCTCGTCGACCACTTGAGCCGAACTCTCCAGCGTCACCTTCATCCCGGGACGGGGCGTGACGGTCTGAGCCTTCATGCCGACATAACTCACCACAAGTTTCTTGCCGGCAGGAACGTCTATCGTAAACTCTCCGTCAATGTTTGTCGTGGTGCCCTGAGTGGTGCCTTCCACCAATATCGTGGCACCAATGACCGGCATTCCGTCATCCTGAGATATTACGGTTCCACTAACTTTTGTTTGGCCAAACGCCGCTCCCAATGCAAGGAAGAGGCTCGCCAAAAGTAGAGTCAATCTTCTTTCCATAAACACTCTCTTCTTTACTAAAAAATACTTCAATGCTATTACAACATGCAAAATTAGGAAAAATTGTTCATCTTCCAACATAATTGACAAGAAAATGCTCACTTTTAACGCATTTAGTCCCCAAAAGATGTGAATGAGGGTATTTTTGTACCAAATGGAACCGAAAAGAAAATTATTCATTACACATTGGCAGGCATTCACAACCGCCTGCACGCACTCCCGCGCAATGTCCGTTAACACAAAAAAGCTTCCGGAACGCGGATTCCACCCGCCCGTTGTCATGGTGGAATCCGCGTCCCGGAAGCCTCACATATTATTATTTATTCACATGATTTCACGACAGCCGCGAGGCGCATGTCGCCATGCTTCCCCGCCATGTGTCAGCGCACAGCCACCTTGACCGTGGCGCAGTCGCCGGAAGCCGCGCTCGCGCGCACCACGTAGATGCCCGAGCCGCAAGAGGAGAGGTCGACCACGGCACCGGCGGCCACGGCCTCAGGCGCAAGGCTGCACGACATTGCCGCCACGCCATCGACGCGCGCCACGGTCACGGCCACAGTGCCGGCGGTCTCGCCCGCTATGCGCACCTTGCCACCGCCCACAGGCATCAGGCAGATGGCAGGCTGCCCGCCGTCGACTATGCCATCAATGCCGGCGGCCATGGAGAGCACCTCCTTTATGCCTTCCCATGCGTCAACCTTTCCATAGCCCCACACGCTGCTGCCCGTGGAAGTTATATCACCGGTGTATTCGTCGGTGACGGCCGTGGCCTTGAGCGCCCGGCGCGCCTCGTCGGGAGTGAGCTGGGGGTTGGCCTCAAGCCACGTGGCCAGCAC
>CAZKMT010000024.1:0-29733 GCA_964554115.1 uncultured Prevotella sp.
TTGTGGATAATTTCGCAGCTATTTCATATTTTAAAGAACCTCGTTCTTATAATGAAGTGGCAAAGGATATGGAATTGCTATGGAGTCAAGATCCTAAACTATGTTTAAAACTCGCAGTGTATATTAGATTGATTACACGTGAAACAAAAGTTGTAAACATCCCATGGGTTGTCTTAAAAGTTGTGGAAAGATGAAAAAAAGCCTGTGCAAGTAATAAATTACAATTTAATTTAGTAATTTTGCGCGTAGAATTTAAACAGCCGGAAATTCTTATGGTACAAAATGTCTTTAAAGGCTTAGGCATTGCTCTCGTTACGCCGTTCAATGAAGACGGGACTGTTGATTACGTTTCGCTGGAACGCCTCATAAAGTTTCAGCTCCGAAATGGTGCTGATTTCTTTTGCATATTGGCAACCACCGGTGAGTCGCCATGCCTTACTCCCGAAGAAAAATGCAGAATAAAGGATTTGGTGACAAACACTGTTAACGGTCGCGTTCCGATATTGATGGGGTGTGGAGGCAACAACACGGCAGCCGTAGTCAGCGAGATAGAAAAAGCTGACCTAAAGGGGATTTCGGGCATACTCAGTGTGTGCCCATACTACAACAAGCCATCACAAGAAGGACTGTACCAACACTTTAAGGCTGTGGCTGCGGCCACGGAGTTGCCTGTGGTCCTGTATAATGTGCCGGGGCGCACGGGCGTGAACCTCAGTGCGGCCACGACAGTGCGACTGGCTCACGACTGCAAAAATGTGGTGGCCATCAAGGAAGCCAGTGGCAACTTGGGACAGGTGGACGAAATAATAAAAGACAAACCGACTGACTTTGACGTAATAAGCGGAGACGATGCCTTGACGTTTCCCATGATTTCGTGCGGTGCCGTGGGGGTGATTAGTGTCATTGGCAATGCCTTGCCTCGAGAGTTCTCAAAGATGATAAGGCTGGAGTTCAATGGTGAGTACGCGGCTGCGCGTGAGATACACCATCGGTTCACCGAACTTTTCAGTCTCCTTTTCGTCGATGGCAATCCGGCCGGTGTGAAAGCACTGCTCCATGAGATGGGACTGATTAAGAATGTGCTGCGGTTGCCATTGGTGCCAACGCGCATTTCCACGTTGCAACGCATGAGTGAAATAGTGAAAGGAATGAAAGCGTAACGCATGATTACGCCTGCGGGCATTTTACGTGCGGCCTTAAAATCGGGCAACAGGAAAGGAAGAATGGCTTGATTACGCGCCTATCGTTACTCTTTTGTAATTTTGCCTGCTTTGTCCTGTCAGCCTTAGTCTATATGGGAACTGATTTGAACTCTCTGGATGATGCCAAGGATCTTGGTATTACATTAGCATCGGTTTCTTTCAGGGATAATGTTATTAACAATTATTCTCATATAAATTCTTATGCAGCTTGCTATCATAGTGCTTCTACCATAGATGACTTTGCGATAGCAGAACAGTCATTTGCCTGTTCTCTTGAGGAAGATACTACTGAATATTCTGCCAAGAATGGAATTGCGATTTAATGAAGAGCTTAAACCATAACTGATAGGCGAGATACATCCTTGAGACTATATTTCAAGGATGTATCTAAGCAACCTATGGTATGTCTTGAAGAAGAGTAATGATATAGTTGTTCAGAATTGTATGTCTGTCCGGGTGTCGGTAAGGTTGCCCCACCCTATAATCATGGCTTTAATACTCGCTGCGTTCGTAACGACGATGCAATGAAAGAATCTCGCACACAACGCCTTTTGCCTTTACCTGCCATACGCCATTCTATACGCTGCACAGCAGTTTATAAGGACATGTCTTGCAGATATTGTCGTCTGCGGTTGGAGTGAATTTATATTGCGGATTGAAAATTTCATTGACCACATTACCAAGGAAAGCAAAAAAACGCTCCTTGAAAACAGAGATGTCGTTTATTGGTTCTTTGTCGAAACATAGAGTTGGACTGTATTTATCGCCAACAGCATGTTGGATGAAGAGTAAGGCCGGTGATACCGGTTTGCTTTGGGGGTTTATGTCTTGAGAGCCATGCACAATCACACTGTACAGCAAGGCTTGAAGGTAGTAGTCGCTATGTTCCTTCATCTTGGAAAGGTCGAACACTGCCTCTAAATTTTTCAAGCTCTTTATTGTCCCGCTTCCGGTCTTGTAATCGACCACGCGCAAATGTTCAGTTCCATTGTTGACAACCATGTCGATGCGGTCAACCCTACCTCCCAGATAAGTGTTGAATGAAAATGAGCCCGCTTCAACCCGAAAATCGCAAACAACGTCTGTTTCAGTGCCTACAATATAGATTGGAGCCTGGCGTTTGTCTATTTCGAGCAAACGTTGCAGATAGGTAATGATTACTTCTCTATTAATTAATTGGAAGCCATTGTATTCTATTTGTTTCTTGCACTTTCCATCCATCATGAAGTACTCTTTGCGGAATGCGTCATCAACTGCCCGGACAACAATGTCGCTATTGAGCATTGATTCGAAATCTCCAGCCTTGACAGCCTTACCACTGGCAGCCAGTTGCCCATATAGTGTTTGTGCGGCAGAATGGAAAATATTTCCAAATATCCTGCCATCTAATTTCCCGTCATTTTCATCGGATTCTTTTATATTGCATACGTAATTATAATAGAACTGAAGTTGGCATCGCATATACTTGTTTATCGCAGATGGAGTGAGCAACGGTTTCTTTGCCTTAGAAGGATTCCTGTCGATGTCGAACCTTTCCAACAACCGCTGCATCACGGAATCCCCCTTGCAGACAGGTTGAGGGTTGGCAAAGGCAGGGGCATGGCCCGACAACAGCGTCTTCTTGATTATATGATGGCCACTTTCCACCATTATCTGCTGCATAAAACGGCTCATTTCATTGACGTTTCCGTTGTTTGTTGAATTGTTGTACATTATCGTTATGTCAGAAGCCCGCTGCAAAAGCCGGTAAAAATAATACGAATATATGGCAACTTTATGGTCTACCGTCGTCAGTCCGTATGCCTTGCGCAAATTATAAGGTATAAATGAGGTGTCGTTAACCCCCTTTGGCATGTTGCCTTCATTGCATGAAAGAATCAACAAGTGCTCGAAGTCGAGGTTTCTTGTCTCAAGCACACCCATGATTTGAAGTCCGACAGCCGGCTCCCCATGGAATGGAATGCTCGTAGCTGACACGACTTGCTTGACAAGCCGTTGCAAGGTGACAACATCTATGGACAGATTGCCGGTGGATATGAGCCCGTAAAGCCTATTGATTATGGTATACATGCGAAACAAAGATTCTCCGAAAAAAGGATCTGTGTTTGATTTGGCATTTCCGGCTATATGCTTTAACACATTCGTTATCCATAGGGTTATGCGTCCAACCAGTGGCAAGTGGCCATGCTCTTTATCGAAATTGCAGAACAAAAGCTCCGTTCCCGGGTCGATGGCCAATTGGGCACGGCTTGGCGATAAGGCACGTGACGTTTCGTTGAGCCGCTTTAATAAAACGCTGCAATTGCTTGATATATACTTACTGTATGGGTGACGCAACACCGCATTCACATAAGAAAGCCTATATCTGTCTTGTGCAGGCATACATCCATTGGCCTGCAGGGATATGAGAGCCGTTACCAGCGTGCTGAATGGGGATTGAGACAGCGGATAACCTGTCGTGACATTTACTTTCTCCAGATTGTCGGGCAGGCAGTGGATGACAGCCGTCAAGAGGCTTTCGTCACAAAGCACTATCGCTGTACGCCTGCCATCTTTTATGCGATGTTGCCCTTGCAGCCATTTGCCAATATACCTTGCCTGAATGTTTTTCGTGGGTGAAGCCATGTAGTTTATTTCCTTGGCTGTAGAAAAACAGTTGTAGATGTCGTTATCTGCAGAGTCTAACTCATTGGGGAAATCGTTGAGGTATTGGGCTATATAATAGCCGGCCTCATTGTCGGTTGATTGTTTGGATGGCAGATAATACTTGTCAAAATCCCAATAAAATTTTGCACGTCCATCTTTTTTCAATATGCTGAACAATTTGCGCTCGACCCTCTGCAAGACATTGAATCCGACAAAAATATAACGACCATGCTTGAAAGCAATATTACCATCAGTGACCACTCGCCTATACAGGGCGCCCTCATAAGCAAAGCCCTCTTCATGCAAAGAATCGTTGAACGCCAAGTATATATCATGGAAATGACTCCAAAGATTAAGAAAACGTTTTTTCAGCTCGGTGTTATGATTTTCAGAGAAGTTGCTGAAGAATTTCTTGATTACGTCAACCTGCTCCTTGTTCAGGTATGAAATGTCGTCAAGTTCATGTATGTTTTTTAAGTTGGCGAACACTTTGTCTGCCTCTGCCATGTTTTTGTCAATGTCGTCAAAATCAGCCAACAACACTTGTCCCCATCCATAGAAGTGGTCAAGCGTCTCATCAATGCCTGTGCATTTGGTGAAACATTTATGTAGGTCGCATATAAGCTTTATGTCATCGCATACGGTAAGTTTTGAATGCATCCTGAACAGTTCGCTGATTGTCATGTAGACCGGACTCCATAAAGGCTTGCCTGCCGCGTGTGCGAGATAGTCGTTCAAGAACAGCGCAGCGCGCTTGTTTGGAAATACGATGGCCGTGTCAGAAAGGTTGCAACCATATTTTGATATTATGTCGTTTGCGACATATTCCAGAAAAGTTTTCATATTTCTTCTATTTCATTGTCATATACATACCAAATAAAGCCTTTCACATCAGCATATCCCATAGACTGTAACAAATCCATGTATTGTCTCACCTGTGCATGGTGTCCGGCGCGTGGACTGCCAAATTTGAAATCGACTACTACGACCTGCTTGCCGTCTGTCATGACCCTGTCAGGCCGACGTTCCTTCACCTGTCCATCTGTATCGACAAACAATATTGAGCACTCATTGAACAATTCCCATTTCCCGGAGAACCAGTCGGCAACACGTTTGTCTGAAAGACTTTGGCGCAGAACGGCCTTTATCCTTGTTGCAGATATGTCGCCATAACTCAAGATGCCATCGGTTTCTAGTTGTGTCAATGCGGGGTCAATGTCATCCAAGGTGTCAATGGTGGAAAACACCTTGTGGAGGACGGAGCCAATATGAATGTAATTGGAAGATTGCTCTCCATCAGCATCGCCATCGATAAACTCTCGGCTCTTGTTGCTTTGCTTAAATTCCGTTTTACAGGTAAACGTCTCCACTGTGAATTTCTCTATTGATGATGGCATTAAGAATAAGTTTTTGCTTTGTGTCTTGTGACTTTCTTTTTCACAGACTGCCACAGACCCGAACTTGAAAGAAATGGCAGTGTTCTCATCACCGACACCTTCAAGGCAGGCACCATCAAGCGCCATTTCCATGTGTGGCAGGCACTCCTGTATCAGAGACGACCGGGAGTTTTTGGCATCACGCTTTCCAAACACAAATAGATTGTTGCCGGCTCGTGTGAAAGCGACATACAGCAGATTCAAGTCATCGACACAGTTCTGAATCTTTTCTTGCACATAATACTTTTCGTATATGGTGCCCATGAGTGCTTTGCTTTGGTCGATTGGTACCAATGGAAGCTCATTATATGGCGAGGAATCAGGCTTGCACCAGATGACGTTCTTGTTAGACCTTTCTATTTGCCAGTCGCAAAACGGCACGATTACATTGTCGAACTCCAACCCTTTGCTTTTGTGGATGGTAATCAGCCGGATGCCGCCAGTCACATTGCTTTGTATGGTGGAACTGCAAATGGATTGATTCCATGCCTCCACGAACATGTCTATGTCCGGCTGAGACTCATCCATAAACGCACTCAGCTGATCGAAAAAGGCACACACATATTCGCTTTCGCCTGTCATCTTCTTCAAGTCGAAGATGTAATATATCTGTTCAGCCAAGTCATAAAGTGGAGTGGAGCGCAGCTCTTCGATGGAATTTGCATACTTTTGTGGAAGGAAACTGTCTGTATTGCCGTTTTCCTTGATTTGTTCCTCCGAAAAATCTTTGTTGCAGATGAATTTCTGGTATGCTTTGGCAAGAAACACCTTTGATACCATGTCGTCATTGTGTGTAAGCAAATGCAGTGCGTTGACAATGATGTTTACGGCTACAGAAGCGTCGAGTCGGTACGCTTCGTCTGACACTATCTTCACGTTGGGCATGTTTTCGGAGAAATATTTCGCTATAGCCTGTATGTTGGCGTTTGTCCGCACGATTATTGCGATATCGCTTGGCGATACCCCCGACCTTGTCAGCATGTCCACCCTGTCCGCAATGCATTGCAGAGTATGAAACTGATAATCTTCATTCGGAAGCAACTCTATCTCTATGAAACCTTGGCCTGGACGCGAGTCGGGGATGCTTTGCTCAACGTCTTTATAAGCTTGAGGTATTTGCATCGCGGCATCTTTGTCGTATGCCTTATTGTTGTCATATTCCAATGTTGACGCTTTGCTGAAGAAAGCATTGTTGAACATGACTATGTTCCGTTGCGACCTGTAATTCATTTCAAGGGTCTTTATCTCGATTTGCTCCTCGGGGTGTGCAAATTCGCGAGAAATGTTGTTGAGCAGCCTCCAATCGCTATCGCGCCATCTATATATGCTTTGTTTGACATCACCCACAATGATGTTTCGCGAATGTGCCTTGCTCATGCTGTCCAGCAGAAGTACTTTGAAATTTCTCCATTGCACGGAACTCGTGTCTTGGAATTCGTCAATCATGATATGATTGAGTTGGCTGCCAATCTTTTCGTAAATGAATGGCGTATCGCTGTCACTTATCAGTGATGCCAGCAGATATTGAGTGTCACTAAGCAGAAACCTATTGCTTTCCGCATTTAGCTCACGCACTTTCTTGTCGATTCTTTCGAGCAGTCTGAGCTGGCTCAAGTGGCGCAAGGTTAAATCTGCCGATTTATAAACGCGCCATGAATGGGGACGTTCTTTGATTGCATCAGACAAAATGCCGATGAGTCGCTCCGCCGCTACCGTACAGACACGAGAACGTTCCTTGCCATTTGCAGATGCCCATTTTTCGGGGGCGTCAATGCATGCCCTGACCCTGTTGCCTTCCACCTTTTCGTCAAATATGCCTTCACTCAGTTTCTTGAAAAAGCCATAGACGCCTCTTTCCTTATAGCTGAAAGAGTCTGCCGACAAACCCTCTTCAGACACCACCCGAAAAAAGTCGTCTGCGTAATGGCTCATCCTTTTCTGGGCATAATCCTTGCAAGCATACAGTTTCTTTTTGTATTCATCAAAGAAAACGCTGTCGCTCAATTTGCATGCAATGTCGCTTTGCGCTTCTTTGTAAAAGTCCTTGAATATGGTTTTGCCAAATGTCTTTATTGAGTTGATAACATTCCAGCCTTTATCTTCTGATATGTTATCCTTGATATATTTCAGAATCCACCGCAACAGTTCATCGTTCGTGCTTAGCCCATCGATGAGCTCGTCAACAGCTTGTTCCTCTATCTGGGCATCGTTAAGTTCAACTCTGAGGTTTGCGGTTAAGTCAAGTTCACGCGCCAGATTGCGCAATATGCTCTGGAAGAATGAGTCTATGGTCTCTATCCTAAAACCGTTGTAATTATGAAGCAGCAGATGCAATGCCAAGCCGGCTTGAGTGCTGGCAAATTTTTCGGAAACATCAAGCCCCCTGCATACGGCATCAATATAAGGTTTCGAATCATCGAGTCTTTTCCATATTCCGTACAACTGACTTAGTATCCTATTCTTCATCTCTTCAGTCGCCTTGTTGGTGAATGTTACACCAAGGATAGAACGATAATCCGAAGGATTCTTGATTAGCAACTTTATGTATTCAGTAGCCAATGTGAAAGTCTTTCCGCTGCCAGCACTGGCTTTATATACTATGAGTGGTTTGTCCATATTTATTTTGTTTTTATGAAAACCCGCGATATGTTGGCAAACTCTCTGGGCATGCAGAACTTGTCGTGCATGGCTTACCATTTTCTGAACAATTCGAATGAGAACTTACTGCCAATTTCGTGAAAACTTCCATTGAGGAAACTGCTGAACAGTCCTACGGAAAAATATCTGTTTGTAAGGCTATAACCAATTTCTGTGTACGGACGTGTATGCTCAATCTGCAAGAAATTCACATATGTCCGTTCGGTCTCGATATACCTGCCCACAAAGGGTATCCATGTCAAAAGCAACAGAGGCGATGCATACGACACATTGGTTCTGAAATAATATCTAGAGGCATTATACCACGCACTGTTGAGCAATTGGAAATCGCCAGTCCAATCGTCATCCCAGCCATCCGGCAAATAGACTTCATGGAAATTGGCAAAATCTACGAAATAGTCAGTAGACTTGTTGGTGTAAAATCCCCCGCCGATGCGTAAATTATACTGCTGGAGACGACGGAGGACTTTTTTAAATGATGCGTCGAACTCCCATCGTTCGTATTTTATGTTAGAGTTTAGCACACCTATCAGAGCTCGTTCATAGTTGGCTGTGAATGTTGGCAAATATGGTGATGGACTAAATGTCAACTTTATTGCCGGAGCGAAGCTTCTGTATACAGACGGTTTGCCGGCCTGTTCCATTTCTGCTCGATTGACAGCTGTGCGTTTATGGAAAACACATCCTAAGAATATGTCCAAACACTTTGTTATACGAAAATTGCCAGAGAGATTTACCTCTTCATCGGTAAAGTAGTCTAAATTCAGCGAAGAGAAGTCTATCGTGTCGCGATTCTCAGTTTTGATGATGTCCAACACGCTAGAGTTCGTAATGCGATTGCCGTTTGACCACCGCAGTTCAACCCACCCATTGCGCTTGGTGTCAAATGTATATCTGAGTGGGGCATTGAAAAAAAATTGTTTGATTCTGAAATTATATCCCAGTCGTGGTGTCAATATTATGTGGCTTGTTGAAGAAAGGTTGCAGCGCGCGCCAATATCCATTTTATATGACAAGCCTCTGTTATTGCTATAGCTCATGTACAGAGGATTGAACAAAGGCGAAAGACTGATGGATATGTTATTGTTACCTGCATCTTGTCCGTTCAATATATAGTCATCCATGACGTTCCATGCTTTTTCCATGAACTTGTGTTTCGGCCTTTCAATTGATACGGTATCTGGTGGCATCTCTTTCATAGTGAATTCATCATATATGGCCTGCTCCGTCTTTTCAAGTGGAACAGGTCTGATGCTGTCTATCTGTAAGTTGTAGTAATTGCTTGATATTGAGTCTCTTTTAAGAAAATCACCATTGAAGTTTGCATAGAACCTGACTATGATCTCATTGCCCATGAACTTGAATCTTGCCTTGGTGTCACATGTCTTCGGCAATATGGCGCATGGGCTACTGTTATCACCCGTATGCACGTTTACATCGAATGTGACCATGTCGTAATCTCCCTCAAAGTGAGTGTGAATAATTCTTCCTGTATATCTATCAACGGTGGCAAAACCTTTTACCAATTGGGTGTTGTCCGACTTTGGTGTGAACGTTATATACATCTTATTGCCGCCGATGTCTATTATCTTATACTTGTAAAATATCCGGTTGCTATAATTGAATGGCGACAACATGTTGTCGCCAAACAGTGATATTCCATAAAGGTTGGGTATCATGAATCTCATCATTACATTCATGACATGGTGATTGTGTGGTATGGTGCTTTTAAGAGTTTTCTGCTCTATCTGGAATTCGTCTATGCTATGAAATGTAATGGTGCCTATGTTTTCACCTATGTAATTGCGGTTACCACGAGCGATGGAATACATTGTCGGAACAAAAAACAAGGTGGGGTTGCGTTTGATTGTGCGGAATGTGTATTTGAGATAAAAGTCTTCTTTAAATCCATTTACACTTGGGGCGAAATTTCTCATGTAAGAAAAAAGACGATCCATCACCAAGGAGTCATTCTTAACCTCGGCAAAAATATTGCTGGGCATGAATGGAAACATGCCCAGCAATATGGATATCGCTAACATCTTGCACTTCACGTCCTCAAAAATAGATAATAAAAATGAGGACGCCAAATTATTATAACTCTTTTTAGCCTAAATATTTCATTAATATCTTGGCATTGCCGCTGTCACGCAATTTTGCAATGCTCTTTTCCCTTATTTGACGGACACGCTCTCTCGTCAACCCCAATTGGTCGCCAATCTCCTCCAGGCCTTTTTCATGACAACCAATCCCGAAGCACTCCCGTATTATTGTGATTTCGCGCTCTTTCAGTACCTTGTTAAGCACAGAATTCAACTCTTGAGCCATTGATTCATGATCCACGTTACGGTCGGTTCTGCTGTCCTCGCCACTTGTCATGACATCAAGCATACAATTGTCTTCTCCATCTTGAAACGGGGCGTCGATAGAAACATGATGCCCATCGGCCATTAGACTTTGGCCTATCTTTTCTTCATCCAGATTCGTTGCATCGCTCAATTCCGACACCGATGGATGGCGTTGGTTTTCTTGCTCAAACTTGTTTATCTCATGGTTGATTTTGTTCAGTGAGCCAACTTGGTTTAATGGCAGGCGCACTATCCTGCTTTGCTCGGCGATTGCTTGCAAAATGCTTTGGCGTATCCACCATACAGCATAAGAAATAAATTTGAAGCCGCGCGTTTCGTCAAATTTCTGCGCAGCCTTAATCAAGCCGATATTGCCCTCATCAATCAAATCCGTAAGAGTAAGACCTTGGTGCTGGTATTGCTTGGCAACAGAAACGACAAATCGCAGATTAGCTGTCACCAACTTGTCTTTGGCGCGTTCGCCTTCTATGCCACCTTTTCGGATTTTTTGAGCCAGCTCTATTTCCTCGTCAATGGATATCAACGGTGCACGGCCTATCTCCACAAGGTATTTATCCAACGCTTCGCTTGAACGATTAGTGATACTCTTTTGAATTTTTAATTGCCTCATGTTATTTAATTGCCTATGTTTTTGTAACTATCTGACAGTCAAATGTATAACACTGTTGCTTCTATAAAGTGGTGCAAAATTACAAAAAAAAATGAATATTCGGCGATTTTTGTTGATTCTTTTGTGTTAAAAAACAAAAACATTTTTTTGCTTCTGAATATTTTGATATTTGTACGGAATGTGGTATTTTTGCATTTAAAAGGAATATGACAATTATGAAAAAAATTATCACGGCATTTTCAGTCTTATCTTTTTCAATGTTAGTTCTGGCGCAGGGAAATATTGATAGAATATCGAGAACGACACTGTTTGAAAAATTTCAGCCTGCGACAATCATATTGGAAAACGGAGATACCACCTTTCAAAAGGAAGCCAATATATTTTTGAAAGGCAGTTCATTGATTTACAAATATAGAAACCGGACAATGGAAGCATACATAAACCAAATCAAGGCTGTGCGATTTCAAGATTCGTCTTACTATGTCCGTGTTGATACAGCATTGGCACAGGTCATTGACACTTTGTCTGACAGAAGGTTGTTATGCGTTACAGTGATTGATGTTGATGCTTACAGAACCCAACTTCTGAATGAAAGGCAAATCACAAATTTTGAGTTGGGAGAACATGTCAATGTTACATCAACAGATCTGCTTCCTGAGGATGAAGAACGCAGTTACCCATTGAGACGCATCTACTATTTTGATTTGGATGGGAAAATAATAAAGGTTCAAGAACGCAATGTCAAAAGACTCATCACAAAGGATGATCAACGAATTTATAAAACAATAATACAGTCACCGGGATTTACGTGGGATGATGTGCCATCGTTGATGAAGTTGTTAAGACTGACCACAACAGAAAAATAAGCATTAGCCAACCAGAGGCCTTGTTCAATATTTATATGCATGATTGTCGATAGAGTATTGTCATTCTAAAGGCAGTTTGGATGCTACATTGTCATGTTGTCTTGTCATTGCTTTCGGAAGTCGTTTCCTCTATATAAAAACGGTCAAAAAAGCAGCGCAACACATCGATGTCAGCCAAATAAGAACGCAACTCTTTCAACTTCCGCTCATTGTCAGAGCCTGGTATCCAAAGTTTTATGTACCCATGCGTGGAATATTTATTGTCAATGTGCTCGCGGAATCTAAGCCATTGCCGCTCTTTTTCCAGTTCCGGATAATTGGCAAGGCCAAACTGCACGGTGCGCCTAAACACAGTCTCCGGAGCTAAGTCGCGGTCGGCTTCGGCCACTATTTTGCCATAAATGCTGCGAGGAGCATGTGAAGCCGATGCCCTGTGATCTTCCACAGCTTCTTTCATCACTTTTATTTGCTCCTTAGAGAACCATTTTCTCAGTCTGACGTCACGCATGAGTATTTTTCCTCCAGTCACATGATGAATGGCACGAGGACCAACCAGACCCAGGTCGTGGTATGCGGCTATGGCATAAGCCATGTTAATATCAGCGCCCACGGTACGCGCCAATTCTATCGAACGCCTTATAACCTTGTTTACATGACTCAAACCATGGGCTTTGTCAAAGTCGACGTAGCGTGGCAAGATAGCCGTCTCAACAAATTCGACCAAATCAAAGCTTGCTGTCTTATCGTTCATACATAAGTAGTGGATAACAAAATCATGCGCCCATGTCCACGTTCATTAACGAAGCTATACTTAGCGCATGGTTTTTAAACTAATTTGTTTGCAAATGTACGCAATAATATTTATATTTGCAAATATTTTATGGGATAATTGGCATGAATACAAACATAATAAAACAAGATTCGCCCAAGGCATGGCTGCTGGCAGCCAGACCAAAGACGCTTACTGGGGCCGCAGTGCCGGTAATGATAGGAGTCTCCATTGCTCGTGCTGACACTGCGGCGACAGACAGTGGATTCAATGTCATAGCAGCCATTCTGTGTTTCCTGTTTGCAATGGTCATGCAGATAGACGCTAACTTCATCAATGATTATTTCGATTTCATCAAGGGAACTGACGACACCGAACATCGTCTGGGACCACGCCGTGCTTGTGCACAAGGCTGGGTTAGCGTGCGTGCCATGAAATATGCCATAGCACTGACCACATGCTTTGCCTGCATTGTAGGTTTTCCTCTGGTTTTTTACGGCGGACTTGAAATGATTCTTGTGGGTGCTGTGTGTGTGGTATTTTGTTTCTTGTACACTACCTGCCTGTCATACATTGGCATGGGAGACTTGCTTGTACTCGTATTCTTCGGGCTTGTGCCAGTGTGTGTCACTTATTATCTGCAGCTGCACTCCTGCACATGGCTCGCCATAATTGCATCCATCTCCTGCGGACTGGTGATTGATTGTCTTCTGCTTATAAACAATTACCGTGACCGCGACACAGATCGCGAGGCAGGCAAGAAGACCGTCATTGTGATGTGTGGCGCACATGCCGGGCGTATGCTTTACTTATCGTGTGGAGTGGCGGCCTGTCTGCTGGGATTGGCTTTCGTATTCAATGGCCACCTGTGGGCTTTCGCGTTGCCTCTTGTCACATATCTGCCGCTTCATGTCAACACATACCGCAAAATAATACGCATAGATCGCGGCAAGGCTCTCAACCTATGCCTTGGCGAAACGGCAAGAAACATTTTTGTTTACGGGCTTGCCGTGAGCATCGGGGTGCTTGTTTCATGATTATGGCAAACTTATGACTTTCATTCCTTGGCAATAATGGTACAATGCCATAAGGGCAATGAGCAGCACTATCGTCACTATGGTATGGATTAAACAGCCTGCCACCCTCTTCAGCACAAAGAAGCCAATTATTATCATCAGCAGCACCGCAATGTAATATGATATATTTTCCATGCGAAAAGTATCATTGTAACATTAGGCGGCGTATATTTGTCACTTGAATATGCGCTTGAAAGCCGATGGGATGGGTGTGTCAAACTCCATACGCTCGTTGGTAACCGGATGCACGAAGCACAGTTTGAAAGCGTGGAGACAAAGGCGGTGTATGGGATCGTCTCCATTGCCATACTTGGTATCGCCGCAGATAGGGTGTCCAATGTCAGCGGCATGGACACGTATTTGATTTTTGCGTCCGGTTTCAAGCTTGAATTCCACGAGAGTGTTATCGGTGGTGCGTGCCAATACATGGTAGTGTGTCACCGCATACTTGCCACCATTATCGGTTGGTGACGAATAAGTGAAGTAGGCTTTGTTGTCTTTAAGCCAATTGGCCACCGTTCCGCCATCGTCAACAACCTCTCCACTTACCACTCCCACATACCTCCTGTCATAAACGATGTCATGCCAGTTATGCTCGAACATCTGCTCTGTGTCTATGTCCTTTGCATACACCATAAGCCCGCTCGTGTCGCGGTCAAGCCTATGAACCACGTGTGCCTTGCATTTCTGTTTTGACTTTGCAAAATAGCCATCGAGAACAGACTTCACGTTGAGCGTGGAGTGTCCTGCCGGCATTGACAATATGCCGATGTTCTTTTCCACCACCACGAGCCAACGGTCTTCATATATTATCTTGACATAGTGGCTCTTAAAGATGCTTTGGTTGCGTTTGGTCTTGCTCACAGACACTCTGGAGCCCGGTTTTAACGGATAGTCAAACTGCGTGACGCATTTGCCATCCACTTTTATACCTTGTCCATGCAGTGTGGCTTTTATCTTGGTGCGGCTTTTCTTTACGTTAGCCAGCAAAAACTCCAACAACCCGCATTCTCGGTCCACCACGAAATGCCAATAGTCATTTGGGCGGTTGTATTCTGAAAAGTATTTCATCATTCTTGAATCTTTTTTGAAGCTACCGCAGAGACAGAGCGTAGACCGCTTTTCTTTGCCTACAAATGTCCGGCACTCCCCTTTCACATGCAAAGGTAATTAAAATTTTAATTATTTGAAGTTCACATGCGAGATTTTATGGATTTCACTTATAAGGGGAATAAAAGTTAAATGCAATGTGAGGTGTTGTCAATAAGCAAAGTCGGAATGTGTCATTACTACATTCCGACTTTGTGATAAATAAAAAACTGAAAGTGACTTAATTAAGCTTCGGCAGGAGCAGTTGCTTCATCACCGGCTTTCTCTTCGGCTGCTTTCTGCGCCTCGGCTTCAGCTTTCGCGGCAGCCGCTTCGGCTTTCTTATCAGCAACCTTTTTGGCTATTGCCTCATTCACTTTCTTTTCTGCTTCTATGCGCTTGAGATACTCCGCTTTCTTTGCTTTCTCATCATTTTCGCGTATGGACTCAAGCCCTTTCTCCTTGTCGGCTTTCCATGCCTCAAACTTCTTTTGTGCAGTGGCCTCATCGAATGCGCCTTTCTTTACGCCTCCGCGAAGATGCTTCATGAGGTAAACGCCCTCACGGCTCAAGATGTTGCGAGCCGTATCAGTGGGCTGGGCACCCACTTCCACCCAATAGAGCGCTCTTTCGAAATTCAAATCTACTGTGGCGGGGTTGGTGTTCGGATTGTACGTACCAATCTTCTCAGTAAATCTACCATCACGTGGTGCTCTAGAGTCAGCGATCACAATGCTATAAAAAGCATAGCCCTTACGGCCACGACGCTGCAGTCTGATTTTTGTTGCCATTTTTTGTTTGTTTAATTTAGGTTTGAATTTATGCCACTATCTCGTAATGGCGGGTGCAAAGTTACTATATTCCTCTATTTTACGAGGTGTCATCTTTCCTCTTTTGTTATTTTTTAACAAAAGTAAGCCCTGCCTGCATCCCATCGATGCTTTCCATCAATGAAGTTAATGTCTGGATATTGGTGTTTGAAGTTTTGCTTGCAATTGCATTCACCAAATCCAATATCTTCGACACATCCGTGACCAGAGTTAGTTCATCGCCGCTCAACTGTGTGTTTACAGATATTGACGTTACGCCTAATTTAAGTTTCAATGCCGAGTCTTCCACTTCCCATTTGCCTGATATGGTTTTTGTTTTGATGGTCTCGGTGAATGTACCGTCTTCGTTGAACGTCAGGCTGAGGTTACCTGCAGAAATGCCCAATTTGGAAAGTTGTTCCTCCAATTTTTCTTCAATCTTGCCTGATGCCAGACTTGACCCGGCCTTAGCCAGAAGGTTGCTCGATTCAAAGATAATGGCGGGTCCGGAATATTCCCATGTGCCTACCAGATTGTCTTTAGACGCCTGCTTGTCGCTTGAGAAGATGGATGCCAAATCCGACAGAATGCCCAGCGTCGGGGATGAAGTCGAGCTATCGTCATCGCTATCACTATCACTCTTCCCACTGAGACCGCTCAGGATGCTGCTAAAATCTATTTGCGCATTTGCATTTGTGCCGATTGCCAACAGCGACATCATGATGAATGCCTTGGCCAAAATGTTTTTCTTCATTGATGATATGTTAATTATATTGTCGTGCAAAAGTAATATTTAATCATAACATATCCAAATAATGTCTTAAGGAACTTCAATGTTTTATTTATTTTATTACTTTTGCCTTTTGAAACGCTGATATTGACGCGAAAAGCGACGAAGGCTATGAAAGAAGGACTGTCGATATTGATTCCCGTGTTCAACCAAGTATGTGTTGGTATGGTGCAGAGGCTGAAGAGCCTTTGTGATGACATGCGCTCTCTGAATTATGAAATCCTTGTTGCCGATGATTGCTCTACCGATGAAGCTACAAAGAGCACCAACTCGAAAATAAACGGGATGAAAAACTGCAGATTCATTGAAATGGCTGAAAACATGGGCAGTGCGGCGACTCGCAATGCACTTGCCGATGCAAGTCAGTACACATGGCTACTGTTCATAGACAGCGATGTAGAAATTATGTCTGACGACTATATAAGGAATTATGTTGATTGCATGGGGCATGGAAGTGTGTTTAATGGTGGCATCAAGATTGGTGGCGAGCCTGCCATGCTTGGTGGCAATTTGCGTTTCCTGTATGAACGCGATGCCGAGCCGGAGCATGGAGCGGAACAACGAAACAAAGCTCCGTACAAGTCGTTCAGATCTACTAACTTCATGATTGCAAGTAACGTATTCCTTTCATGCCGGTTCGATGAGCGTATGCGGAGATTTGAAGATGTACATTTCGGAAAAAAATTGCGGGCCATGCGGGTGAAAGTAATGCATATTGATAATCCTGTCGTGGTAAGCGAATTTGAAAACAACGCTGATTATATCAGAAAGATAGAGCTGGACTTGCGCATCCTGGCACAATTCCGTGACGAGTTGCGCGGATATTCACGCTTGCTCACTCTCGTTGAGACGATGGAGCACAGACTGCCAATAAGTGTCATAAAGGTGTGGCATATGGTGTTCGGCAAGATAGAGCGGAAGTTCCTCACCGGTAACAGACCAAACCTCAAAGTATTCAATATATATAGGATAGGATATTTTCTGTCTAACCAATAAAATAAAAACCAAGGACAATGAAAAGATTTGCATTTAAGATGATTTTAAAAAAGGGTTGCGAGGATGAGTATGCAAGGCGTCACGCAGCCATTTGGCCCGAACTGAAGCAGATGATAAAGGACCAAGGGGTGAGCGATTACAGCATTTTCTGGGACAAAGACACTAACCTGCTTTTTGCAGTCCAGAAGTGCGACAAGGACACCAACAGCCAAGACACGACCAATGTTGATCCAATAACCCAGAAGTGGTGGGACATGATGGCTGACATAATGGAAGTGAATCCGGACAATTCGCCGGTGTCAATACCACTGAAAGAACTGTTCCACATGGATTGACGGGTTGCGTCGGCTGAAGTCCGCCTTTGGACATCGCTTTTAAGTACACGACACGTGAAACATGCATCCCTCGGTCAATTGATGCTGATAATGGTGTTGTAAAAGAAATGAGAACGTGGGCGTTCGCTTGGCAGAGGTGAACGCCCATGCGTTTTCACTTATTTGCGAGTGTATAGCTTCAAACATAAAGCATACAAAATGTTGCTCTACCCTACTACCCAATCAATTAATCGTGGTTTTAACGCTCGCTGTGCGAGCTGTCTTATGTACAGGTAACGTGGCACGCCTGTTCCGTAGAAGCACGGCCATGCAGGCGTGACAGAATATGGAGCGGCATGGGACCTACAGACCAATCGACACGCTGCCCGAATTTTCGATTGTAAACTGCAACTGCCTATATGCCACGAGTTTCCAAGTCCTGTCACCAATGCCTTTATAGTATGCGTAAGCATAGTATCGGTTTTCCGTCTGATAGAAATTTCCCTCCGTGGATGGTATGCTTATGGTGCCATCGTTGTTTATCTGTATAATTCTGTAGGAATAGTAGCCCTGCTTCTGAAACAGTGTGGCATTGTATGAGTTGTCGGTCACATCATAGGTCATGGCGTATGTGTCCGCATCGGCATCTGTCGCCCACCAACCGTTTACGGCGATAGTGGCATCTGAAATTTGTGGAGATTTCAGTTTGTAGTGAACATAAACATAGTCACACGTGTAATCGTTCTCAATGTTGTCGCTGTTGCGGATGTAGAATGCTCCATTGGCATCCTCATCATACAGGTAGTTAGGGCGTGGTGTCGCCGTGACAGGGTAAGCGTTGAAGTAGTGGCCGTCCCACTCGATTTTGTCAATTCCCATGGTTGGATGGCTAAGTGCCAGGACTTCATACTTCCGGTATTCGTTGCCGGCATCGAATATCAATTCTCTATTGTGGCTCCATTGCAGACCTTGTCTGTTTTTAATGTTCGGCTTCACATTTATACGCGCAGTCTCGGGACAGTCGTTTTGTGTCACCACGGTGTAAATCTGTTCCTCCGGGTTGGTTATGTTGATGGAACCGTAGTTAAGGCTCATGGACAATTGTTGGTGACTTTTATTCAGGTCTATGTCGGTATTGGTCGTAACGGCAATGCCCAACTGCATCAGCGGCTCCACAACCATGAACTCAGCTTCAAACATTTTTTGATTGTCGTTGTCCTCATCATAAACGGTCAGCCTGTAGTTTCCGCTCATTTTCAGCCGGCACCTCTCATTGGGTATTTGCAATGTATAATGAGTATACAGCACGGTGGTATTGATAGAGTTTTGGAAATCCTCTATGTGGTTGTTGTTGAAACCTTCAAGATATTCACTCTCAAACAGCTCTTCGGACACAGACCAATCGGCCTCGCAGTGTTCCACCTTATAAATGAAGCGATGATACTCGTGCGACAGTTCGTCGAAACTTATATTGAGCACATCATCGGCGTTAAGTTCCATGACAGGGGGCGAAAGCCAATTCTGGTTGACCACTACTTGCAGGGTCTTTATCCGAGGGCTGTATATGATGTTGCGCCCGCTAACCGTACAAGGCAAGGCAATTGCGATTGATGCCAGTAATGTAATAATTTTCATTGTTTCTATGTTTAATCATTGTCTGTCGCACTGTCGTTGGCAGGCAGGTCCGTGACGCATGGCCTTTGTCAAAAGTCCTGCACAGGGAGCGACAAAGCCGGAGTGCCCTTACGGATGTCATTCCAGAAGAAATTGTATTATACCCCGCATGACATACTCCTGCTTTTCGCGGGCATCTATGCATTCAAACGGAAAGCCAATGGCCAACGAGCGATAGTCGCTGCCTAAATAAGCCACACAAGCATCACGCCCGTCAGGGTAGCGGAGAGCCGCAAAAGCAGGGTACAAAGGATTCAGCACTTCCGGCGAACTTATGCTGTAATGTTCCTCATTTATTGTGTCGTATATTCTCACTTTTGTGCCCATGCCATAGATGCTATCGCTTTGGGTAAAGCTCTTCCCTCCATATTGGCATTTGAGAACGTCGGCAAGAAACTCTTGCTCGTTTGGCGTAGCCATGTCGCTGCCCATATAGGCTCCACTGGCAAACAACGCTCCGCCTCTGGCAGTGTATTCGCGCAACCGTCTTTGCATCATGGTGGAAAACGTTTTGTAGTATTTAAGGCTGTGTCCGTCATTGCGCTCGAGACCGAGAATCAAGTCTATCATTTGGCATTGCGACAGGTTTGCGCGCCCACTTTCCAGGGCAGTGCTTGTGCAACTCAGTATGTTATAGTGCCCGGCAGACTTAATTGCTTCTGCGTGAGTGCGCACATAATTCATGTCGTTGCCGGCGATGAACATTCCGGTGAAGTCATCGTTGCTCCAGCCGAGACCATTCTCGCTTTCGATTCCCATCTTGCTGCGGTCGAAGCAAACCTGTCTGCCCACCCATCCTCCGGTTGCGCCAAGCGTCACACCGGGGTCACTGTCGAAGTCAAAGCCCTGTTCTGTGGCGTTGTCGCGTATGTCTGGCGACGACAGACGATGGAAGCCATTGACTATCATTATGCTTTTTTCTGCATCCGGATTATAGAGGGCGCACAGCACTTCGGTTGGGAAACTCTTTCCTCCACGGGTCACCGCTGCCACCTTAAAGCTGTAGAGCGTGTTCGGGATGAGCTTCATGGTAAAGTTTGTTTTGCCCTTGATGTACGTTCCGTTATCGAAATCAGAAAGCCCATAGCTTGTATAGACAATGTAGCCAGTAGGACTGGATGTCGCTTCCTGAGGGTCGTCTACCGGTGTCCAACTCAAACGCACTTCTCCTTCGCCGGCAAACTCGATGCTAAAGTTGTCTGGTGTGAGTGGCGTCACGGTGTATGGGCGTCCGTGTTGGTCAGAAATGTACCGTAGAATGGTTTTGTAAATAGAGCGTGCGAGTGTGAACTTAAAGTTAGGGTCTTGCCCGTAACGCATGTCCGGAAAATTCTGGTGTGACATCGTTTCCAGAATGGCACTTGGAATTTCCGGAACACGTGTCTCAGAATAATTCTTGTCAAGAAGCCCCCGCTTGTTCCAAACGCCATACTTATATTGCAGGTCGCGGTTTGTATTGGACAAAAGGGCATCCGCAAAGTCGCGCGAGGCAAGCCTGGATATGCCGGCGTTCAGTCTGCCGCCATTGAAATTGGTGGTACAGATGGCCAGCGACCCTATGAGGTCGACACCATCGTTGGCATAGCCGGCATCGCTGTGTATGGCCAACGAAAGCTCAAGCGGCACCTTCAGGCCCTTGGCCGATGGCATATAACAAGAGCCCCCACCCAAGTAATTGGTCATGAACGAGCGTGTGTTGATATCGTCGGCATAGTCATCTGTGCCGTTTCTGGAACTATATACGGAATAAGGCATACCTGCCCATTGTGCATAATAGCGAGCGCCCTCCATATATCGTGGCATCCCGCTCACCGTGCCGCCACGCTCAATGTTGCCCATGCCACCGCCAAAACGCACGGCATCGGCCGTGACGACACCTTTCCCGGAACTCTGGTTGGTAAGTATTACCCTGTTGTATTCGCTGCTGCCCTTGTCAAAGGAGAATGTTCCAAGATAAACCCAAGTGCCACCTCCCATCTGCTGGTTTACGCGGAATTCCGTCCGTTCGCCCTTGTGCCATACCGTATATGAAGCATCGTCTACGCTGTTGCTCACTGTTTGGTAGCTCACATATACGGCGTAGTCGCCTTCTTCTGGAAAATAAGGCTGGTAGGAAATAAGGCTGTAACGCTTTTTGCTCCCGGTGGCCTTGGCCATGCGCGCCGTGCCGGCTCGAAATGGGTTCTCACCGTCGGAATAACAGCCCGTATGTTGGGCGAAGCCATTTACGCCCGTATCGTGCCATTCGTTTTTGGTGTTCACCTCAATGTAGCGCGTACCGGCGATTTTGTCATCGTTATCAATGATTATTTCGTTTCTCTGCATGTCTCTTTCCCGTGGAGTGAACACTATGGCACCTGCATTCTCCAACATCGGGATGAGATATGGCACGACAATTGTTGACGTGAAAAGGTCTTCTGTCGTGCCGAACAACTTGGGGCGTTGCCACTTCCAGACACCTTTTTTCTGGTCGAAATATCTGCCGTGGCTCGCCCATATGGACAGATGCCGTCCCTGCAGGCCGTGGGTTGGAGTGTATGGCTCTGATACGTTGCGCACCCACGGTTCTCCGTCATAATCGATATCGCCCCACAGGTTGGTATTTCCCGGTTTGCGTATTATCCTGTTTGGCACAAGCTCTTCGATGGTCATGCCATTGGTTATTACTTTTATCGAATACTTCTTATATGGTTTTGGTATTTCCTTACGGATGTGCCTGTAAATGTCGGAAGTGATTTCAGACGTAAATTCTTGTGCGGCAAAAGTGCCATCCACAGTGATTGCAAGGGTCTTTCTAACATTGTCCACCGTGTATCCGAGCATTTTTGGCGCTTGGGGCAGTTCTTGTTTTTTTGGCTTGTATTCGGCAAAATAAGTCCGCAGCTTGTAAGCCATAGCGTTTTCTTGCTCGGCTGTCTGCGCATTGCCGATTAATCCCCATGACAGCGCAACGAGCAGGAACAGGCAACGGCAGCGCGCCAACCGGAATGCCGCATCGTTGTTGTGCATTATTCTCTGCATTCTTATATGTCGCCTACGATGAACTTTTCCGGCTTGCGCCCCTTAAACCTCGTAAAATACAGCTTAATCTCGCGCATCTGTCCGTCAACATCGCCATCGGGAGTGATAGTCCGAGAGCATTCTATGAGTTTTTTCTCATAGTCAACCCCATAAAGAAGTATGGGTATATTGGCTTTCTGTGCTATGAAATAGAAGCCTTTGCGCCAGTCTTTGTTTGCAGACCTTGTGCCTTCCGGGGTTATGCAGAGCTGGAATGCGGGTGAAATGACAGCAGTTTCCGCAAGCCTGTCGGTCATGTTGCAATGTTTGGAACGCCATACGGGAATGCCTCCCAACCGCTTGAACAATAAGCTGAGCGGCCAGAAAAACCATTCTTTCTTCATTAAAAAGTTACTCTTAATACCCTCGGCACGTGAGTAAAGCAACCCAATAATAAAATCCCAGTTGCTGGTATGAGGCGCAAAGCAGATCACACATTTGTCCGGCTGTGGTTCAGTGATGACTTTCGTCCAACCTAATTTTTTGTACAACACCCAACGACAAAAAGACTTTCTTGTAACTTTCACCTCTCCTTAATTTGGTAAGTTTATCTGGTCTATTATTCCTGAAGTTTCGCTGCTGAATCTTACTCCCAGATCCTTGAAAAACGCCTTGGGCTTAAGCCCGTGCCCGACATGTGACACCTGTCTTACATAATTGCGCTCTAAATTGGATATCGCCTCCAACAGCGACCTTACATTATCTATATCTCTGTTGCTTTCGTAAAGCGAAGTTGCGATGCATTCGGCAAATAACGCGGTGCAAACTTGCCTTATGTCCTTTTTCAATAATCTTCTGCTTGCCATTATTCTATGTCCTCTTTCTGTAGCTTATTTGATTTATTCCGTCAAAGATAAGCATTTTGCTGCTATAAGCAATGGCTTTCTTTTAAAAAAATATTAAAATATCATCGTGCCAAAGTTTTAGAAGCTTCCTTTTGGCGGGATTTTCATTACT
Organism: uncultured Prevotella sp.; assembly: GCA_964554115.1. GTDB lineage: Bacteria > Bacteroidota > Bacteroidia > Bacteroidales > Bacteroidaceae > Prevotella. Next base: position 23,322 of record CAZKMT010000024.1, read on the forward strand.
TTTGCATCAAGAAAAAACCCTGTTCATAACGTTAAATGATATATTTATGGAAAAAAGTGCTTTGGAGGTAGAAAGAGCTACCTATCAGCCGAAGTTGCCAAAGGCTCTCCGAGGATATGTGAAAATCAAGGAAGGAGCTTTGACACAGAGCGTAGACAATGTGGATGAGATTAAACGACTCTTCCCCAACACATACGGGATGCCTGTCGTGGAATTTGTGGAAAGCAACGAGGTCAACAGCACTCGAATCAACGTGGGAATCGTGCTCAGCGGAGGCCAGGCACCGGGAGGCCACAACGTGATAACCGGCCTGTATGACCAGATAAAGAAAATCAATGCCGAGAACCGCTTGTACGGGTTCATATTGGGTCCGAACGGACTTGTAGAGCATCACTACATGGAGTTGACTGCGGACATAATCGACAAATATCGCAACACAGGCGGGTTTGACATGATTGGCTCCGGACGCACAAAACTCGAAAAGGAAGAACAGTTTGAAAGTGCGTTGCAGATATTGCGGGAGCTTGACATAAAGGCTTTGGTAATCATAGGAGGCGATGACTCCAACACCAATGCCTGTATGTTGGCTGAATATTATGCCGCAAACAATTGCGGAATACAGGTGATAGGCTGCCCGAAGACAATCGACGGAGACTTGAAGAATGAGCAGATTGAAACCTCTTTCGGCTTCGACACAGCCACAAAGACGTATTCGGAACTCATTGGAAACATAGAGCGTGACTGCAATTCTTCCCGCAAATATTGGCATTTTATAAAGGTGATGGGGCGCAGTGCCAGCCATATTGCCTTGGAGTGTGCCTTGCAGTGCCAGCCAAACGTCTGCTTGATATCCGAAGAGGTGGAGAAGAACGACATGACGCTCAATGAAATTGTCGAACGACTTTGCGAGGTAATCGCATACCGTGCTTCTCGCGGTGACAATTTTGGCACAGTGATAGTGCCTGAGGGTCTGATAGAATTCATACCCGCGATAGAGCGGCTGATTCAGGAGCTCAATGATTTGCTTGCCGCACATGGTGCCGAATACAAGGATTTGGATGAACTCCAGCAGCGTGATTACATCGTTTCACACCTTTCAAAAGACAATGCCGCCACGTTTGAAACATTGCCATTGGAAGTGGCAAAGCAACTTTCATTTGACAGAGACCCGCATGGAAATGTGCAGGTATCGCTGATAGAGACAGAGAAGTTGCTGTCGGACATGTGTGCCGCAAAACTTGCCAAATGGAAAGAAGAGGGTCGCTTTGTCGGCAATTTTACCACTTTGCATCATTTCTTCGGATATGAGGGACGGTGCGCGGCTCCATCAAATTTCGATGCTGACTATTGCTATTCACTGGGTGCGAGTGCAGCGCAGCTCATAGCCAATGGCAAGACGGGCTACATGGCCATTGTGAAGAATACGACAAAGCCTGTAAATGAATGGATGGCCGGAGGCGTGCCCATCACGATGATGATGAATATGGAAAAGCGCAGCGGTAAGATGAAGCCTGTCATACGCAAGGCGTTGGTCGACCTTGACGGCAAACCGTTCAAGACTTTTGCCGCAAACCGTGATTCATGGGCAAAGGAAACATGCTATGTATATCCCGGGCCAATACAGTATTGGGGACCGGAAGCGATTTGCGACAGACCGACAATGACTCTTGCGCTTGAGCATTCCATTTAGTGTGGCGACATTATGTGGGCATAACATCGTAACACTCCCCACGGACAGCGGGAAGTGTTGGTGTTATGCCCTGTGTTCTCTCGCATACTCTATAAACTACCTAATAATTTAAAATGTCGCCTGCTAATAAACACAACGGAAATAACAGCAAGTCATCGAAACATACTCATGGCAGGAGCAGGAGACGAAAGACGACCTCCGGAAAAACCGGACGTTTCTCCCGCTTGCAGTCAAGATGGATATGGTGGTTGGGGGGCGGACTTGTAGTTGCAGCGTACATCTGGGCGTTCTATTATTTCTTTGTCAGTCCGTTCGGCTTCCGGTGGCGGGCATTGTATGGCGATGCGTCATATCCGGATGGTTATGAAATACACGGAATCGACATAAGTCACCATCAGGGAGAGATAGACTGGGAAGTGTTGCGCAACAATGGGATGATAAATAAGCATCCTGTCTGCTTCGTCATGATTAAGGCAACGGAGGGTGCAAGCAATATCGATGAGCGTTTTGAGTATAATTTCCGCCGTGCGCACGAATATGGATTTGTGCGGGGAGCCTATCATTTTTGGAGCACAACATCTTCCGGCCAGGCACAGGCCGAGTTTTTCTTGTCAAACGTCAAACTTGAAGAAGGAGACCTTCCTCCAATCCTTGACGTCGAGCACAAGCCAAAATCGCAGACCCTCGGGGAATTCAAGGAGAACATCATTACGTGGCTGCGAGTGGTTGAAAGCCACTATGGTGTCAAGCCGATTATTTATACTTATTACAAGTTCAAGATGGCATACCTTAGCGATTCCATTTTCGACACCTATCCATATTGGATTGCCCATTACTACGTGGACAAGGTGGAGTACAAGGGTAAATGGAAGTTCTGGCAACACACTGATTGTGGTCGCCTGCCCGGCATACGCGGATATGTGGACTTTAACATCTACAACGGGAGCTATTATGACTTGCGCCAGTTAACCATAGGCCGTCAAAACGATGATGACGATCATCTGCATTATTGACTTGCAGTCTCCGCTTTCTTAAATGCCAGCATGGCCCAATCGTTGTCATGCCTTTCCATTTCGACTATGAGTTTCATGTCTGCGGCCTTTCTCTTGACTAAGGGTATGTCTTCTATGTAAAATCCGCTTAATGCAAGTGTGCCGCCGGCTTTAAGGGCATTGGCATATATTCCCATGTCGGCCATGAGCACATTGCGGTTGATGTTGGCCAGTGCAATGTCAAATTCATTTTCATGGCACAGTAAAACCGAAGCATTGCCGAGCATGGTTGTATATTTGTCGGCAACGCCGTTTATTGCAGCGTTGTGCCGCGCATTGTCAACACTCCATTCATCAATGTCATACCCAAAGACTCGCTTTGCTCCACACTTCAGAGCCGTTATTCCCAATATGCCTGTGCCACAGCCACAATCGGCCACGACCTTGCCCTCGATTTCCGTGCTTGCCAGTAACGAAAGCATAAGGCGCGTGGTCTCATGCAAGCCTGTTCCAAAAGCAAGCCTGGCATTGATTTCTACGGTAACCTTGTAGCTCCGTCGTGGAATATGTTTGCCATCATGAATGCAGCAAATCCCGTCTATGTCTATCGGCTCAAAGCCGCCCCGCTCCCACTCTTCGTTCCAATCCTTGCGTTCGGCATCCGTTACCGTATAACTTACGGAAACATCCTCCATCGGGAAATCGGCAATCATACGGTCTGTTTTGCGCAAATCGAAAAGATGCTTCTGCACGTACCCCTTGATGCCTTTGCCTGTTTCTTCAAAAGCCTCAAAACCTATGTCGCCGGCCATTGCGGCCAACAGGTCGCAAGCATCCTGCCATATGGCTGCCGGCGATGAAATTTCAAAATCCACTTCGCAATATTCCATATTCTTGTTAATTAGCTTTGCAAAAATACAAAAAAGCGTGGCAACATTATAACTGTTTGTCTTTTTTCCGTATATTTGCAATAAAGAACCGTGCATCTTTTGGAGCATGGGGAAGATGAAATAAACGTAACAAATTAAAGGAAGCATTATGGACAAGTTGGCAATAATATTGATGGTGTATGCGCTGTTGCCCATGACGGCGTTTTCTCAAGATGACTTATATTTCCTGCCGTCCGACGAACCGGATGAGCCGGTGTTCGTTGAGTACAGTGAACCGGAAGTGGTTTACTACTCTGGAAGCGATAGAGATGTGGATGAGTATAACCGCTATGGCACTTATGTGGAAGAAATCGACTCTGTAGGCAACGACATAATAGAGTTCGACGGAGAAATCGGAGTCTATCCTGATTCGGTGAGCGGTGGCGATTACGAATGCACGAGACAAATGAGCCGCTTCGATGATTATGAGTGGGACGAGGCCTACAGGGAAGGCTATTACGACGGGCTTTATAATTCATGGAGGTATTACGACCCATGGTATTATTGGAGCTGGTATTACGACCCGTGGTATTATTGGGGCTGGTATTACAGTCCATGGTACTATGGCCGATATTCTCATTACCATCACTATTGGCCGGTTGCTTTCTATCATCGGCCATATCGTGGCAGCGTGACGGGAACGCGCAATCATGGCATTGTGAACCGCAACACATACCGCGGGCGCGGCTTTAGTGGTTATCGCGGCACAACAACTGCCGGTACCAATAGCAGCACCACCACGTCGCGCAGTTTTAGTGGCAACCGAAGTTCCAGCCGAGTGAATGTCAACACATCGACTTCGCGCTCATCATACAGCAGTGGAAACTTTGGCAGTAGCCGCAGCAGCGGGAGCTTCGGCGGAGGACGCAGTGGTGGCAGCGGCGGAAGCAGAAGTGGCGGAGGCTTCGGTGGCCGCAGGTAAGCGTAATTTAGTTTATTCTATAAGTAAATGAAAGGTATCTATATGAGAAAGATAATATTGCCGGTGTCAATGTTCTTTTGTGCACTTTCTTTATCGGCACAAGAAACCTACGAAAATGCACGGCTGATGACAGAAGACCTTAATGGTACAGCCCGCTATGTGGGCATGGGTGGGGCGATGGACGCCCTTGGGGCAGACTTGTCTACCATAGGCACCAATCCGGCGGGAATAGGATTGTTCCGCCATTCCACGGCGAGCGTGTCGTTCGGCTTTGTTTCGCAGCCCGGAGCGCAGAGTTTTGCCAATGTCAACAAAACGAACATGAGTTTCGACCAAGCAGGCTTTGTCTATTCCTGCCGAACCGGAAAGAAGTCTTTTGTCAACTTTGCATTCAATTATCACAAGAGCAGCAACTTCAATTATATCCTTTCGGCGGCGAATGGTTTGTCGGGCGCATCGCAAAATAAGTTGTCTTACTTAAAAGGAAGCTCAGGAATTTTCGATGTTGGTGTCAGCAACGGTGGTTACATCGTAGGGTCAAACGACACTTACAATCAAGTGGATTACCTTTATTACAATGCTTTTCTGACAACCAACAATGACGATGGCTCTATTTCTTATGGCTATAATGATGCCACAGGCTACGCATTCAACAGGGCAAACAGCGGCTATATCAGTGAATACGACTTCAACATAAGTGGCAATATCGATGACAGGCTGTATCTGGGATTCACTTTGGGCATACATGATGTGCATTACAATGGTTATGCCGAATATACAGAAAGTCTGGTATCGAGTGAGGGAACGTCTATTGGCAGTGTGACACTTGCCGATGACCGCATAATCACAGGCACGGGCATTAACGCGAAGTTCGGCTTGATATTTCGCCCGATCGAAAACTCTCCGTTCCGCATAGGTTTGTCTATGTCTTCTCCCACATGGTACAACCTGTCTACCAGCAACTACACAGAAATATTAAACAACTCGTCTGAGGGTGAATATGACAATGGCTATATAGGCGAATCTTACGACTTCAAGTTCCGCACTCCCTGGAAATTCGGACTTAGCCTTGGCACTACGGTTGGCAAGTTCCTTGCCGTGGGAGCTTGTTATGACTACTCCAATTACGGAAAGACGGATACCCGTATCAATACGGGCGGCTACAATGTGTTTTATGGCGACTATTTCGACAGCAGCAGCAGTGACCGTGATATGAACCGGCACACTGACTATACGTTGAAAGGAGTGAGTACATTTAAGTTTGGCGCAGAATTTAAGCCCGTTTCAGACCTTGCCGTCCGCATTGGTTATAATTATGTGTCGCCAATGTACAACAAGAATGGTTACAAAAACTACACCATCGATTCACCGGGTACTTATTATAGTTCGGCCACCGACTACACCAATTGGAAAGCCACAAACAGGGTAACGCTCGGCTTGGGATATACTTTGAAAAAGTTTACCATCGACGCGGCCTACCAGTACGCTGTGACCAACGGTGATTTTTATCCATTCTCGAGTTTCGACACAATTGATTTGTCTGATGAAGACAAGAACATCGTAAGTGCCACGGACGTGAGCAACAAGCGCCATCAACTTTTGTTTACATTGGGATATTCATTCTAAACCGGTTTGTGGGGAATGTTCCTTATATGTTGAAATGCGATTGGCTCTGCATAATGCTATGCAGGGCCAATTTTCGTATGATGCCGACAAACTAAGGATGGCTTGAAAAGAAAGTCTTAACGGCATGTTTACCGAGTTCTCTCCCACCCCAACGACAAGTTGTTAAACATAAATATGCCATTAAGTTTTTGAATATCCGCATATTGCCCATACATGCAAATATGCAACTAATGACAACCGACTGTAACCAAAT
>CAZKMT010000025.1:0-29449 GCA_964554115.1 uncultured Prevotella sp.
TGTCGTTCGACAAGGTGGTGGAGGTGATGAAACAGACGGGGCACGACATCCCCTCACTCTACAAGGAGACCAGCGAGGGCGGACTGGCCAAGGATTTCTACGCAGACAAGCAACCAGCCACGCCTTTCCAAGCCGGTCAACGTACCCAACCGATTGACGAAGACCAATGAACAATGCCGTCCGGACTTTCAAGCAACCGCGCGGCAGGAGGCAAAACGCCTTTGAATGTCCGCACATTGCCTATACATGCAAATATGCAACCAATGACAACCGGCTGCGACCCGATTTTCGCTTCGTACCGTTCCGTCTTGCGAAACGCATCATTTCAGAGTGCGAAACAGGCCGTTTTACAAGCCAAGACGGCCTGTTTTACAAGTCCAAACGACACATTTCATAAGACATTGGTTGCCAAATGGTTATACAAAAGCCAACCTGCGACAGCCTTTAACGTAATAAAAGTTAATCGCAGCGTGCGAGTTGGGCTTGCCGGAAAAGCGGACTTACAGTCTTATTCACGGCACAGGCTTTTTGCGGACATCCATAAACGTTTAAAGCGAAGCGGGGATATGGCAACGCCCGGCTCGCGCCCGCTCTCCTTTGGGAAGCCCGTTGATGGGCGCACAAACAAAAAAAGTCCCATAAATTTCAATATGTCACGATTATTTGCTATTTTTGTGCGATTCAAAACGGACAACAACACTATATGGATGAAGCAATAAAACAAATAGGCCAACGGCTGAAAGGACTGCGCGAAGTGCTCGACATTCCCGCCGAGGAGGTGGCCGACCTGTGCGGAATAACCCTCGAGCACTACCTCAAGATAGAGAACGGCGACGCCGACCCATCGGTCTACAGGCTTGCGCGCATAGCCAACAAGTATGGAATAGCCCTCGACGTGCTTCTCTTCGGCGAGGAGCCGCGCATGAGCAGCTACTTCCTCACCCGCAAGGGGCAAGGTCTCAGCGTGGAACGGCGCAAGGAATACAAGTACCAGAGCCTGGCCAGCGGTTTTCGCGGGCGCAAGGCCAACCCTTTCATGACGCAGGTAGACCCGCTGCCTGACGACCGCAAGTACAGCAAGAACTCTCACGACGGCCAAGAATTCAACTACATCGTGGAGGGACGCATGGAGATAACCATCGGCGACAAAACCATGACGCTAAACGAGGGCGACAGCATCTATTTCGACGCCAGCCAGCCCCACTGCATGAGGGCACTCGATGGCAAGCCGGTGAAATTTCTGGTAGTAATAGTATAGACGCCACGCGCCACGACTGCCGGCGGCTACGCCCCGGCACAACACTAACAAGAAAGGACAAGACAAACATGATTGAGAGATTTCTGACACAGACCTCGTTTGTGTCGCAGGAAGACTACACGCAGAATCTGCATTTCATCATCCCCAAAAACTTCAACTTCGCCTACGACGTAATGGACGCATGGGCGGAAGAGAAGCCCGACAAGGTGGCCTTGATATGGACTGACGAGACGGGCGACTGCCGCAAGTCCACGTTCAGAGACCTCAAGGAGGAGACTGACCGCACGGCTGCCTATTTCAAGCAGCTGGGCATCGCCCGTGGCGACATGGTCATGCTCATACTGAAGCGACGCTATGAGTTCTGGCTGTCGATGCTCGCACTGCACAAGCTCGGGGCAGTTGCCATACCCGCAACACACATGCTCACCAGACACGACATAGTGTACCGCAACACCCGCGCCACAGTGAAAGCCATTGTCTGCGTCGGCGAAGACTACGTGTTGCGACAGGTGAGCGAGGCTCTGCCCGACAGTCCATCGGTGAAAACGCTCGTGAGCGTGGGGCCAAAGGTGCCCGACGGATTCCACGACTGGCACAAAGAGTGGCCCGATGCGCCCGCATTCACGCGCCCGTCGCATGTGAACGACAACGACGACACAATGCTTATGTATTTCACGAGCGGCACGAGTGGCGAGCCGAAAATGGTGGCACACGACTACCTCTACGCCTTGGGGCATCTCACCACGGGTGTGTTCTGGCACAACCTGACGGAAGACAGCATCCACCTTACGGTAGCCGATACGGGCTGGGGCAAGGCCGTGTGGGGCAAGCTATACGGCCAATGGTTCGCGGGCGCGGCGGTATTCGTGTTCGACCACGAGAAGTTCACCGCCGAAAAGATGTTGCGGCAGATAGAGAAATACCGCATAACATCGTTCTGCGCGCCGCCCACGGTCTACCGCTTCATGATACACGAAGACCTGTCGAAGTACGACCTGTCGTCGCTGCGCTACTGCACCACTGCGGGCGAGGCACTCAACCCCGCTGTCTTCGACAAGTTCTTAAAGCAGACCGGCATACAACTCATGGAGGGCTTCGGACAGACCGAGACCACCATGACGCTCGGCACCATGCCCTGGACGAAGCCGAAGCCCGGCTCGATGGGGCTGCCCAACCCGCAATACGACATCGACCTCGTAAAGCCCGACGGCACTCCATGCGAAGACGGGGAGAAAGGAGAGATAGTGATTCGCACCGGCAACGGCAAGCCCATCGGGCTGTTCAAAGAATACTACCGCGACGAAGAGCTGACCAAAAACACATGGCACGATGGCATGTACCACACTGGCGACGAGGCATGGCGCGACGAAGACGGCTACTATTGGTTCGTGGGGCGCATCGACGACGTGATAAAGAGCAGCGGCTACCGCATCGGGCCGTTTGAAGTAGAGAGCGCGCTGATGACCCACCCGGCAGTGATGGAGTGCGCCATAACGGGCGTGCCGGACGAGATTCGGGGCATGGTAGTCAAGGCGACCATCGTGCTGAGCAAGGCATGGCGCGACAAAGCGGACGACAACCTCATAAAAGAACTGCAGAACCACGTCAAACGCGAGACCGCACCTTACAAATATCCGCGCGTAATCGAGTTCGTCGACGAGCTCCCGAAGACCATAAGCGGCAAGATACGGCGGGTGGAAATACGCGAAAAAGACAACAAGGCGAAAGGCGATGCGCGACAGGCATGAACGGCAACGTGACACCCGAACCGCACACCCTTAGCCCAAACCAAAGTCACAAGGCATGAGGATAGTAATCAAAGTGGGCAGCAACGTGCTCACACGCAGCGACGGCCGGCTTGACATTACACGCATGTCGGCGCTCGTAGACCAAGTGGCGGAGCTGAAAGCCGGCGGCCACGAGGTGATACTCGTGTCGAGCGGGGCTGTGGCCAGTGGCCGAGGCGAGCTCAAGGTGGAGCACAAGCTCGACAGTGTGGAGCAGCGGCAGCTGTTCTCCGCGCTTGGGCAGGCCAAGCTGATAAACCTCTATTACGACCTGTTCCGCGAATATCACATACACGTGGGGCAGGTGCTGACCATGAAGGAGAGCTTCGCCACACGCCGTGAGTACCTTAACCAGCGCGCCTGCATGGCGGTGATGCTCGACAACGGAGTAATACCGATAGTGAACGAGAACGACACCATCAGCGTGACGGAGCTTATGTTCACCGACAACGACGAGCTGTCGGGGCTCATTGCCGCCATGATGGATGCCGACATACTCATAATGCTGAGCAACATCGATGGCATATACGACGGCGAACCCGGCTCGCCCGAGGCGGCGGTGATAACGCGGGTGGAGGCCGACAGCGATGTGGGACGGTATGTGAGAGACGTGAAAAGCAGCTTCGGACGCGGCGGAATGCTCACCAAATGCAGCATCGCGCGCAAGGTGGCCGACGAGGGCATCCGCGTAATCATAGCCAACGGCAAGCGCGAAAACATTCTGACAGACTTGATGGCGCGTCCGGAAGACACGCCGCACACTGAGTTCGCGCCCAATCCCGATGCCGCTTCCAACATGAAGAAATGGATTGCCCACAGCGCGAGCTTTGCCAAAGGCGTGGTCCGCATAAACGCGGCGGCGGCCAACGCGTTGCGCGGCGACCGGGCCGTAAGCCTGCTCTTGGTGGGTGTAACAACCATCGAGGGCGACTTTGAAGAGGGCGACCTCATCACCATTGCCGATGAAAGCGGACACCACATTGCCGTGGGGCGCAGTGCCTACGGCAGTGCGGATGCGCGCCGCCTCATCGGTGCGCACGACGTGAAGCCTCTCGTGCATTACGACTACCTCTGCATAGAACAAGACACAGACCTTACCACACGGCAAGGACATCACAAACACACCAAGCAATGAACCTCACAGACACATTCAAGAGAGCAAAGGCCGCAGCGCGCTCACTGTCGCTGCTCACCGACATCGAGCGCAACGCGGTGCTGACAGACACGGCCGAAGCCATCATGGACAACCGGGACAGAATAATCAAGGCCAACGCCGACGACCTGGCGCGCATGGACAGTGCCGGCCCGCTCTACGACCGCCTCATGCTAACGGCCGAGCGCATGGGCGGCATTGCCGCCGACATGCGCAACGTAAGCCTGTTGCCATCGCCGACAGGGCGCGTAAGCCATGAGCGCACACTGCCCAACGGACTCCGCATAAGGCGCGTCAGCGTGCCGTTCGGGGTCATTGGCGTTATATATGAGGCGCGCCCAAACGTGACGTTCGACGTGTTTTCGCTCTGCTTCAAGAGCGGCAACGCCTGCATCCTGAAAGGAGGGCACGAGGCCGACCGCTCAAACCGCGAGGCCATAGCCATCATCCACAGCGTGCTGCAGAGCCACGGCATCGACACGTCCGCAGTGCAACTGCTGCCCGCCACGCGCGACGCCACGTCGCAACTGCTCACGGCCACAGGCTATGTAGACCTGTGCATACCGCGTGGCGGGCGGCAACTTATTGACTTCGTCCGCAACACGGCACGCATACCGGTGATAGAGACAGGCGCCGGGGTGGTGAACACATACTTCGACGCATCGGCCGATGTAGACATGGGCCGCCGCATAGTGTGCAACGCAAAGACAAGGCGCGTGAGCGTATGCAACGCACTCGACTGCCTGCTGGTCCACTCGTCGCGCCTGACGGAGCTGCCGGCGCTCTGCGAGCCGCTGGGCGCAAAGGGAGTGACGCTTTACGCAGACACCGATGCCTACCACGCGCTGTCGGGCCACTACCCCGCAGGCCTGCTCTGCCACGCCACCGCCGAGAGCTTCGGCACCGAGTTCATGGACTACAAGATGGCCATCCGCACCGTGGCATCGCTCGATGAGGCCATCAGCCACATCGAACGCTACGGCTCCGGGCACAGCGAGTGCATCATAACCGCCGACGAACGGAACGCCGGCGCATTCCGGGCACGGGTCGACGCGGCCTGCGTCTACGTGAACGCACCGACAAGCTTCACCGACGGGGCGCAGTTCGGCCTCGGCGCGGAGATAGGCATAAGCACACAGAAGCTGGGGCCACGCGGCCCGATGGGGCTTGAAGAGATGACCACCTACAAGTGGCTCATCGACGGCAACGGACAGACAAGGCCGTGACAGCAACACCATCACACTTCAAAAGAAACCATTTAAGACCCAAACAAATGAGAACATTCATCAACGCAGAAGACATCGGCGACCTCGGCAAAGCCCTCGCCGAAGCCCGGGACATAAAGGACAACCGCTTCAAATACCAGCATCTCGGCCGCAACAAGACCCTCATGATGATATTCTTCAACAACAGCCTGCGCACAAGGCTGAGCACACAGAAAGCCGCCATCAACATGGGGATGAACGCGATAGTGCTCGACGTAAACGCCGGGGCATGGAAACTGGAGACCGAACGCGGCGTAATCATGGACGGCGACAAGAGCGAACACCTGCTCGAAGCCATACCCGTGATGGGCAGCTACTGCGACATGATTGGCGTGCGCAGCTTTGCCGGACTGCAAGACCGCGAATACGACTATGCCGAAACGGTGCTCAACCAGTTCATAAAGCACAGCGGCCGACCGGTGTTCGCCATGGAGACGGCCACGGTACACCCGCTGCAAGCCTTCGCCGACTTGATAACCATCGAGGAACACAAGACCAAAGCCCGCCCGAAAGTGGTGCTGTCGTGGGCACCCCACTGCCGCGCCCTGCCGCAGGCCGTGCCGAATTCGTTCGCGCAATGGATGAACGCCGCCGATGTCGACTTCGTGATAACCCACCCCAAAGGCTACGAGCTCGACCCGCAATTTGTCGGCAACGCACACGTTGAATACGACCAGATGAAGGCTCTCGAGGGTGCTGACTTCGTTTATGCCAAGAACTGGAGCTGCCCCGGGGTCACCAACCCGGCCGACTACGGCAAGATACTGTGCAAGGACATGAGCTGGACCATCGATGCCGCGCACATGGCCGTCACCGACAACGGCAAGTTTATGCACTGCTTGCCGGTGCGCCGCGGCCTCATCGTAACCGACGACGTGATTGAAAGTGCCAACTCGCTCGTGATACCCGAAGCCGCAAACCGCGAAATTTCCGCCTCGGTGGTAATCAAGCGGATGCTCGAAAGCCTTTAACGCGGCGGCGCGCCACATGTCGGAGACAGGTCGCGCCGCGCCCTAAGCAGCCTGACGACAAACGACAGGTGCCTCGCCACGGTGACGGCAAGGCCATAGTGCCTCCTCATCACGTCAAACCGCTCCATAAGCGACTTGCGGTGATGGATGGTGGTCTGCCCCTCCTCCGTATAATTGGCTATCACCTCATGCACGTTGGTCAGCGGCAAGCCCATCTGTCCGGCCTTTTTCATCACGCGGATGCACCAGTCCACATCGGCAGAATACCTGTATCGCGTGTCGTAAGGCGTGGCCTTGGCTATCTCGGTCAGGGCGTAAAAGGCCTGATGGCACACCACCATGCCGCTCTTGAACGAGCACCACGACAAACGCTCCGGAGGCCTCAGACGGCGCGGACGCAGGAAAGTGCCCTCCGCATCCACAATGTCGGTGTCGCCGTATATCACCGCAGGCCGCTTACCGCAGGCTGCAGTGGCGAGGCCAGCGCGGACAACTATCGTCTCGATGGTGTCGGCGCGGGGCAATGAGTCGCCCGCGTTGAGAAAGCACACGTAGTCGCCGCCGGCTTGCCGCAGTCCCTTGTTCATCGCGTCATAGATGCCGTTGTCAGGCTCCGAGCTTACCTTGACAACGTGGCCGGTGTGCGCCCGCGCCGATTCATCCCGGTATCTTTCGGCGATGGCGCACGTGTCGTCTGTCGAGCCGCCGTCTATTATGAGATGTTCTATGCCGGCATACGTCTGCGACAGCACGCTGTCCGTTGTCCGTCGCAGGCACGCTCCTGCATTGTATGTCACTGTCACTATGCTGAATCTTATCATAATCGGTATCGTTTGAATGCAATGGCCCGGTTATACACCTCTATATACCTCATCGCCACCCTGTTCTGCGAGTAGCATGTCGCCACCTTGCGGAGCGCGTCGCGCCGCAACGCATCGCGGTCGGCCTCGCAAAGCACCCAACGCAGGCCGTCGCACAGATCGGAAGCACTGCGGAGGGCGGCCACATAGCCGTTTTTCCTATGGTCTATCATCTCCGGTATGCCGCCAACCTTGAAGCCCACGCACGGCACTCCGCACGCCATGGCTTCCATTATGGTGTTCGGCAGGTTGTCTTCGAGCGACGGCAGCACGAACACGTCAGCCGAATTGTAGACGTTCACGATGCGTTTCTCGTCAGACACGTAACCCAGGGGATAGGCCTTGAGGGCGAGCTTGTCCGCCACCTCCTCGGCATGGCCGCCGAGTATGGCCACCACGGTGTCGCGGCTCACCTCCGGACTGCTTGCCGCGAGCATGTTTACGGCCTCCAGGAAATAGTCCATGCCCTTGCGCCCGTCGGTGACGCGCTGCGACACAAACAGGATTACGCGCTTGTCGGGCGGCAGTCCAACGCTCGAGCGCGCCTCCGCCGCGTCAACAGGGCGGAAAGTGTGCGTATCTATCGGGTTGGGAATGCTCGTTATGGTCTGCCCCGCAAGCAGCGCGCTCTGCTTCGCCTCGCCCTCCAGCCACCTGCTGCAGGCCACGAAGTGCACGTTGCGCGATGTAAACACCCGCTTCTTGCGCCTCCACACGCGAGCGGCGAGGTCAATCACGCCGCCCCCAGGCAGCAGTCGGCATCCCCGGCAGTGGCTTTTGAAGCGGTCGCACCCCCGCGTATAGTGGCAGACGGCCGTTGCGGGCCACTCATCGTGCAGCGTCCACACCACGGGTTTGTCACTGTCCAGTATCTTCCGGATGCCCGGTATGGAGAGCATCCCTTGATTTATCCAGCTCAAATGGATTACGTCGGCCTCCTTGAACTCGCGCAGGCCGGTTATGTCTGCCCCGGCATTGGCTATGTCTATCTCGAAGAGGTGCTTGCGCGACAGGCGGCTGCACAGGAATATCACCATCCGTTCCCACAAGAATCGCCACTGCATCAGTGCCTGGTGCGGCAGCATGGCCACGGTGATGCGGTCGGTCTCCTTGTCGCGCACGAGCATCTTCGCTTTCACGCCATTGTTGTTGAGCGCTTCCATCAGGCGGTTGGCGGCCACGGCCGCTCCGCCGGTCCTCTCGCTTGTGTTTACTATCAATACTCTCATTGACTTGCTGTTCTAATGTTCCACGATGGCGCGGCGCGGCGGTCCGATGCCCGCGGCGTTGCGATGGCCGCAGGCGCGTGTGCCTGCCTGCCATGCAAACTTACGGAAAATTTTCGACATGCAGGCCTCCCGAAGCGAAAATGTTTGCCTTTTCCGACGGGAAGTCCTCCCGAAGTGTCCGGACAGAAGCGCGCCACCGTCCAAAAGCCTAAGCCGGCGGTTCCGGGTTCAGTGAGTATATCAGACCAAAAGATTTGATTCGAGTGAAACGTATGCAACGGCACATGTACGACGATTAAATAAACAATGAAAAGTGTCTTAAGAAAAGGTTCGCCCATACGTATGTTTTGTCACTAAAAAATCGAAGTTTCTAATAATTGGTGCGAAAATGATTAACTGTTGTCGGCAGCGCAGGCGGGTCAGAATCTCCATGCGGCCTGCATGTCGATGTCCGTCATCGATGGGGCGTTCATTTTCCGATAACCGCTGCCTATGGTGTCGCGGTCAAAATAGCCTGTCACGCCACACTTCACAATGACAGTCAGCCGGTCACCGATGTCGGCGCGCGTCATGAGCGAGCAGCGCATACCGCGACCATAGAACGCGGGATATGAGAAGCTGTACAGCGGCCCGCGCTCATAGGCATAGAGGCGGCTGTCGTAGTTGTCGGCGTTGAAATAAGCGGCAAAAAGGCTCAGGCGCAGCCACCCTATCCTCGCGTCGGCACTCTCGCTCACCATGAAGCCACGTCCCGAAGCCCCGCCGGCGGCCAGCGCGAGGTCGGCCTGCGTCCGACAGCTCCACGCACCGCCACCGTTTACCGTCATGGCCGCCCGTGCCCTGTGCTCGGCGCGCGTGTCAAGCCCCGTCTTCGCCGCGTTGTCGCGCTGCCTTATGTGCAGACGGTAGCGCGCGTCGAACGTCCACCGCCGCGCCGAGTAAGATGCCGAGAGCATGTTGTCGGATGCCGCCGACGGGCGCGACGCCCTGTAACGGGGCCACTCAAAGTGCGCATAGTCGGCATAAGCGGCAATCCTCAGGCTCTCCGCCGGGTGCCATTCGGCACCAAGGTATATCCCATGTTCGTTCTGCACACGCCCGCCTTCACTGAAGCTGTTGGCATGGATGGCGGTGTAGCGGAACGAATAAAACCTGTGCAGGGCCGTCAGGCTCGCGCGTTCCGACAGCCTTACGCCGACGCTGTTGACCGTGGCCACGCGCCCGTCGCGGTTCACGGCAGTCTCGCCCCCGACTTCAACGGAGTGCCCCGCATAGCCGTAGTCCACGCCCACGTTAACGAAGTCATTGCCCGTGGCGTAGTGGCGGCGGTAGAGCGTGGCGGTGTTTGGCCTCAGGTCGCGGCTGTAGTGAGTGTACACTGCGGTCGCCCCGACGTGGAAGCCGTTGGCCAACGCCCTCACGTTGAGCCCGCCGACAGTGGAGTAAACATTGTTTTTCTTGGCCATCTCGGCGATGGTGCGGTGGTATCCCGAGGTTACTATAGTAGCCGCGGTGCCGTCATCGTTCAGCGTCGCGTCGTGGGGGCGGCACGAGGCGAACACGCTTGCCCTCACACCCCTGCCCAAGCGTATGGTGGCGGCCATGCCTTGCAGGTAGGAAGCCGCGGAGCGCGACGACGTGGCACTTATCCCGGCCGGTGCGCGTCCGAGGTTGGCCAGCATTCCCGCCTTTCCGAGCGAGAAGCCCGTGTTTGCCACAAGCCCCATGCCGAACGTCACTGTATAGCGGCCAAGCACGAGGGTCTCCACCCTGCCGATGCCTTTCAGCCTGACGTAGAACGAATAGAAGTCGTAGCCCAAGGCGTTGCGACCCGCGAAAAACGGCTCGCCTGCGTCTTGCGATGCGGTGAAGCCCACTTTCAGCGCGTCGCCTCCGCTGAAAGTGTAGCGCACCCAGTGCTTGTACTTATAGCCGAGATAGCCGTTGCGGTCACCCTCGCGGTCATAGAGCGGCACACGGAGACAGGCCGTCAGCTCGCTCTTGCCTCGCTTCATGATGTCGGCAAGGCGCGGCCTGTCACCGCCAGCAGGCTCACCCGCATATGCGAAGCATTGCAGCAGGTGGCGGCGAGCGTAGTCGAGGCTCTCTATCATCTGCAGCTCGCCCATCGTGCGCACCGGCCCGTGGCGGTAAACGTATTCGAGGATGTCGCTCACCTGCCCCTCGGAGAGGAACGGCAGCCGCTCCAGCTCATCGCGCGTGGCGGCGTTAATGTTTATCGGGTTGGCCTCCATGTCGCACAGCATGTCGTAGTTATGCTCCCACGAGGCACCCTGCCCGTCTTCAAGCAAGGCAATGTCGTTGAGGTAGGTCTCCCATTCGTGGCCGTCGCCGGCGTGAGTCTGCGCGACACATGCCAGTGCGAGCATGGCGATAAGCAGTCTGCGTGCGGTGCTGTTCATGTCGTTGTGCGGTCGTCAGAGGCGTCAGGGACTCGCCGTTTGTACGAGCCGCCCTCCATCGTTTCCGCAAAATTAGTAAAAAAAAGCGACACCACAAACAATTGGTGCTCGTATTTTGCCCGTCTGTGGACAAAATACGAGCACCGCGCCCGCCTGTGCGCCACGCCGCAGGTCTGTCAGTCACCGCTTATGGCGGCGCACACTTGGTCGGCTATCTGCTTCATGCCGCTCACGCTGGGATGACTGTTCTTCTTGTCGATGTCCTCCAACTGGATTACGGGCACGCCATAGTGGTCGCAGATGGTGCGAACAGACTCCGTGATTTCATCTTTCAGCCCATTGTTGGATATGAAGTAAACCGAGACTTCGGGATACAGTTCCTTGAGCTTTGCCAGCATGTAGGCCACGGCGGGTCTGAACGAGTAGAGGTCGGCCTTGGTGATATCATCATACTTGAAGTCACCGACGGGCGAACCCGCCCACGAGTCGTTGGTGCCGCCGAAGACAAGGATTACCGTCGGCGAGCCCAACTGCTCCAGTCGCGTGACGAACGACTCGTGGGTGTAGTCCTCGCCACGGTAGCCGGTGTTGCAGATTGTGGAGCCGGAGTAGGAGTTGTTCAGTTCCAGCTGCCAACCCATGCGCTCCATCACGATGTGCCACCATGTTTGCTCCACGCTCTTCACGTCGGTGCGCCGCGTGTCGGGCTTGGCCGAATACCACACGGCGTTGGTATCAGGCGTGAGCCATCCCTCGAAGGTGGAGTACGAGTCGCCGAGTATCGATACCTTGGGCTTGTCCTGCCCAAAGGCGGACAGCGTGCCTGCCAGCACGATTGCCAATGCACACAATATCTTTTTCATTGCAGGTATAAATGGTTAGGGTGTTTTCGTCCGCACATTCCGGGCGCGGCTCAATCGCGCCTTAAGCCGTTGATGGTCACTTGGTTCACCTTGCAGTCCTTTATGTAGTCGGTCAAGAATATGTCATCGGGCGACTGAGCCTCCACGTTGTCGAAAGTGAAGCCCTCAAGGTCGTAGTCGTCAGATGGCCGGACATCGTAGAAACGCTTCGTGCACACCACGTTGACATTGCGCAGGGTGACGTTGCCCACCCCGGAGCGCGGCTTGTCGGGACGCTCCTGCGGGTTGTGGAATTGCGTCCATGGCGACACGCGGATGCCGTTCCCGACCACCCCGCGCACATTTTCCACAAGCACGTTGCGGTATTTCTGCGGCGTGTCGGGGCGCATCTTGAAGAGCACCAGGTTGCCCGTCTTGTTGAAAGTGCAGTTGCGCAGTATGACGTTTGAGCAGTCCCATGCCTCACTGCCGAACGTAACGCCGGCTCCGGCCACACCATAGCTGCACTCCTCTATGAGGATGTTGCGGCACGGGCCGTTGGTGGAGTCCTTGTCAACAAACGTGCCCTTGCCGCCCTTGAGGCACACGGCGTCGTCGTTGACGTTGATGTAGCAGCCGCGAACGAGCACGTCGGTGCAGGCGTCAAGGTCGATGGCATCGGTGCTCGGCCCCTTGGGGTAGCTCAATGTGGGCGCATAGATGTAGCAGTCGAGGTATCGCACGCGCGAGCAGCGGTAAAGGTGGTTTGTCCAGAAGCCGCTGTAAACGAGACGCACGTCTTGCACAGTGACGTTTTTCGAGTGGGAGATGTAAACCAGCCTCGGACGCAACGCCTCAAGGTTGGTGCATTTGGGGAACACCTTGCGGCGCAGCCAGAACTCGTCATAGAAGCGGAGGCCATTGCCGTCGATGGTTCCCGAGCCGCTGATGGTGAAGCCATCGAGCCCGTCGGCGTTTATCAGCGCGGCGAAATAGTCGAGCGTCTGACCCTCGAGGCGCGTCTTCACAATCTTGTAATTGGTGATGGCGTCGCTGCCCTTGAGGCGCCCGCCCTCTGTCACGTGCAGGTGGGTGCCGGGGCGGAAGAACAGCGAGCCGGTGAGAAACGTGCCGCTCGGCACCACGATTACTCCGCCGCCGCTGTCTGCGGCCTCATCGATTACGGCCTGTATGGCCTCGGTCTGTAGCACAGCGGAATCGTTTTTCACGCCGTAGTCCGTGATTACATACTGTTTGCCCAGCGTGCTTATGTCCACCTTTGCGGTGTCGCCGAACCACTCGTCCATGGCCGTGCCGTCGGGCCACACTCGTTCTTCTCCTTTCGCATCGGCCGTCACTGCCGCGGCGATGGCCAGCGCGAGCGCGAACAAAGTCTTGGTTTTCATTGTTGTTGTCTTGTTGTGAGTGTTTTGTTTTTAGTGTCTGTCTGTGTCTTGCGACACGCCCGTCGTTTCCGCCGGGCAGCGACGGACACTTGCAAAGATACACATTTTTTGCCGATTACGCCGCAGCGGGCCGCAATAAGAAACTGTTTGAATTTTTTGTTCAACGATTTGAGATGTGTTTTCTAGGCATCTCAGGTTATTATTTGAGTAAGTTTAGTGGATAAACATCGAAAATAACAATTAAAAATGGCCGAAAAGACGCTCAAAGCATGAACAAAGAGCCGGGAAGCTCCATTGTAATACAATTCCTGTGAAAATTCAAAAACAGTTTCTAAATATGGTTGACAGCCGCAGGCGCGCACGGCGTAGGCCGCCAATGCTGCCATGCGGAGTCGCCACGCACGCCTCAGGGTACAATGGGTGCGGACGGTAAAAAATGCTTACAACAGAGCGGCGGCAAAGCCACGAGGGGCCGTCAGCCTTGTGAAACGACCCGTTTCAGGTCGTGAAACGGCCTGTTTTGGAGTGCGAAACAGGCCGTTTTGCAGCACAAAACGACATTTCTTGTGAACCGTCTGGTAGCCAAATACTTACAAAAACCCGCAAAAGGTTGCGGCAGAGCCAAGGGCACAAGGAAATATCTTTACAAAAACCGCAGGTTTCCAGAGCCTGCCAAGGTGCTATGCACGTCATTACGCGCGAACTGCCACAGGCAAGGCGCGACGCACGACCTCTGAATTAACCCGTCACGCCTCCACCACAGGCTACGGGCGCGGCTTTCCGCATTTTGCTTTTTTAACTCACTAAAATTAAAAACAAGGAAACTTAGTCGTACTTTTGTAGCGAAAAGCAGATTAAAATATACATCATAGCGATGCGAAGCCCGCCACACGTGAGCACGCGGAACGCAAAAGACACTTGGACAAACACATTAATAGATACAACCAGTAACATCAAAACTAACAAAATCATGAGAAAAGAGACATTTATGAACATGCTCCACAAGGCCATGTACATGGCTTTTGCGATGCTGACGGCATTCACTGTGGCTGCTTGCAGCAATGACGATGAGGGTGAAGAACAGCCATCGTTTGACACGCCGCAATATGAATCGGTGGCCGCCAAGTACACCATCACCAGCGACGACAGCCCATACACCTCCGTGGAGCTGACAGCAAGCGGAAACTATATCATACAAACCCGCAGCACTGCGTCGGGACTGACTGCCGCAAGCAACGAGACGGTCGCCACAAGCGGCAAGACTTCCATGCTTAACAACGGCGCATGGACAGCCGCCGAGACGCGCAACGTGATTTACTCAAACATACTCTACGGCACATTCACCCAAACGGGCGACAACGAGTACACGCTCGAAGGGTTCGGCACGCTCGTGGTAACGGAAGAGGACGGCACTTCATACTCGCTGAAGATAACGACCACGGATGGCACATCGTACACACTGAAAGGCAACAAGGCCGGGACGATGACGGCCGGGACGATGACCGACGCACTTTGCCGCACATGGGACATAGCACAATGGCGTGCCTATACACGGATGAACGGCAACACCCTGTTTGACCTGACCGCCAATTCGCGTAACGAGCTGGTGGAGATGCTGATTGAATGGTTCAAGGACAACGGCATGGATTTCACTGAAGACGACTTCCTGCTTGGCTACGATGACAACACGGCCCCCACGCAGGTGGTGTTCACAAAGTCGGGCACGTACATGGTGGTCTATGCCAATGACATGCTGGCTGTGTCCACATGGAAATGGAAAGACGCGAACAACGGCGTGTTGCAGTATTCGTGGAATCCTAACACATTCGACGATGCCTATCTGGCCGGCGAAGTGACGGTGGACTTCAGCGGAAGCAATATGCACGTCACCGAAGGCTACTCCGAGACGGACGATGGCATTTCATTCGAATACGCCCTTGTCTATATATTGGAAGAGGCCAAGTAAGGACGCAGCAAGGCGACAAACGGAATATGAGAGGCCGCAGGGAGCGTTTAAGTGCCACCCTGCGGCCTCACTGCATAATGCCGCTGCCAGAGAGCGTCAGAAAGGATAGCCGATGGCAAAGTGCAGGCCGAGGCCATCGGAAAACTTCGGTATGTTATAATAGCCGCTCTTGCCCGTCTCGTAAGGCACGTGGATGGCCACGCCAAGGTCGAGGCGCAACACGAAGAAGTCGAGGTCGTAGCGTATGCCCGCGCCCGTGCCCGTGGCCAGCTGGCGGTAGAACGTGTCGAAATGGAACTCCGCGTCGGGGCGGCTCTCGTCTTTGTCGATGAGCCATATATTGCCCGCGTCGAAGAACACCGCGCCATAGAGGCTGCCAAAGATGTTGAAACGGTACTCAAGGTTCATCTCCAGCTTGACGTCGCCGGTCTGGTCGAGGTACGAATAATTGGACGAGGGGGCAACGTAGCGGCCGGGGCCGATACTGCGGATGGTGAATGCCCTGATGCTGTTGGCGCCGCCCACATAGAACTGCTCGCTGTAAGGGGCGCGCTCGGAGTTGCCGTAAACGTAGAGGATGCCGGCCGCTACGTGGGCCACGAGCTGCGACTTGAAGCCGATGCTCCACGTCTTTCGGAACGACGTGTTCACCTTGACGAACTGCGCGAATGGGTTTCCGAAGAGGTCTTTCTCCTTTTCGTCGAACTTCTTTCCGGCGGCCCTGTAAAGGAGCGAAAGTATGTTGCCGGCCTCGGTGAGGCTCAGCTCCCAGGCTATGGGGTTGCGATACGATGCCGGACTGGTGTAATTATACGTATATTTTATCTTGGGCACAAACTGGTCGCGCATGGACACGTAAATGGCCGGATTGGCATTCATGATGGAGTCGAACGTTGACGTGGTGCGGCTCAGCATGGTATAGTCAATCATGAACGGGCTGAACTCGTGCATAGAGTTGGGCGATGTCTGGAACTTGTACGTAACCGCGCCCGTGAAGGTGACCATCTTGAAATAGTCGGCGCGGTTGAGCACGCTCCCCGACAACGAGAACAGCGTGGAGGGCGTGGACGCGAAGCGGTGACGCCGGAAGAGCTTGAACGGCGTTTTGAGACGCGGGTACTCCACGGAAACGTCCGCGCCGTACTCATAAGAGTTGATTTTGGTGCTGTTGCCGTCGACCTTGCGCCCCGTCTGCCACTCATACGAGCCCTTGATGTTGACGGACAGCTTCTCCGCCCCCCTGAAAGCATTGCGCTTCGAGAGCCCCAACACCAGCCCCGGCCCGGTGCGGTCGTTGCTCTTCAGTGAGTAGTTTGCCTCTATCGAGCCATCGTAAGGCTTGTCGAGCACGCAGTTGAGCGTCATGTCGAGGGTGTCGCAAGTGGCCGACGTGTCGCGTGGGACAAAAGAGAAATTGGCCAGGCTGAACATGCCGAGACTGTTGATGTTGTTGGAAGACTCCAGATAATCGTCCTGACTGAACAGCTTTCCAGGCCTGAGCTTCATGTCGCGCAGCAACGCCCCGGCGCGTATCGGAATCTTCTTGCCCACGCTCCGGCCGGCAAAACGTATCGAGAGGTGGGGAGTGATGAACGAGTCGGTGAGCTCCTCGGTGACAGAACGGCGCAGGTTCATGCTCAGTCGGCCGAGTGTCCACTTGCGCGTAGCTATGTCGGGCATACCGTCGGCAGGCTGCACGTGCAACTCCACATGCCCCGGATTAGACACCGAGTCGGCCATGAACACGGTGTAGCCGGAGCTGTAATAATAGTAACCGTTGTTACGGAAGAGCAGCGACAGGCGGTTACGCTCGGCATCGAGGGCGGCGGTGGTGAAGCGGTCGCCGCTGCGCAGGTTGCTCTCGGCCATCGAGGCGCGTATCAGACTGTCGGCATCGGGATGGAAACCGATGTATTTCACGGTGTCCAACGTGTAGGCCATCCCCGGATTGACGGTGTAGCGCAGCTTTGCCTTCTTGGGATTCTTCTTCTGTATGGTCTCGTAGCTCACCTCGGCGTTGAAGTAACCGTAGGAGCGCAGCAGGTTCTGGGCCACGAGGGCGCGCGTGTCGGGAGACACTTGGTTCATGAGCACCGGCGCGGAGCCGAAGTTGGAACGCAGCCAACGCCCGAACTTAGACCTGGAACGCATGTACTTGTTGAACACGGCCAGCTTCAGTTGCAGCGGCGAGCGATAGTAAGGACTGCCCAGCAAGGCACCATTGGGCTTGCACGCCAAGGCTGCCTCCACCTCTTCCTTGACGCTATCAAAGCCCGAATCGGAGTCGGGCACCAAATAAACAGTCTTCTTCATGCCCGTGTACAGCACGTCGTCTTCCCTGAGATTGTCGGTAGTGGAGCAGGCGGCAAGAGCCACGGCCACCGCTATCGCGAGCAGTATGTTAATCGTCTTTCCCATTTACTTCTGTTGAATCGTTGACAGCTTCGGCACTCTTCTTGCGCTTGTTCAGCCGGAAATCGAACAGCTCCCACAGGCTGTCCATCTTCTTCCGCCACACGAAGCCCGCCCCATACTCGGTGATATCGCCCTCGAGCAGGTCGTTGGCATCTTTGTTGTAGAACAGGCGCACATAGCGCATCGACGTCTGGTCGAGCCTGTACTCCAGCGACACATTATTTATAAAGGTATTGTCGTCTTCGCCGGAAGTCACGTCATCGGAGCCCGACGACACCTTTCCGCCTATTACGAAGCTGAAACGGTTGTTCCAGAAACGCTTCGCAAACTGGAATGAATAGTCTGTGCGCGTGCTGCCAGAAGCCTCGGATGTCTGGTCAATGCCCACGCTCATGTCGATGGACTTCATGGCACTGTTGGTGATGTTGTTTATTTCGCTCTGCAGGAAGGAGTTGAGGGCGTTGTTCATGGAGAAGCCACTGGTGTTGCCGTCGGCCAAATACATGCCGGTGGTGAGCATGGTAACGGCAGCCTTGCCCCGCTGCTCCACGCTCATGGCCGCGAGTTCGTTCTTCACCGTCATGTCTTCCGGCGCGTCGAGAGTGAATTCAAGTCCCATGTCTTGGAGCGTCTTGGTGACCTTCACGCCGCAGTCAAAGAGAACAGTGCGGCTTGAGCCCGACTCCGACGACACGTTGGCCTTCACCTGCTCGGTGGCAGCGATGTTCAGTTTGGGGTTCATCATGTCGCCGGTAAACTCAATGTAGCTTCCCGACTGTATGGTGAATGTCTTCAGCGGGATTACGGGCAGCGCGTATTTCATTTCGCCCTCGCTGAGGGTGTAGCGTCCGATGAGTTGCATGTTGTCAATGTCGTTGTAGACGAATCGCAGGCTTCCGCCGCCCTCGAGGTTGATGTAATTGGTTTCGCTGGCGTTGAGAGCGCACATTATTCGCGCCCCCGACTCGATGTTTATCATCATTTCCATGTCGAGGCCGCCCAATTGCGGTGCACTGCTCGCCGCCACTGAGGTGGTGTCGCTGAAGTCGGTGAAGGTCACCAGCTCCCCAAGCCTGTCATCGGCACTAAGGGGCGAGTCTTTCAAGACGTAGGTAAGGTCGGTAGAACCGAGCACCCCGAGACTGCCGCGCATACGCAGCCGGTTCGGCGTGCCGCTGACATTGGCCATGAAGTTTACGAAAGCCTTGCCGTAAGCCACCGAACGCGGCGTCTTCTTAGAGTTTATCAGCTGGTATTCGTTGGCCCGCATGTCCATGTTGAGCGTCATGCGGTCGGGATTGGAGAAGTCAATGTTCCCATTGACGGTCAACGGACTGCCATTGAACGAATAGAGGTTGAAGTCTTCAAACAGCAGGTTGCTGCCCACAATGCGCACCGGAAGGGTGTCCATGCGCAGCCACATGCCATAGTCGAAACTGCCTACCGAGGCCGAATCGAGGGTAAGCTCACCGTCCACCTGCGGAGCCGAGAGCGCACCGGCCACGGTCAGATTGCCGTTGGCATAGCCCGTAAGGAAGAACATCCGGTCGGGCACGAAGCCGTTGACCAAGCCCAGCGGCAGTCGGTTCATGCTGAAAGTGGCGTCTATGCTGCCCTCGCCGGAGTCGATGTACCGGCCTCGCAGCTCGCCCACCTCGATGTCGTTGTGGCTGATGCGCATCCCAACGAAGTGCGACACGGAGTCGCGCATGAGGTAAGCGAACTCACTGCCAATGTTGCCTATGTAGGATTGCTCCAACGACAGGTTGTTTATCGAGAGGTCCGACATGAACGTAAGCCTCTCGTCTTTGTCCAAGATGACGCGGAAATCGCCGTAGAGCAGTCCTCCAACGTCCGGGGCAAAGGGCAGAGCCGAGGTAATCCGGCCAAGGTCAAACTTGTTGACGCTCATCGTAATGTCCTGCAGCGCGTCGGCATCGCCGCCTTCCGAATATATCTTCACGCCCGTTTTGTCGTCGGCTATCAAGTCAACTTGAGCCCTCACACGCTTGTCGCGACCGAGAAAGATGTAATTGTCTTTGTTCAGATTGAAGCCCATGTATCCCAGCACAGGGCGTTCGGGCATGAGCCTCACGTTGATGCCGCTATCGCACATCTCCGCCCTTGCGCCGAGGTGTACGCCCAGACTGTCGGCAGCATCGAAGAGTTTTACGCTCAGTCCGGCCTCCGTCTCGTAGTAATATCCGTTGAACAGGGCGGTGAAGACGAGCTGCGGGTTATCCTTGTCGTTCTTCACCTTGCCCACGAAGCGCACCCTCGACACGGTGTCTTGGGTCATGTGGAACAGCACTGTGTCTATTTGCGTGCTGTCGGCCACGAGCGAATACAGATGCATATTGCCTGTAAGGCCCTTTTTCGGCGACGAGCGCAGGTTGACAGCCATATCGGTGAATGTGATGCCTTTGGCCTTAAGGAAATTGGCAAAGGGGTTGCCCTCGCCGCTGACAAAGCGCAGGCTCAGGTACGGCAACAGCCGAGTAAGCCTGTTTTGGTCTATAATTTTCTCTGCCTGCTGACGTTCCGCCTCGGCTATGAGAAGCTCCGCCTGCTCCATGATGTTCTCGTAGCCGCCCTTGGCCGTCATCTGAAAGTCCATGTTGCCGCTGTTCACCATGGCCCATGTGGTGTCTAGGCTTGTGAACACATCGACGTTGAGGTCTGTCGGATGGAAAGACTGCTGATGCGCATCTACCCTTATGTCTTCCACGGAGCCTTTGAGGGAATACGATTGATTCAGGTCTGTCTCGAAATCGAACTGCGCGCACATTCCTGCCGACAGCTCGTTTTCCGATATGTTGAGGCGTTGGAGATCGATGTCGCGCACGTCTGCCACCACCGAGGTTTGCACACGGCTGCGGCTCAACAGCGCGTCGACAGTGACGTCGGCATCGAGCAACGCATTGCCGCTGCCCAAGCCCACGTGTGCCTTGCCGTCGCGCAATGAGGCGCCCAGCGTCAGGCCGCCCACGCCGAGTGAGCCATAGGCAATGCTGTCCACCGAGGCGGCAACGTCGAGGCGGCAATTGCGCGACAGGAAATCAAAGCCATGTCCCTCGGCACTAACCTTGCAGGAGAGCGTGATGGCAGAATCTTGCGGCACGAAATGGGCCGCGTCGAGCCCTTCCACAGCCAGCGTGGCCTTGTAGGCTTCGGTGGATGCGTTGAACATACCGTCGAACGACACGCTCCCCCCACCCTCACGGGCGGCCAACGTGGCCCTGTAAATCGCACCGGCAACACCCACACGACCGTCAATATTTATGCCGCGCGGCAGGGTGAAGCCCGCATCCGGGCCGACGACAGCCTCAACAAACGATATGTTGTCGGCTTCCACAGCCACCTTGATGTCGGCGCGCAACCGCTCCATGTCAGTGATATTGGCAGCCGTTCCGGAAGCCGTGACGCGGAATGCCGTGGGCAGGTTAACATCGAAACCGACAATGTTAAGGTCGCGAACCGTGCCGTTCACCAAGCCACGCACCGTAAGTGGCCGGTTGGGATAGGCCATGGCAAACTGAGCCGGCAAGTCTCCCGCAAAGCGCATTATGTCTTGTTTGCCTATCGAGGCGAGCAGACGCAATTCCACGTGCCCCGGATCTTCATCGTCCATGGCGTCAAGGTCGATGTGAGCCTCGACAGCAAGGTCGCTGTCGGGCGTGCGCAATGTAAGCTGTGGCAGGCTCAACCGCATGGAATCGAGCATCACCGGGCCTTCGAGAGCCGACAGTTCAAGGCCGCTGCGCTCTTTCATCGAGCAGTTGCGCAGGCTGAGTTGTGTGAGCGAATCGCAGTAGAGCACGGAGTCGATACGTATGTTTACGCCGCTCAATGCGATGTGGTTGGGATCGAGGCCACCGGCGGCGGGCACCATGTTGTTGTCATAGTCCACGGTTCCGTCGGCCAAAGCGATTGAGCCTACGGTGTAGCGTCCATGGAGCAGGTCTATAATGGCGTTGTCGACTGACAGATTTTCCAACCGGGCTTTTACGCTGATGGTGTCGCCCGCTGTGTGTACGGCCACGTCCGTGCGCTCCATGTCGAGGCGGTCGAGGCATATCTTCCACGGCACCGCAGCGGAAGCTGTGTCGGGCGGCACCACCGTGTCGCACAGCTCCACGCTTATGTCGGCATCACTGATGCGCGCGCCATTGAGGTTGACCACACCCGTCGCGAGGTCGATATTGCGGCTGCGCACGCTAAGGTGGCCTATGTTGCCGGTGATGCGCGCCATGGCCACCATGTCAACCGTGTTCACTTTCACGTTGGAAAGCTCCAGACAATCAACCACCACCTGCTGCCTGAGCAGCGGTCGCAGACGCACGTTGACCACAAAACTGCCCATGTCGGCAATGGTGTCGGTAGCCAACGACAACGAATTGCCCGGTTGCACCACCCTGACACCATATACGCCAAGGTCGAACGGGAACACGAGTGACACGCGGTCAACGCTTATATCCATGCCGACAGACTCCGAAGCCAACCGTGCCACATGCTTGACTGCCCAATTCTGCACACACGGCACATAGAGCAGCACTGCCACGATGAGCGCCAACGCCACAGGCGCCAGCACCATGCCCCCTATCCATAACAAAACTCTCTTCATAGTTTGAGTACACAATTAAGTCTGTCGATGCCATGCCGCCACTTCGGAACATGTCTGCCGCAGCACGGATGGCACGGGCACTCTCTCTGCAAAGGCTATGCAGGCGGGGCGAAAAACAGGCCCCGGACTGCATCCCGGATGCAACTTACTTTATGCAAAGATAAGGAATTTTATTTATTGCCGCACCAAAAGGCAAGGAAAAAATTCAAAAACCCCGGCCACTCAATCGAAGCTGACACACCCGCGAAAAGGCATGTGAACCCATAATCGTCCGTTGTCGCAGGCGTTGCCGGTTTGAAGCCACACGGCGTGTGAGCCGCCATCCTCCGCTTTGTGAGCCTGAGCGCGGAGAGCATGGCGGACATGGCTTCGATGGTAACATCCTTGTAACGCCATTGTCGCACAGGCTTAACCGCAGCGTTACCGTTTGTTTGCATCGCTTGGCTACTTTTGCAACCGAAAAGTTAAGTAATATTGCAATGCTAAAAAGATGAAAAAAGTAAGTAAATTATTGGTAGCGACGGCCATGGCCGCCACCATCTCCGGTGGCGCATGGGCCGTTCAAGATGCTGAAACCGAGGCCGGCTCAGTGAGTGGGCGCATCACAGACAGTGAAATGCACGTGTTGCCCGGCGCATCGGTGCAGGTGATAGACCTGCACACAGGCGTAACCACCGACATCAACGGCTATTACAAGCTGCCCGTGCTGAAGCCCGGCACGTACACCCTGAAGATTTCCTACGTAGGCTATGCCCCGATAACCAAAACCATAACCGTCACCGACGCAAAGTCGCAAATCAACGACTTCGTGATGGACGAAGGCTATGAGCTGAAAGAGGTGCGGGTAGAGGGCGCTTTCTCCGAGCAACGCCGCGCCTTGCAGATGCAGAAGAGCGGCATGGGTGTCACAAACGTAGTATCCGCCGACCAGGTGGGCAAGTTTCCCGACTCCAACATTGGCGACGCGCTCAAGCGCATAAGCGGCATCAACGTGCAGTATGATCAGGGCGAGGCGCGCTTCGGGCAGGTGCGCGGCACGAGCGCCGACCTCACCTCTGTGACCATAAACGGCAACCGTCTGCCATCGGCCGAGGGCGACACGCGCAACGTGCAATTAGACCTCATACCGTCTGACATGGTGCAGACCATAGAGGTGAACAAGGTGGTGACGCCTGACATGGACGGCGACGCCATCGGCGGCTCCGTTAACCTCGTGACCAAGAACACGCCCTACCGGCGTGTGCTCAACTTCATGGCCGGCACGGGCTACAGCTGGGTTAGCGACAAGCCGCAGTGGAACCTGGGCGCGACTTGGGGCGACCGCTTCTTCGGCAACAAACTGGGCATCATGGCCTCGGCCTCTTACCAGTACGCGCCGGGAGGGTCTGACAACACGGAATTTGAATATGTGGTCGATGACGGCAACGTGACGCTCAAGGAGATGGAGGTAAGGCAGTACTACGTCACGCGCGAACGCCAGAGCTACTCACTGGCTCTCGACTACGAGTTCAACCCGAACAACAAGATTTCGCTCAAAGGAATATACAACAGGCGCAACGACTGGGAGAACCGTTACCGCGTGCGTTACCGCGACCTCGATGATGACCCGGGCGAACAGAAACTTGTGTTGGAGACCAAGGGCGGAGCCAACAACACAAAGAACGCACGCCTGGAGCGTCAGCAGACCATGGACTTCACCCTCAGCGGCGAGCACTACGCAGGCAACCTGAAGATAGATTGGGCGGCAAGCTACTCGCGCGCCACGGAGGAACGCCCCAATGAGCGTTACGTCTCCATAGAATATAAGGACATTGACCTGACAAGCGGTCTGCAAGACGTGGGCGGACGACAGCCGTACACCACCGTAGCCCTGCCGTCAATAACCGACGAGGGATGGGAAATAGACGAGCTGACCAACCAAGACGAAGACATCGTGGAAAACGAATACAAAGCGCGCCTCGACTTCGAATTGCCCATTGCCAAGGGAAAGTTTGGCAACAAACTGAAGTTCGGCGGAAAATACACCAACAAAGACAAGGAGAAGACCATCAGTTTCTACGAGTATGACGGCGACGAGCTGCTCGGCGACTGGCGCACACAGGTGGCCTACAAGGTGCGCGACGGCTTCATGCCCGGCAGCTTCTACCCCATAGGCTCGCCGTTCATAAGCAACGATTTCCTCGGAGGCCTGACCCTCAGCCCGTCGTTCGGCGAGGAGGTGCTCGAGGAGGAGGCCGGAAACTACGACGTGCGCGAACAGATTGTCGCCGGCTACCTGCGCTTCGACCAGAAGATAGGCAACAAGGTTGACGCCACCGTAGGCCTGCGCGTGGAGCACACGCGACTGAGAACCAACGGATACAACTACCGGGCATGGGAAGAACAGGAGGTGGACGACGCCGGACTGCCTGTCTACGACGATGACGGCGAGCCCGAGATGCAGGACATGGAGGCTCTCGAGCCCACCGGAACGTACACGCACAACTATACCAACGTGCTGCCGAGCGTATTGCTGAAGTATAAGGTAAACAACGATTTCAACGTGCGGGCATCGTTCACCGAAACGTTGTCGCGCCCCAAGTACTCCGCCCTGATAGCCAACAAGAGCTTCAACCTCGCCGACCAAGAGGCCAAGATAGGCGACCCGAACATTGAGCCTACCACGGCGTTCAACTATGACCTGTCGGCCGAATACTACTTCAAGAGCATCGGAATAGTGAGCCTCGGCCTCTTCTATAAGGACATACGCGACGTAAACGTCGAGACCATAGGCTACTACACCGGCGAGGAACTGGGACTGACGGGCAACACTGAGCTTTTTGAGGTGGAGCAGAACATGAACGCCTACGACGCGCGCATATTCGGCGTGGAGGTGGGCTACCAGCGCGACTTCGGCTTCATAGCGCCCACGCTGAAGTGTCTCGGCCTCTACGGCAACTACACCTACACCCACAGCACCACTCGCAACTACAACGAAAGGCTCGGCATTGAAGAGAGCGACGACGTGAAGATGGCGGGCTCGCCGGAGCACACGGCCAACGTCTCTCTCTATTTCGAGAAAGCGGGTGTCAACGTGCGCCTGTCGTACAACTTCGCGTCGGCGTTCATCGACCAGATGAACACGGGCGACCGCGCTCTCGACCGCTATTACGACAAGGTGAACTACCTCGACCTGAACGCGAGCTACACCTGGGGAAAGAAGGTGTCGTTCACCATATTCGCTGAAGCGCACAACCTGCTTAACCAGCCACTGCGCTACTACCAGGGGGAGAAAGACCGCACCATGCAGGTGGAGTATTACGGGGTGAAAGTGAACACTGGAATCAAGATTAACCTTTGATTGCCTTGACAACGGCTGCCCGTCATCATAGCATACGGGCACGCGCCGGGCGCAAAGCCGCCGGCGCGCAGCCATTCAGGGCGAAAGTAACGGCAAACAAAAGCAAACAACAAACAACAATGAAAACTGTAACAATGAAAAAGATTGAGACACTATGGCACAAAGCCTTGCGGCTTGTCACGATGGTGGCCGTCATGGCTGCCACAATCATTGGAGCGGACGCGCAGACGCCCGCCGACTGGAAGAAATTAAAGGGCGACGTGGTGCTCTACATGGCAAACGACTTGGGGCGCAACGGCTATTATGAGCAAAAGCCCGTTGCCGAGCTGATGGGGCGCATGGCCGAGACCGTGGGGCCGGAGTTCATAATCGCGGCCGGCGACATTCACCACTTCGACGGCGTGGCCTCGGTAAGCGACCCGCTGTGGATGACCAATTTCGAACTGATTTACTCGCACCCGGAGCTTATGCTCGCATGGCATCCCATACTGGGAAACCACGAATACCGGGGCAACACACGCGCCGTGCTCGACTATGGCACCGTGAGCCGCCGCTGGGAGATGCCCGGACACTATTACTCGATAGTGGCCGAGGAAGACGGCACCACGGTGCGCGTAGTGTTCATCGACACCACTCCGCTGATATCCAAATACCAAGAGGACAGCGATAAATATCCCGATGCCGCCATGCAGGACAACGACGCCCAACTGGCATGGCTCGATGCCACGCTCCGCGATGCCAAGGAAGACTGGGTTATAGTAGTGGGCCACCACCCCATCTATGCCCAGACACCCAAGGACGAGGTGGAACGCCTTGACATGCAACGCCAGCTGTTGCCCGCTCTCCACAAGTATGGCAACGTGGCGATATATGCCTGCGGCCACATACACAACTACCAGCATATAAGGATGGAGGGCGACAGCATCGACTACGTGGTGAACACGTCGGGCTCGCTGGCCCGCAACGTCAAGCCCACGGATGGCACCGTGTTCTGCGCGGGCGAGGAGGGCTTCTCCATAATATCCGCCGACAAGGATAAACTCAACATGTACCTGCTCGACAAGGAGGGAAAGGTAATCCACACCGTCACGAAAAGCAAGTGACGGAAACACGCAAAAGGCCATCGCCGCCCGACCATCGCACCACACGGTGGCTCGGGCGGCGACTCATGTGCGGCCTATTCGTCGCCGGTGAACGTTTTCCACGTTATGTTTTCCGTGCGCAGTCCTTCCACATTGGCGGAGCGCATGGTGTATTTGCGCACCGTGTCCACCTCCAGGTTTTCTATCGTTACGTTGCGCACGGGCAAGTCTTTGTCACCGTTTATCTCGCAGATGCCATCAGCCTCGTGGCACTTCACGTCGCGCATGTAGATGTCATGGATGGCGGTCACGGTGTCCTTGTAGGTCGGCACAAGGTCTTTCCACTGGTAGAGCACGTCGGTGTCTATGGCAAAAGCGCGCTCCATGCGGTTGGCGCTCACGCGCTCCATGTAGACATTCTCCACAAACGCGCCGCGACGGCGATTGGTCTTGATGTAGAAGAGCGTCATGACCTTGTCGTCCATGGCGCAGTCGTGCATGTACACATTGCGTATGCCGCCCGATATCTCGCTGCCCACCACGAGCAGCCCGTGGGCGTTGCGCACGCGGCAGTTGCGCACCACGATGTTTTCCGTGGGGCGTCCTATGCGCCATGCATCGTGGTTGCGCCCCGACTTTATCACCACGCCGTCGTCGCCCTGGTCGAAGATGCAGTCCTCCACAAGCACATTGCGCGTCATCTCTATGTCGATGCCGTCATTGTTGTGGCCATGGGCATACACATCGAGCCCCCGCACCACGGCTCCCTCGCAACGGTATAGGTGTATGGTCCAGAAAGGCGATTGGCGTATCCTGAACCCTTCGAGTCTTATGTTGCGGCATTGGTTGAGGTGTATCATGTGCGGGCGCAGGTGGCTCTCGCCTACCGCTATCTGCCGTTCGGCCACGGGCGTGCCACGATAGCCCCACTCGTAAATCTGTTTCAGGGCCTCGAGGTGCGGCTGCGGGCGGCCGAACCACGCAGTCCATGTCGACATGTCGGGAGTGAGCTTGCCGCCGCCCGTTATGGCTATGTTGGTGCAACGGTAGGCATAGACCATGGGCGAGTAGTTCATGCACTCCAACCCCTCCCAGCTGACCTCCACGGCCGGCAGGAAATCGTCGGGATTCGATGAGAAACGCACCGTGGCACTGTCGGAGAGGTGAAGTTCACAGTTGCTCTTGAAGTGGATGGGGCCGCTGGGCCATTCGCCGTCAGGCACCACCACGCGCCCGCCGCCGGCAGCGTTGCAGGCGTCCATCGCCTTTCTGAAAGCCGCCGTGTTGGCCGCTATGCAGTTGGCGTCGGTGTCGGTGCCCCGCCGCTTGGCGCCATAGTCGGCAATGCTGAACTCGTTGGCGGGGAAGTGATAGACCGCGATGGCGGGCATTGGGAACGGCGCGGCCACGGTGATGGAGTCATACTCGGCCACGGTGAAACTGCTGAGCGTCAGCACTGCCGTCGCGGGGAGCAACAGGCTGACAAGAGTCTCGTACAATCTTCTTTTCATAGGCTGTTTTTATGGTTTGCTTGCTATATTTATGGGCTTGTTGCCGCTTTGCTTGTCTGAGTGCAAAAGTAAAAAAATTTACGCTATCCGACAAATCAAAGTTCCCCAAAAGTGTCCATAGCCTGACGATGGCGGCGGTAAAGAATGTTTACAGACAAGCGGAGCGCAGGGCAACGGCTGCCGATTCACCCTGCGAAACGGCTCGTTTTGGACTGCGAAACGGCCTGTTTCGCCCTACCAAACGGGCCGTTTCACACCCCAAAACGGCATCACATGAAAACGACTTGGCAATCAGGCACTTGCAATGCGCTCCTAATTGCGTTGGCAAAGCGGTGCGCATTGCGAAAAATCTTTACAAGACTGCCAGTTTCCGCAGCAAGGAAGGCGACACGCAAAGAGAATGGCGTTGAAACACATCGGGAGCATCACTGAAATCATGTCTATTTAAATTGCATAAAAATCGCAATCATTATTTTTAATGCGAATATTCTTCTATTTGCGATTTTTTTTAACGCAAAAGTATTGTTTTTGAAATATTTTGTTGTATCTTTGCATCAAATCATTTTGAGCACGCGAGGTGTGGGAATGATTTTTAGAGGTAGCCCATTGCGGGCAAGTCTTATGAGTAGCATGTGATATGCTTGTTCATACAGATACCACACACTTTACTCTTTTCTTTATAATCTGGTTTTGACAGAATAGCCCGCATGTCTGCCAATGGCATTCTCCCATTTTGCAGACATGCGGATATTCATTATGCACCGGTTGGAACTCACATACAATGAATTTCCGGTGCTACTGAATCATTCGGCGAACATAAAGGTTAAATAAAGAGGGTTGGAAACCATCGGTATTCGGTTTCCAACCCTCTTTTACTTTGTGTCGGGATGACTGGACTCGAACCAGCGACCTCACGCCCCCCAGACGCGTGCGCTAACCAACTGCGCTACATCCCGCCGTCATAAGATTTCTTAGCGGCTGCAAAAGTAGTGACATTTCGTGGAAAATGCAAATTTTCCTCTTCATTTTTCCGCTTTTTAACAAAACATCCGGAATTTGCGCAATCTCCACAATGGGCTTGACGGAATGCACAAGAGACAGCACCAACCGGATGCATCCGTCCACCCATGCCACACGAGGAACGCGCGGAAACCTAAACCGACGCAAAACGCAACGATTGAAAATTATGAAGAGGAAAGGCGGAATCGGTTTCAATCCTACCCAATAAAGGCTGAAGCGAACCCTAAAAGCTCTATGCCATACTTTTAGGGTTCGCTTCAGCCTTGCGTCGGGCCGGGCAACAGAGCCGGAGTTTAA
>CAZKMT010000026.1:0-28558 GCA_964554115.1 uncultured Prevotella sp.
AATGGCGTTTACCATTTCAATGAGGCAACTTTGAGAGGCATAACCACGTTTTGCATCGGAAAGATGGGGCAAATTTTCATTTTTTATCGTATCTTTGTCGAGCACAGTGTACATAGGATTTTCTTTATGTATGAGTCTGGTCACCCATAATATAAGAAATAATTCTATTTGTAGGCTGTGCTTTACATTTTATACACATTTAAGAATCTAACATAAGTTTAAATGACCTCAGTATGAATATTCTGAAATCCATCATAATCTGGCTGTGCTTTATCCCGGTGGCAATCCTCAATGGAGGACTGCGGGAATATGTATTGGTCAGGGTGATTGGTGAAAAGTGGGCATTACCAGTAAGCGGATTCATACTAAGCGTGTGCATTTTTCTGATAACCTGGTTGCTGATGCCCGGAATAGCGAAAGTCCGTACTTCCAAAGATTGCTGGCTTATAGGTATATGCTGGGGCGTTCTGACCATTGCTTTTGAATTTGTGGCAGGATTGGCAGATGGAAATTCCATCATGGAACTTCTTGTTGCCTATAACCCATTGACCGGAAATTTTTGGTTGCTGGTTCTGATGGCAACGCTATTGTTGCCGATTGTAGTAAAAACACTTGTAAAGAGGAAGAAGTAGTTTGAATAATATGGTATTGTCTGATTGCTTCAAGGGATTTGAGAAGGGAATCGCCAAGCTGACGGAAGAGCAGAGGGAGGCTTTCTTCTGCGAGTGCGAAAAAACTGTGTACAAAGGCGGCGCACTTCAGATTTATAAGAACCTGTATGACAGGCCAAGGGGAAACTTGACATGTTATTTTGCCAAAGCCAATGAATTGCCAGGCGCAAGATACGGAACGGTAGAGAATGACACCGTTTATAGACTGTATTGTTTGGAATGTACCTGCAGATTGTACTAACAGGGCTAGTCTTTACGCCTATACTCTGCGAATGTTCCAGACAAAGCATCCCTTATGTTTTGCATTCATTATGGAAAGACAGGACATTCCAAGGTTACAATTTGCGAATCCATTTTACGCTGATGCCTGCATTGCAAGATGCGGATTGAATCAAAGCTCCAATATTTAGCAAGCAACATTCACTTTGTAACAATAATGATGACGGACAAGGACTTTCACCTTGTGGAACAAGGGTAAAACAAGGAGAGGCAATAGTCCATTGTCAAAAGAGTATCAACCAATAAGACAAAAATATTGGCATGGATTAGATTTGGGATAAATATTGCCGTTCTTGTCTGGAAAAACAACCTCATTAATAGGAACCTCCGTATGCCGGACGGTGGCGTGAGAGGTCGGAAAATGAAAGTAGGAAGAAAACTGCTCCGTTTTCCTCCTACTTGATTGTCAGTGTAAAGCGAATTTCAGGCGATTGTCTAAAACTCTCTCTGGAAACTTTCCCCGATTACCCGTGCTATCACTTCCGGGAAATGCCGCTGCTCGAGCTTGTGTACCGAGGCGGCAATGTCGTCGGGCGTGTCGTCGGGACTCACGGCAGTCTTTGCCTGGAAAATAATCTCTCCGCCATCGCATACGTTGCTCACATAGTGGACTGTTATGCCCGTCTCCGTGTCGCCGGCGGCTTTCACTGCCTCATGCACGTGATGTCCGTACATGCCCTTGCCGCCATGCCTTGGCAGCAAGGCCGGGTGTATGTTGATGATTCGGCGGGGATAGCGTTCGATTAGGAACGGCGGGACCATTAGTAAGAAGCCGGCCAAGACGATGAAGTCTATCGAGTAGGCTTCCATAGCGGCCAGTAACTTGCTCTCGTCGTTGAATTCAGCCTTTGGCATCACAGTCGTCGGCACGCCGAGGTTGGTGGCGCGCACGAGGGCATAGGCGTCTGCACGGTTGCTAAGCACGAGGGCGATGCGCACCGATGCGCTGTCGCCGAAGTGGCGTATTATGTTCTCGCAGTTTGTTCCGCTGCCCGATACGAATATTGCGACGTTTATCATCAGGCCTCCGTTGAATAGGTGAATGTATATGTTACGGTCGAGCCGTCCTTGTTTGTCACGGTCATGGTGTTTACGCTGCCGTCGGAATTGAGTGTCGTGGACACGGTGATGTTGCCTGTGTCGGTGGTGGCTTCGGATATTATGTAGCTGTTGCGCGCATCGCGGAACAGTCCGAGGAGTTGGTACGGATTGCATTCCTCGACACCGAGAATCAGCTGGTTGACATCCACCGATTGGCAGCGGTTGTCGTCAGAACTGTAGGTGATGGCCATGAACTCTCTGTATTCGCTGTCGTCGCTGTAGTGGTGCAGGTAGCGTATGCTGTCAGCTTGCTGTGTGCCGTCAGGCGCGCCGTTGCGTATGGTGCCGTTTGTGAAAAGCAAAGCCTGCGCCGAATATTCGCCTCCAGACTTGCGATACTCCACATTGAATGCGCTGCCCGTGCCAATCAACATTGTCTGGTCGTAGTATTCCACAGTGTCTGTCGATGATATGAGGCTCTCGGTCTGGTATCCCGATTCGTAGGTTCCCACGAGCGACGACTTGCCTGTGTTGACGGTAATGGTGGAGTCACTGGCGTCATAGGAGATGGAGAGGTTGTGCAGCTCATCGCCGTTTTTCTCGATTACAAGCGACAAGGGTCGGCACAACGTGTCGTATTCCACCACTATCGACGAGCCGTCGTCGCCGGTGATGGTGGCGGCCAGCGGAGAGCCTCCGAAGCTGCCATCGCCCCGTGTGGCATATTGAATCAGCGAGAACTCCGTCCACACATCGTCACTGTTGTTCACGTCTTCGATGCGTATATAGGCCAAACGCTGTTCGCGGGTGGTGTTCTCTTCATAATAGACCGGTATGGAATAATAGGCGTAGCCATAGCCTTGCGTGAGCATTGGCGTACACCAGTCGCTGCCCGAGACAACGTTCAGGCTCCACGTTCCGTAAGATCCGAATGCTATGAAGCTGCTTGCCGTATTGGCGTAGACAGGCGAGTTGTTGTTGTCTATCTTGAGTTCAAAGAAACCGCCATAAGAATCTTCAATGCTGCATGATGCGACGGCGAGTGCCACAGCTCCGGCCGTCAACAGTTTTCCGAATGTTTTCATCTTGAATGTTTTTAGTTGTTAGTATTTATCCGAATCAATCTTCTTCGTCAGAGTCGTTCCACACGTCGGCATCGCCATACGATGGTTCCAGGAATGCATCGAGCGAGCGGCGCTCTTTCTTCGTGGGGCGACCCGTGCCACGGGCGCGGTTTACGAAGCCGCTTATGCGCGTCATCTCAAGCAACTCATACTGTTCGGGCGGCGTCACATTCTCGTAAATCTGGGGCAGCAGTTTGGCTCCCACGCGCTGTTCTATGGGATCCAGTATCTTGAACGAGTACGTGACGGGCGGCTTGCGCACGCTCACGGTCTCGCCGGCTTTCACCGTGTGCGATGGCTTCACGTTGCTCCCGCCGATGGTCACTCGCCCGTTCTTGCAGGCATCGGCGGCAAGGGAGCGCGTCTTGTATATGCGTGCCGCCCACAGCCACTTGTCTATCCTTGCCTCTTTTGCCATCATTTCTTCTTGTTGAACAGGTTCATCGTGGTGTCCACGCCCGCGAGCACAAAGCTCTTTATCATATCGCAGGCCTTGTCGATGGCAGGCCGCAGTTGCCCAAGTTCATCGTCGCTGTAGCGTCCCAGCACCCATTCCACCTGCATACCTCTGGGGAAGTCGTTGCCTATGCCCACGCGCAGGCGGCAGTAACGATCCGTGCCGAGCACTGATTGGATGTTGCCCAGTCCGTTGTGGCCGGCGTTGCTTCCCGATGGCTTCAGCCGCAGTGCGCCCAGCGGCAACGCCAAGTCATCCACGACCACGAGCAGGCGTTCCGGGTCGATCTTCTCCTTGCCCAGCCAGTAGCGCACGGCGTTGCCGCTGAGGTTCATGAGCGTTGACGGCTTGAGCAATATGAGCTTCCTGCCGCGCAGGCTCGTTTCGGCCACGAAACCGTAACGACGGTCTTCAAAAACAATATTGGACGCTTTCGCAAAAGCGTCCAATACCATGAATCCGGTGTTGTGGCGGGTCATGTCGTAGTCTGCGCCTACGTTGCCCAATCCCACTATCAAGTACTTGTCCATCAGAACCGTTAACTATTTGGATGCCTCGGCGGCAGCGGCCGACCTTGACGCGCGCGTGGTCTTGACGGAGCACACAACCACGTTGGGCGGCGTAATAAGTTCAAGCCCATCAAAGCTGAGGTCGCCCACGCGGATGCTCTTGCCCAATTGCAGGTCGGTGATATCGATGTCAAGATGCTCCGGTATTTTCCCATAAGGTGCGCGCACCTCGATTTTGCGTATGGAGAGGCTTATCTTGCCACCGTCGCGCACACCCTTTGCCAATCCGTTCAGTTTCACTGGGATGCCTATTGTCACAGGCTTTGTCTCGTTGATTTCGTAGAAGTCAACGTGCAGCACGGCATCCGTCACGGGGTGGAACTGCAGTTCCCTCATTACGGCAATGTGTTTCTCCCCGTCGATGATGAGGTTTACCAAATAGATGTGCGGCGTATAGATGATTTTGCGCAGCTCGCTCATTGGAACGGAAAACGACAACGCCTCCGGAAGCCCGTTCTCACCCTTTTTCTCGCCATACACGTTGCACGGCACAAGACCCTGCTTGCGCAACAGTTTCGTAGCTTTCTTGCCTGTCTCGGCACGCTTTGTGCCTTCAATCTGAATCTCTTTCATTTTTCTAAAAGTGTTACTCTAAATTAAGTTGTTCTTTTGTTTGCTTAATTCACCATCACACGAAGTCGTTCGATGTGCTTGAAAAAGCGGTGCAAAGATACATATTTTTGTTCATCCAAGCAAGCATTGCGCACAAATAATGGTTAAATGGATGCGCGCGATGCAACAATCCGGGGTAGAGGGATGGCGCAAAAGGAGCATCTGCCATTAAGGCGGACGGCTACGGCGGCAAGGAGCAGCAGTAAATTGCGTAAATTAATGTTTACAAACGCGGCGAGGGTCGAGTGATGGCAGCCGTTTCGACTTGCAAAATGCCCCGTTTTGCAAGATGAAACGGCCTGTTTCGCCCTCCAAAACGGGTCGTTTCGCGACCTGAAACGGCCTGTTTTGCAAATGGCCTGGAAACCAGACGCTTGCAATGCGACCCGGAAAGCGGCTGCGGAGCTGTGCGCGCTGCGAAATTTTTTTACACATACTCATGTCTTCGCGGCAAGACAGACACGCAAGGCGGGAAGCACCGTCTGCTGTATCTGAGGATTTAATTTAAAAAAACACAATTAAGCGATACTTTTCTTGCGCGATAATGGATTTTTATCTAAATTTGCACGTTGTGAACAGTGGGCAATGCGGAATAAGGCATGCCGCAATCGTAAAGACGTTTGAAGCTACAAATCAATTTATGATCAACAGAGAAATAATCAGAGTAAAGGTAGTCCAGTTAACCTATGCGTACTATCAAAACGGTAACAAGAACATTGACACGGCTGAGAAAGAGCTGTTTTTCAGTCTTTCCAAGGCTTACGACCTTTACAATTACCTGCTCGCATTGATTGTAAGTGTTACCAAGGAAGCCCAACGTTACCTTGAAGTGGCTCAGGCGCGGGCCGGGCGCGAAGGCACGGAAGCTCCGTCGCAGAAGTTCGCATACAACAGGTTTGCCTTGCAGCTTGAAGAGAACAGGGCTCTAAACGAGTTTCTCGAAGCGCAAAAGAAATCATGGAACAACGACATCGAGTTTGTCAGGAAACTTTACAAGCAGATAACGGACAGCCAGATGTACAAGGAATACATGGCTGACGCGGAAGATTCTTACGCCGCCGACCGCGAATTGTGGCGCAAAATATACCGTACATTGATACAGGAGAACGAGGAGATAGACACGCTGCTCGAAGAACAAAGCCTCTATTGGAACGATGACAAGGAGATTGTGGACACGTTTGTGCTGAAGACAATCAAGCGGTTTGATGAGAAAAACGGCGCGAAGCAGGAACTTTTGCCTGAATATGACAACGAGGAAGACCGCGATTACGCCCGTAAGCTGTTTCGCGCCACGATAATGAACGCCGACGAGTACCAGCGGTACATGAGCGAGGCTTCACGCAACTGGGACTTCAGTCGGTTGGCATACATGGACGTGGTGATAATGCAGATTGCCCTTGCCGAGATGATGACATTCCCTACCATTCCGATAAGCGTGACCATCAATGAGTTCGTCGACATGGCCAAGCTGTACAGCACGCCGCGTAGCGGCGGCTACATCAACGGTATGCTCGATGCCATAGCGCGCCACTTGATACGCACCGGTAGGCTGCTGAAGCCCATCGGCGAGCCTAAGGCGCGCAGGGAACAGCCAGAAACGGACAGTGCCGATATGGCCGCATCCAACAACGACACACAGACAAATAACAATAACGAAATCGATTTATGACAACGACAATCTTGGCAGCACAGGCCGCGCAAGGCGGTGGCGGCATGAGTTTACTCATCTTGATGGTGGCCATGTTCGCCATCATGTATTTCTTCATGATAAGGCCGCAGCAGAAGAAACAAAAGGAAATACAGAAGTTCCAGAACTCCATCACGGAAGGCTCGTCGGTGGTGACGGGCGGCGGCATCTACGGCACAGTGAAGAAAGTGGATCTTGCCAACAACATCGTTGAGGTGGAGATTGCGCGTGGCGTGATAATCAAGGTGGACAAAGGGTATATATTCAAGGATTCGGCAAGCCAGCAGATGACAAAATAAATGGGCAGCCTGCGCAACATAAAGCAAATGGCCAGGAACTTCTTGCTAAGCTCTGCCAACAAGGAGTTTCTGACTTTTTTGTTTTTTCTCGCATTGGCAGGCATCTTTTGGCTCATGATGGCTCTCAACGAGACCTACGAGAAAGAAATAGAGATGCCGGTGCACATCACCAACGTGCCGAAGAACGTGGTGCTGACCTCCGATGAGGTGGACACGATCAAGGTGACGCTGCGCGACAAGGGCTTTGTGCTCGCCGGCTATATGTATGGCGACGGCATACGCCCGCTGTCAATAAACTTCAATACATACG
Source organism: uncultured Prevotella sp. (assembly GCA_964554115.1). Lineage (GTDB taxonomy): Bacteria > Bacteroidota > Bacteroidia > Bacteroidales > Bacteroidaceae > Prevotella. The sequence goes on from CAZKMT010000026.1 coordinate 7,050, forward strand.
CCACGGGCAATGGCTACAGTGCCATATCGGCCAATGAATTGCAGCGGATTATGTACCGCCATCTGTCTGCCTCGACGAAGATAGTAAGCTCCAAGCCCGAACAGCTGGAGATATTCTTCAACTACGGGCTGAGCAAGCGTGTGCCGGTGAAGTGGACGGGGCGCGCCATTCCGGAACACTTGTATTTCATATCCAACGTGGAGTATTCCCCGGATAGTGTGACCATCTATGCTTCGCAGGAGAAACTCGACAGCATAAAGGAATACTACACCGAGCCGCTCGACTATGCCAACTTCAGGGACACGCTCTCCGTGCACTGCAACTTGCAGAAAATGCGTGGAGTGAAGGCGGTGCCGGACAATGTAAATGTGATTTTCCACACCGATGTGCTTACGGAAGAGAGCATCAGCGACATTCCGATAAAGGGGATAAACATGCCGGAAGGCAAGGTGCTGCGCACTTTCCCGTCGAAAGTGACCGTGAGGTTTGTCACTGGCGTCAGCCAGTTCCGCAACCTGCGTCCGGACGATTTTACTGTGGTGGCCGACTACAACGAGATAAGGAAAAGTCCGTCGGACAAATGCACAATACGCTTGAAGACCGTTCCCAACGGAATATCCAAGCCGAAGCTGGAGGTGACACAGGTGGACTATCTGATAGAAGAGGAATGAAGATTGGCATCACCGGGGGCATCGGCAGCGGAAAAAGTTACGTGTGCGGCAAGCTGGCCAAGCGCGGAATAAGCGTTTATGACTGTGACAGTGCGGCCAAGCGGCTGATGCGTACGTCGCCGGTCATAAGGAAAGCGTTGTCGGAACTCATCGGGCCGGAGACGTATGTGGACGGACAATTGCAAAAGGCGCGTGTGGCGGCTTTCCTGCTTGCATCGGAAAAAAACGCCATGGCAATAAGCAATATCGTGCATCCCGCCGTGGCGGACGACTTCGCGCGGAGTGGTGCGGAGTGGATGGAGTGTGCCATAATCTTTGAGTCAGGATTCGACAGGCTCGTGGATTGTGTCGTGGCGGTGGCGGCTCCCGAAGAGGTGCGCCTCAGGAGAGTGATGGAACGCGACGGGATAAGTGCCGGGAAAGCGCGCGAATGGATGGCGCGGCAGATGCCGCAGGAAGAGGTGGTGCGCCGCGCCGACTACACCATATTGAATGGCGGCTCGGACAATGTGGAGCGACAAATAGATGAATTAATCAATAAACTGAAAAATAACAGACATGTTACAGACTATCTTAGCCATATCGGGTAAACCGGGGCTTTACAAACTTGTGTCAAGAGCAAAGAACAGCCTGATTGTGGAGGCACTCGACGAAACACACAGGAGACAGCCGGCGTTCGCCACCGACAAGGTGACATCGCTGGCCGACATTGCGATGTACACCGAAACCGACGATGTGCCTCTGCACAAGGTGCTCACCAGCATCAAGAATATTGAAGGCGGCAAGGTCGCATCCATAGATTACAGGAAAGCTGGCGGCAATGAGTTGCGCGAATATTTCGCCGGGGTGCTGCCGGATTTCGACCGCGGGCGTGTGCGCAACAGTGACATCAAGAAGCTTTTGCAGTGGTATGACATTCTCATCACAAACGGCATAACGGACTTTGATGAAGCGATGAAGCCTACCGATGGCAGTAACATAGATGACCGCAATGAGAAAACGCCCGCCGGCCATGCCACTGCGGACGGCAAGGAAAGTGACGAGAGCGAACAAGCCGAATGACAATACACGCCCTGTCGCCACACATAATGTCGGCGGCAGGGCGTGCGAAAACGTCTTCCCCGTGGGTCAGTTGCCCTCTCTGTAAAAATCGAGTGCATCGAAAATCTCGTCTTTCGATGCCGTTTGGTTAATCTTTATGTCGCCGATGCCGCCAAGAAGCGTGAAGTTGATAGTGCCTGCCGTGTTCTTTTTGTCGTGGGTCATCAGTTCCAGTAGCGCGGAATAATCGTTGCACGTTATCTCCATCTTGCCGTAATGGTCGTTGATGAAAGCCACTGTTTGCCTCATCTTGTCAGCTGGAAAGCCCGTCTTTAGCGCGCTCAGGTATAGTTCGCACACAAGGCCGTAGGCTACCGCATAGCCGTGGAGTACGGGATGACGACTGAGCGAGAGCGACTCAAAGGCATGGCCGACCGTGTGGCCGAGGTTGAGAGCCTTGCGCAGTCCTTTTTCCGTGGGGTCTCCCTCCACAATGTTTTCCTTTACTTTCACGGACGAGGCCACCATCTGTTTCAGTTTGGCGAGGTCGGGGTTCTCGATGTCGAAAGTAATCAGTTCGGCCCACGTGCGTTTGTCGCTTATGAGTCCGTGCTTCAGCATTTCGGCGTATCCCGAAAGCATGTTCTCTCTGTCCATTGTGCGCAGGAACTCAGTGTCGAGTATCACGCAGCTGGCATTGTTGAACACTCCGATTTCGTTTTTCAGTCCGTTGAAGTTTATGCCCGTTTTGCCGCCTACCGACGCATCGACCATTGCAAGCAGGGTGGTGGGGATGTTGATATAGCTTATGCCGCGCTTGAAAGTTGAGGCGGCAAAGCCTCCGAGGTCGGTCACCATGCCGCCGCCAATGTTCACCAACAGTGAATGGCGGGTGGCTCCCCGTCGTCCCAATTCTGTCCACACGTGTGCCGTGGCATCGAGGGTTTTGTTAGTGTCGGTAGCCGGTATCACTATGGTTTCTGCCTTGCGCATGGCTTCGTTCTCTTTGGCTAAAGGCAGGCATAGCTGGCAGGTGGTCTCGTCGGCCAAGACGAATAGACGGTCGTAGTGAATGCCGGCCATGGCTTCGGTCAGCGACCGGTTCAGGTCATCTGAAATTATTATCTTCTGTTGCTGCATAATGGTTGTTGTTTGTTGTCGTTGAGGCCGTCTGCGGTGTATGGGCAATCTTTTCAACTGTCTTACCCGACGTGCTTACAGCTTTCTTGCAAAGTTACTGCATTTCCCCGGTTAATGGCACAAAAGGCCGGATTTATTTTGCGGAATGTCGAACTTGGAGTATCTTTGCATTGTTTGCAAAATATAGTCCGAAAACATGAAGATTTCTAAAAACAAATATATATTGTCTTTCTTTGTCGTTGTGGGTGTGTTGGCCTTGGTTAGGTGCATCTTCCCGGAGGTGGCCGAGCCGGTGGCGATGCCGTTGCAACAGAGCCGGGATGTGGCCCGCAATGGAACGGTCGGTGATGGAGCAGGAATGCAATCCCTCCCCGACACTGTCGCACGGCAATCTGCCAACATTAACGTTGGGATGGCGAAACATCGCATTTACAGTGTGCCATCGTTTCATAACGCCTTTCCGGACAACAACGACGTTCAGCTTGTCGCGGCGGAACGTAATGGGGTGAAGCCGGTGCAAAATCGTGCCGAGGCGGAAAATCGCATGGATGATTTGGTATATATAGGCAGCGACCCTTACTACCATGTTGACAGATTGAGAAGCAGCATTCCATATTTGGTGCCGAAAGCGGCTGTGTTGTTGCGTGACATAGGACGGGCTTATTTTGACAGTCTTTACATAAAGGGCATTCCACTGAATAAAATAATTGTGACGAGCGTATTGCGCACAAAAGACGATGTGAAAGATTTGCGCCGCAGGAATGGCAATGCCACGGAGAACAGTTGCCACTTATATGGTACAACTTTCGATATATGCTACAATCGCTACAAAACGGTGGAAGACCCTGATGGGCCAAAGCGCCGGGAGGTTCGCAATGACACTTTGAAATGGGTGTTGAGCGAAGTCTTGCGTGATTTCCGGGAAAATGGGCGATGCTTGGTCAAGTACGAAATGAAGCAGGGGTGCTTCCACATAACAGTCAATTGAGAATTGGAGTATTTCAATGGCCTTTTGTTATCGAGTGTATGTGGCCGGTGACAATGCTTGCAATGGAGTAATGGTTGAATAATCACATGTATATTCACATTTTTTCGGCATGTTCCTGTGCGCTCTATTTATGCGCCAAAAACAGAGGAGCTGCCTCCACACAACGTGATGACAGCTCCGTGTTTGCTTATGATGGCCTAATCCGAAACTTATGTGTTTGGGGTATGTGCCTCGTCCGAATGCTCAAACACGTCACGCACTCTGTTTATTTCCAAGAACGATGTTCCTCCCGCGCCGGTGAAACTGCCGCTGAGATGGGCTATCTTATCCTCCATGTCTAAATAGCCTTTCTGTCTTAACATGCGCAACGCAGCGAGGAATTGCTCCTTTTGTCCTATCTTTTCGTGCTGTGCCACGGGTATCACGCCATAACTCATGGCCAACCAGCGCTGCACCTTGTCTTTGTGGCAGATGGCCAACACCGGGTTGGGACCGCGGAATGCGGCCAAGCAGCGTGCCGTGAGTCCTGTCTTGCTGTCTGTTATGATGCCTTTCACGCCTAATCTCTCAGTCGCTTCAATGGCATTCCGAGCCAGAAACTCCGTAACGTCACAGTTTTCGGAGAGCGGAACCTCTATGTCGTGCTCTCTCATCCTGTCTTTTTCAGCCTGCTCGGCTATGGTAGCCATTGTCTTCACTGCCTCCACGGGATATTTGCCTGTTGCAGTTTCGCCGCTGAGCATGAGGGCGTCAGTGCAATGATATATGGCATTGGCAATGTCGGTAACTTCCGCCCTTGTGGGACGTGGATTGGAAATCATGGTGTGCAGCATTTGGGTGGCGACAATCACCGGCTTTTTGGCAAGGATGCATTTGTGTATAATCCGGCGCTGAATCCCTGGTACTCGCTCTATTGGCACTTCTATTCCGAGGTCGCCACGCGCCACCATGATACCATACGATGCTTCTATAATCTCGTCGATGTTGTCGACTCCCTCTTGGTTTTCGATTTTCGATATTACCTTGATGTCGCTTCCCCGGCTGTCAAGTATTTCTTGTACAGCTCTCACGTCAGCTGCGCTCCTCACGAAAGAATGTGCAATGAAGTCTATGTCTTCGTCGATGGCCAGTTCAATGTTCATCTTGTCTTTCTCCGTGATGGCAGGCAAGTCTATGTGTACTCCTGGAACGTTGACACTCTTGTGTGCCCCGAGAACCCCGTCATTCCGTACTTGGGCTATGACGGCGGGACCATTGATGCCAATCACTTTCATGCCGATGGCCCCATCGTCAAAAAGGATGTTGTCGCCCACATGTATGTCGTTGGCAAAATTCACATATGAAAGGTTGACGATATCATGCTCCGACTCCATTTCCGGCCGGCCAAACAACTTGACCACATCCCCCGTCTTGTAAACAATAGGCTCCCGGCAATCGGTAGTCCTGATTTCCGGCCCTTTGGTGTCTATAAGGATTCCAATGTGGTGAGACACTTTTCGGGTGTTGGCTATGATTTGTCTGAGTCCGTCAGGGGTGGCGTGGGCCGTGTTCATCCGCACTATGTTCATACCGGCTTCAAACAAATCCCTTATGAAGTCAATGTCGCAACGCCTGTCGCTGACCGAAGCTACAATCTTAGTCTGTTTCATTATCTTAGAGCTGAATTGTTACAATGGCATGCAAAGTTACACGATTTTCTTGAAAGAACAAAATAATAGTTAATGGTAATTGGATTGTGAGAAATCGCAATTGCACTGCCATTGGCAATTGGTTTGTCACAGAAGAACATTTTGCAGTATGAGAAATAATCAGAATTAAGCGGCATCGTGTTTGAAGCAGAACTGCAAGTCGCGCCACTGTCGTTGCACAGTAAATGCAGTTTTGTGCAATGTTACCACGCCACCAATCCTTTCCCATTGGTGCTCTGCTCCGTAAACATTTGTTGAAATATCTCTGAGATTGGCTTTTACGTTTTTATCCTGAATTGCGTATATATGTAAAGACGTTTCTGTGTCGGTGAGTTGCAAGGTAAACCGTAATCAGCGCAAAATCGTTTTGCGCCGTGAAATGTTTCTACCTGATTGTGTTTGCGACACAATTAAGCTACCACTAACCGTTATAGATGGGATGGTAATATGTGCCAACAGTACGTGGTGTTACCAATGCATACCAACTGAAACGGAGAATGTCACTTGAAGTGTAATGATTCACCGTTATTGCCTGTGCACAAAGCCACTGGAATGGCTTAGAGCTTTGATTCCTTTATCACATTACTGGCCGCTACCAATGCGTGTGGACAACGCAAAAGTATTCCACAATCACGTGCCTACATGAGTGTGTGCTTGTCTAAGTATGACTGCACTTCCTCTTTGTAGCTGTCGGAAATTGGAATGTAAGTGTCTCCAAATACAAGTCTGAAGCGGTCTACCAGCTCGACTTTTGTCATGTGGACTATATAAGAGCGGTGTGTGCGCATAAATTCCGGATTGGGCAGGTTGTCCTCCAAGTTCTTCATGTTCATCAGAGACATAATTTTGTTGCCGTTCTCCAGGAATATGCGGACATAATCTTTTAGTCCCTCTATGTAAAGGATGTCGTCAAGTTCGACGTGCAGTAGCTTGTAGTCGCTCTTTACAAAGATAAACCTGTCTTCTTTGTAAGCTTCCTGTCTGCTCTTGATGGTGAACCAGTCCAATACTTTTTTGGTGGCTTTGAGGAAATCATCGTAGCTTACTGGTTTCAATATGTAGTCCACTGCGTCTACCTTATAGCCTTCGACGGCGTATTGGTTGAAAGCCGTGACGAATATTATGCGAGTCTCGCGTGGTAAGATCTTCGCGAACTCTATGCCGTTGAGTTCCGGCATCTGGATATCGAGGAATATTAAGTCCACCGGGTTCTCTCTGAGGTCCCGTATTGCCGCGCTGGCACTGTTGTACGCTCCGGTAAGTTTCAAGAAAGGAGTTTTCCTTGCGTAACTTGAAATTAGTTCAGCGGCCAATGGTTCGTCGTCAATAATTGCACATTTTAGTATCATATATTATAATTTTAGATGAGTATTCTTTCTCTTCGGGGTCTTTCCACGTTTTCCATTCATACTTCCCGGGATATAGGAGTTCGAGCCTGCTTTTCACTTGTTGCAATCCTATCCCATGGCCACTTCTGTCCATGTCGTCCTTGGGGTAATTGGTGTTGGTGATACAGCATGATATGAATTCGTTTGTGGCCTCGATGTCTATGTGTATGTAACTTGGCTTGGTGGTGCTGACCCCATGCTTGAACGCATTCTCGATTAGCGATATGAATATCAGTGGGGCAATCTTCACATTGCATGGCTCAGGCAAACTGGTACGGAATTGCACGTCGACGTTTGGCGAAAGCCGTATCTTCATGAGGTTTATGTAGTTGGTCAGGAATTGTATTTCGCTTTTCAAGTTCACATACTTTTCTTGGTCGTCATACAGTATGTGGCGCAGCAGCTTGCTGAGTTCGAGAATGGCTTTTTGTGCCTTTGTCGGGGCGAATTCGGTGAGAGCGTAAATGTTGTTTAATGTGTTTAGCAGAAAGTGAGGATTGATTTGTGACCGTAGGTTATTCAGCTCGGCGGTTATGCGGGCGGATTCGGCCTCTCTCCGAGCATTTTCAGACGTTTGCCAACGTGTGGCCAACTGTATGGCAGTGGCAATGGCGGCCGAGACAGAAAGGTTGAAAATATTGCGCAGGATGAATAACGCCTGCATGGGATTGTCTTTGTGAGGCCTGTCGGGACGCTCGTTGAAAGGTTCTCTGATTCCCTCCATCCACAAGTGCAACGCTATTCCTACCACTAATATCATTATTATGTTAATGGTAAAATAGGCTTTCTTGTTGCCTGTCGCGTAATACTTCGGCGTAAGCCAAATGTAGTTTGCGTAAAAGGCAATCAACAAAGACAGCGGCACGGCACTTGAGAAAAAGAATTCCTGTGGAATAATGTCATCGTCATGATTCATAAACATTAGCGGCGATATGAACATCACTGTCCATATCGCTGCATGTATTATGTATGTCATTCTCTTGTTATTCATACCTCAGTGCCTCAATTGGATCCAATTGGGCCGCTTTCTTTGCCGGATACCACCCGAAGAATACTCCTGTGAACGTACAAACGGCAAAGCTCATTACTATTGTCCACATCTGTATGGCTATGGGCCAGTGGGCAAAAGCCTTTATGGCGTATGAAGCCCCGATGCCAAGCATTACACCGATTATTCCGCCGGTCACGCTGAGCAGTATTGATTCTATGAGGAATTGGTTCAGTATGTCAATGCCCCTGGCACCAACGCTCATGCGCAAGCCTATCTCGCGGGTGCGCTCCGTAACGCTCACATACATTATGTTCATGATGCCAATGCCTCCCACGATTAGTGAAATGCCGGCCACACAGCCCAGCAACACGGTAAGCATGTCGGTCGTGGAGTTCATCATCGTGGCCAGCTCCTCTTGCGAACGGATGGTGAAATCGTCATCATCGGCTTCCGTATTTTCTGTGGCATCCTTGAGTTTGTGGTTGCGGCGCAGGATGTTGCTTATCTCTTCCGTGGCTTTGTCTGTGGCGCCCTCAGTAATTGCCGAGCACTGGATGCCGTTCAAGTAAGTCTGGGCGAGAATGCGCTTCATGACTGATGTGTATGGGGCGAGCACGAGGTCGTCTTGGTCCATGCCCATGGAGTTGTAGCCTTTTTTCTTGAGCACCCCGATAACCCTGAAAGGAATGGTGTTGAAGCGTACTACCTTGCCGATGGGGTCACTGCCGTCAGGAAACAGATTGTCAACGACGGTCTGTCCCAATATGCACACTTTGGCACTTGTCTTTATGTCTGTGTCCGTGAACACTTCGCCATCTTGCACCGTAATTTGGCGTATTTCAAGGTAATCCTGATTGACGCCGTATATCGTCGATGGTGTGTTCTCGTTGCCATAGATGAACTGTCCGCTGCTCGACACCATAGGGCTTATGGCCTTTATGTAATGACACTCATCCCTTATCGTCTCGAAGTCAGTCATTTTGAGAGTCTCCATGGAAGAGGCTTCCTGCCGCACGCCACCTCTCATGTCGGCTCCGGGGCTTATCATTATCATGTTAGAACCCATCTCCGCGATGTTGGCCTGTATGCTTTGCTTGGTTCCTTGTCCCACGGCGAGCATTGTTATGACTGACGCAATGCCGATGATTATGCCCAATGCCGTGAGGAACGAGCGCGTCTTGTTGGCCGAGATGGCTTTCAATGCTATTTTCAGCAGGTTTATATAATTCATGATTATTCGTCTGTGGTTACTGGCAGTGCGGCGAGCCCTTCGGCTGCCGACAATATGTTTTTGTTGTACTCATCGCTGATTACCCGTCCGTCGCGCAGCATTATGTTGCGGCTTGAATAGTTGGCAATGTCGGGGTTGTGCGTTACGAAGATTATTGTGCGCCCTTCTGCGTGCAGTTTTTGGAACAGCACAAGTATTTCAAACGATGTGCGTGTGTCGAGGTTTCCCGTGGCTTCGTCTGCCAATATCACGGCGGGGTTGTTGACCAAGGCTCGCGCTATTGCCACGCGCTGCATCTGTCCGCCCGACATTTGGTTTGATTTGTGGTAGAGGCGGTCTCCCAAGCCGACGGCCTTGAGTGCCGTTATGGCTCGCTGCCGCCTTTCTTCGGCACCGACTTCATTGTTGTACATCAAGGGGAGCTCCACGTTTTCCGCACTCGTTGTCTTGGCCAGCAGGTTATAGTTTTGGAATATGAAACCTATCTTCCTGTTGCGGAGCACCGCACGCTGCGACTTGGACATCTTCCGCACGGGCACGCCATCGAGTATGTATTCTCCTTTTGACGGCGTATCGAGGCAACCAAGCTGGTTAAGAAGGGTTGACTTTCCCGAGCCAGACTTGCCCATTATGGTGACAAACTCACCCTCGCAAATCTTGAATGAGACGCCACGCAAGGCATGGACAACTTCACCGCCCACAAGGAATTCCCTCTTGACGTCTTGAAGCTCTATAACAACTTTGCCTGTATTGTTGCTCATATTGTCATTTCTTCTTATCATTTCTTCTTGGGCCGGGGGCAAACGGCGACTGCTCTTCTTCTGTGGTTTCCACCTCTTCGTCAAAGACTTCGTTAATTCCGGTCACAATGACAGTGCCGCTCTTTATGCCACTCAATATTTCAGTGTTGGTGCCATCAGAGGCTCCTATCTGAACCGTGTGCGCCGTAAGCGTGTTGTTGTCCATTGTCCATACCTTGTTTTTGCCGTTGCAGTCGGTTATGGTCATATTGCCTACGGTCTCTTTTGTGGGCGTGAAGCGCAGTGCCTTGCTCGGCACGCAGAGCACGTCTTCTTTTTCTGCCGTATAGATGGTGACGTTTGCCGTCAGACCCGGCTTTAATTTCAAGTCTGCGTTGGGCGCGCTGATTACCACTTCGTATGTCACCACATTGTTTGTTGTCGTTGCCTCCTGTCTCACTTGGGTCACTATGCCCTCAAATACATCGTTTGGGAATGCGTCAACGGTAAAGGTTGCCCTTTCGCCTTCTTTCACATCGCCTATGTCAGCTTCGTCTACATCGGCCACAACCCGCATGTCCGTAAGGTCCTGTGCTATCTCGAAGAGTTCCGGCGTGCTGTAGCTGGAAGCCACCGTCTGTCCTTCTTCCACTTCTTTCGACAGCACCACACCGTCGATTGGCGACGTGATGGTGGCGTATCCTAAGTTGGTCTGTGCTGTCTGCACATTCTCTTTAGCCGTTGCCACGTTCTCTTTCGCTGTCATGTAGCTGAGGTATGCGCTCTCATATTCATCCGCGCTCACGAGACCTTTATCATATAGAGTCTGGTATCTTTTGTAGTTTGCGGTCTGGTAGTCGAGCGTGCTTTGTGCGCTCGAGAGATTGGCCTTGGCCGTGTTCAGCTCGCTTATCAGGTTGGTTCTGTCGAGTTCGGCTATCACCTGACCTTTCTTCACGATGCTGTTATAGTCAACGTATATTTTGTTTATTATTCCGGACACCTGTGTTCCCACCGTCACCGATGTCACTGGCTCTATCGTGCCGGTTGCCGTCACGCTGTTTTGTATGTTTCCTGCCCCAGCCGTTGCCGTGGAGAATGTGATATGACTTTCTTTCTTGTTCCCGGACAATAGCCATGCCGCGATGGCGACGAGTATCACCACGCCGGCAATGATCCATACTTTGCTTATTCTTTTCATGTCGTTTTTTATTATATGTTCAATGGTTCACCTTTATAGAATCTCAAGAGTTGCTGATTCAGGATTGTCATGTACTTGCTTTGCAGCATGTCTTGCTGCGCGTTCATGAGGTTTGTCTTGCCGGTCATTAGTTCGATGATGTTTTTCAAGCCAAGGTTGAATTGCTCGCTGAGCAGGTCGTAGCTCGCTTGTTCGCTTTCCACGCTGGCTTTTGCGGCGATGAACTTCTGCTGGTTCGTGTTTGCGTCGAGCCAATACCCCTCTATCGTGCTGTAAAGTTGCTTCTGCTGGTCTTGCAAGTCGAGTATGCTTTGCTCGCGTTGCAGTTTGGCTTTGTTGATTGAAGTCTTTGTGCTCCTGTTGTCGAATATTGGTATGCTCAGCGTTGCGCCTACCATCGCGTCGAAGTTTGTCTTTATCTGTTTCCCCCAGTCGCTGGTGTTCATCGTGGTGTTGCTTGTCGAGACACCCCCCGTAAGGCTCACCGTAGGCATCTTTCCTGCCTTTGCCACGGCAATGTCAAGCTCGCTGCTTTGTATTTCAAGCTTGCCGCTCTCGATTTCAGGCCGTATGGCCAAGGCGGCCTCGTAGACACTGCGCATTGCCGGAATGTCGGCAAGCGCGCTTTCGTCTGTGGTAGACGGGATGAATACGTCGAAAGAATCGTCGTCTGTGATTTCCAGCAATTGCTTTAGCTGGAGCTTGTAGGTGGCCAGGTTGCTTTCAGCCTCTACTATGTTGTACTTGTCTTGTGCTGTCTGGGCGGTCAGTTGGGCCAAGTCTGCTTTCGACATCTTTCCCACTTCCACCATCACTTTTCCTCTTTCCTCATTTTTGAGGCTTGTTTCGTAGCTTTGCTTGTTTACGTTTATTGCCTCGTTGAGATAGAGAATCTGCACGTACAGCTGCGCTATTTGTTCTTGTATGCTGTTGGCTGTCTCGGCAGAGTCAAGCTCCGCTTTCTGGGTTTCCAGGCGGTTCACTTTTATGTTGTTGCGGTTTTTGTTGCCGTCCCACACTGTCCAACTGGCACTGAGCGAGTAGTTGCCGTTGTAATAAGTCTTGTTGACACTTGACGAAACTGTTCCGTTCGTCACGGTGCTTACGCCCTCATCCGTCCATGGGCGGTAACCAACAGAATGGTTGGTAGAGAAGTTGAGTGACGGCAGCAATTCGGATTTCGACTGCTTCAAGTCTTCTTCGGCAGACTTCTTTGTCAGCCGGCTCTTTTGTAGCGTTATGTTGTTGGCTATTGCGTAGTCGATGCACTCTTTAAGAGTCCATTTCTTTGTCGTCTGCGCGGTTGAGATGCCTGTCGACATCATTACAGCCACAACAAACATAATACCTTTTTTCATATATGCTCATTATTGTAATTTCTCTGCAAAGATAGCGATTATTATCGTTGATGGGAAAAAAGATATATGTTTGTTGGCTGTTAGTAGAAATAAGTGGGCAAGTCTTGGATATAATCCCCTTGTTTAACTTTTATTTTAATTGTTGTAAACGGGCGATATATTTCCCTATTATGTCGAATTCTATGTTTACTGTGGAACCGGGTTTGATGTCGCAAAAATTGGTGTGTTCGAATGTGTAAGGGATTATGGCCACTTTGAATGTGTTGATGGTAGGCTCGCACACGGTGAGTGACACGCCGTTTACTGTCACGCTGCCCTTGTCAACGGTCAGGTAGCCGTTGCGCGCCATGGCTTTGTCGAATTTGTATTCGAAAGTAAAATATGTGCTGCCGCCTGCGTCTTCCATGCCTGTGCAGCGTGCCGTCTCGTCCACATGCCCTTGCACGATGTGTCCGTCAAGACGGGCGTTCATCTGCAATGAGCGTTCCACGTTGACCTTGTCGCCCGCTTTGAGCAGTCCCAGGTTGCTGCGTTCCAGCGTTTCTTTCATTGCCGTTACCGTATACGTGCCGTCGCTTATGCGCACTACTGTGAGGCATACGCCGTTATGCGACACGCTTTGGTCTATCTTCAGCTCATCGGCAAACGAGCATTTCAGCGTGATGTCGATATTGTCACGGTCTTTCTCTAAGGCCACAACAGTGGCACATTCTTCGATGATTCCAGAAAACATGGTGATAGTTTTTTTATTGTTAAAAGAAAAGGTCGTACCGATGATGTGATGAAAACTCCTATAACATAAGGTTTGAGAACTCTCCGCCTTTGTAATCCACCGACATTTCTGCTAACCCGATAGGGCATGTGGCCCGCCATCGAACGAAGTAGTTTTCTCGGTTTTCAGATTAATTTGATGAGTATCCCAATCTAACCGATACGACCTGTATTTGTTGCGTTGTTTCTATGTGCAAAGATATGAATTATTTCTCGAACGAAGAAATATTCGATGAGTTTTATTGGTTAACAATAGTGAAAACCTGTCGGCTCGCGTTTTTATCAGCCATCTATGGGGATGGAGTTCTTGATGGGCTTCCATGCCCCTTGATGTTCAGTCATCGGGTATGGGAATTTTGCGGGATTTTGTCGTCAGGCGGTTCCTTATTGTCTTGCGGTGCGATGCATGTGGCAGTCCGGTATTTGTCTATGGCGTGGATTTTTCGACCGATGACATCTGTCGCGTTTGAGGCGTTGCCCGTATTGTTTTGGGTGATGGTTGTCCGCATTCCTCACAAAATGGTTGCCAGGTTTCGCAAAAAAAGCCTCTCGCTGCAGGAGGAAATGATAGCCGGATGATGGCATCCGCAGGGCGCATGACGGTAAAGAATGTTTACAGGCAAGTGAAGAGCTGAACGGCTGCTGCCGAATTGCCTTGCGAAACAGGCCGTATCGGGTCGCGAAACGGCCTGTTTCGCCCTCTAAAACCTACTGTTTCACAACGCAAAACGGCAAATCTTGCAAACTATTTGAAAATCAAGTGTTTACAATTTGTTTCAAAACGCGGTGGCAAAACTGTGCGTATTGCGAAATATATTTACAAAATAATGTTTCCGCGACAAGCCGGACATATAATCAGAATTGCCAATTTGGGAGATTGCGGATATTCTTATGGGTTTTAATGCGAGACAGGCATTTTTCGTTGACTGACTTAATAACTAATGTAAAAATGGTAGTTTTTTATGGACTATATATAATGGTGGTGTGAGATTTTATTGATAACTTTGCAACATGGGATATGCCGGATTGGCGGGGCAGGGGCAACCGCACTGCGCAAAGCCGCCATTTTGGAGTTAAATCAAGAATCAATCTAAACAAATATTTACACGCAAACCATTAATAACATGTTGGGAACACCGGAAATAATACTGATTGTGCTGGTAGTGCTGCTTCTCTTTGGCGGCAAAAAGATACCCGAACTGATGCGCGGCCTCGGCAAAGGCGTGAAAAGCTTTAGGGACGGAGTCAATGGCGTGGCAGACGAGATGCCTAAGAACGACGTGAAGAACGACGGACAGTCCGGAACGTGACCTATGGCAATGCCAGCAGACAAGGGGATAAGCTCGGCCGGAACGGGTGGCGGAGGTGAACAGCTCACTTTTTGGGAGCATCTCGAAGTACTTCGTGGAAGTCTGATTCGCATGATTGCGGCTGCTGTCATTGCGGCCATTGCGGCATTTTGCTTCAAGGAATCGTTGTTTAGCGTGGTGCTGGCTCCGGCAGACGGGTCTTTTTTCGTGTATAAGGCATTGGGGGCAGCCCACTTTAAGCTACACCTGATTAACACGGGGCTTACGGAGCAGTTTATGATTCACGTCAAGGTGTCCTTGATGGTAGGCGTGCTTTGCGCTTCGCCATATCTGCTCTATGTGCTGTTCCGCTTCGTCTCTCCCGCTCTCTATGACAATGAGCGGCGTGTGTCGGTGCGATTGGTGGGCGCGGCCTATCTGATGTTTATGATTGGAGTGGCCGTAAACTTTTTGGCGATATTCCCGCTGACGGTTCGTTTTTTGGGCACATACCAGGTAAGTCCCGATGTGGACAACATGCTCACGATAGGGTCTTACGTTGACACCTTGCTGATGATGAGCGTCGTGTTTGGCATCGTGTTTGAGATACCTGTGGTAAGCTGGCTGTTGGCGCGCTTTGGAATGTTGCGGGCCGAATGGATGCAGCGTTTCAGGCGGCACGCCATTGTGGTTATACTAATAATATCGGCGATTGTGACTCCCACGGCAGACATGTTTACGCTGTTGGTGGTGTCTCTCCCCATTTGGTTGCTTTACGAAGCGAGCATACTCGTGGTGCGCTTGGCTTGGCGGGACAATGAGGCCATTGCCGGCGGATGTGGCACAAACAAAAATACTAACGATACAGATACATGTTAAGAAGAGTAAGAACAGTTTTTGCATCGGTGGTGTTTCTTCTCATCACCTTGATGTTTGTCGATGTCTCAGGCACGCTCCACAAGTGGTTGTCGTGGCTTGCGGACATACAGTTTTGGCCGGCGGTGTTGGCTATCAATGTGGGGGTGATAGTGCTGTTGGTGGCGGCCACCCTCGTGTTTGGCCGCATCTATTGTTCGGTGGTCTGCCCGCTGGGTATCATGCAAGACATCATATCGCGGTTGCATTCGCGAGGCAAGAAGAACCGCTTCCGCTACACCAAAGGCAATAAAGTGTTGCGCTATTCGTTTCTTGCCGTGTTCATAGTGGCTTTTGCCGCAGGCGTGGGGTCAATCGTGGCTTTGCTGGAGCCTTACAGCTCTTATGGGCGCATGGCCGAGAATCTGCTCCGTCCGATATGGGGATTTGGCAATAATGTTTTGGCGTCTATCGCTGAACGCATTGACAGTTATACTTTCTATTCTGTCGATGTGTGGGTGAAGAGCCTGCCGACGTTCGCAATCGTCGTTGTTATTTTTGTCGTGGTTGGCTTTCTGGCATGGCGGGGCGGGCGCACATATTGCAATGCGGTGTGCCCCGTGGGCACGGTGCTGAGCTTGCTGGCGCGCTTTTCTTGTTTTAAGGTACGCATTGATGTCGACAAATGTGTGTCGTGCAATCTGTGCTCGCGCAATTGCAAGGCCTCGTGCATAGACATAAAGAACCATCGGATAGACTATTCACGCTGCGTGGTTTGCGGCAATTGCATAGACAAATGCCGTGAGCACGCCATAGCATACACGGCGCGTAAGCTGACCACCACCGGCAATGTGGCTGCCGGGCAAGCGCCCGCAGGCCGCAAGACCGTGGATGCGTCGCGGCGTTCGTTTTTGTTTGTGGCTGCCGCGGCCACTTCAGCTGCTGCCATTGGGCAAGATAAGAAAAAGGTGGATGGTGGCTTGGCCGTGATAGAAGACAAGGTGGCTTTCGAACGCGCCACTCCGCTTACGCCTCCCGGCTCAATTTCCGCACAGAATATGACGCGACGATGTACCGCCTGTCAGCTGTGTGTGTCGCAGTGCCCCAACGGAGTGTTGCGTCCCTCTTCGGGATTGCTGTCTCTGATGCAGCCTACCATGTCGTATGAACGAGGCTACTGTCGCCCGGAATGTACGCGCTGTAGCACGGTGTGTCCTACGGGAGCCATACAACCGATAACACGTGAGGAGAAATCATCCATTCAGATAGGCCATGCCGTGTGGGTCAAGAAGAACTGTGTGCCGCTTACTGACGGGGTTAAGTGTGACAACTGTGCCCGCCACTGCCCTACGGGTGCCATAACCATGGTAAGCTCCGACCCGAAAGACCGAGGCGCATTGAAGATTCCTGCCGTCAACGAAGCACGCTGCATAGGTTGCGGAGCGTGTGAGAACCTGTGTCCGGCGCGGCCGTTCTCGGCCATCTATGTGGAGGGACACGAGCAACATAGAGAAATATAACTATAGACACAAGCAGATATATGGGAAAGAATATAAGCAGACGCTCCTTCATAAAGGCCTTGGGGGGTGGGGCATTGGCGGCATCGCCTCTGCTTGCCGCTTGCGTGGGCAACAAAAATGGTTCTTCGAACTTGCCGCAAGAACCCCAAAAGGGCAAGATGACTTACCGCACCAACCACAATACGGGCGACAAGGTGTCATTGTTGGGCTATGGCATGATGAGGCTGCCAGTGGTGGGCAGCGGTTCGGCGCGTGAACAGTCAACTGACATAGACCAAGACCTGGTAAACCGCGAGGTGGACTATGCCATAGAGCATGGGGTGAACTATTTTGACACATCGCCTGGCTATTGCCAGGGCAGGTCTGAACATGCTACAGGCATCGCCCTTAGCCGCCACAAGCGGTCGGAATATTTCATTGCGACCAAAATGTCTAACTTCTCGTCCGACACACGGTCGCGTGAGGCATCGCAACGGATGTTTGAGAATTCACTCAAGGAGTTGCAGGTGGATTATGTTGACTATTTGCTGTTGCATAGCATCGGCACGGGCGGGGATGCGTTGGCGACATTCAACAGCCGCTATATGGACAACGGCATTTTGGACTGGCTCGTGGAACAAAAGGGTAGGGGACGCATACGTAACCTCGGCTTTTCTTATCATGGTGATGTAAGAATATACGACATGTTGCTGAAGTGGCACGACGAGGGGCGTTATCACTGGGATTTCGTGCAGATAGAACTCAACTATCTCGACTGGAACTATGCTGACGAGATAAACCCTCGCAATACTGACGCTGTGTATCTTTACGGAGAGCTGGTTAAGAGGAATATTCCTGCGGTCATCATGGAACCGTTGCTTGGTGGCCGACTGGTGAATGTGCCCGACTTTGTCGTGGCTAAGATGAAGGAACGCGAACCGGAAAGGAGTGTGGCCAGTTGGGCATTACGCTTCGCCGGCACGCATGAGGGGGTGCTTACGGTGCTCAGTGGGATGACATACATGGAGCATCTTAAAGACAACCTGCTCACTACCACCCCGTTTAAGCCGCTTACGGAAGAGGAAAACGCATTCCTGATGGAGATTGCCGGTGATATATATAACTTGAAGACGATACCGTGCAACGAATGCAATTATTGTATGCCATGTCCCTATGGCATCGACATTCCTGGCGTGCTATCGCACTACAACAAGTGCATTGCCGACGGCAATATTCCCAACGTGGAAAGGATAGACGCCAAATACCGAAAGGCGCGCCGTGCGTTTCTTATAGGCTATGACCGCTCCGTGCCACGCCTGCGGCAAGCATCCCATTGCATAGGTTGCGCGCAGTGCAATGAAAACTGTCCCCAGCGTATAAACATACCGAGGGAAATGCAACGTATTGACAAGTTTGTTGAGGAGCTAAAGCAGCATGAAGAGGCTTAGGGAATATCTCGATGGTGAGGATTGTCGTGGTGTGGTGCGCTCGGCTGCGGGTGAGATACGCATGTTTCATCGCCGTGGTGTGGCTGACCTTTTTGAGTTGTCCGCATCCAATCCGTCTTTCCTGCGTGATGCGGAGGTGGCAGATCGGGTAGTGGGGCGTGGGGCGGCGTTTCTATTCGTCCGTGGCAACGTGGCCCGGATTTATGCGCGCATAATCAGCAGTGGTGCGCTAGGCGTGTTGCGGCGTGGGGGCGTTGAGGTCGATTTTGATGCGGAAGTTTCCAACATCGTCAACTGTACAGGCACGGGCATCTGTCCGGTAGAGCAGCTTACGTCGGCCACGGACAGTCCTGACGAGGCGTTTGCATTGATAGAGAAGTTCATAAAAAATCAAAAACAACAGCAATGAATACAGCAAATACAACAGTAATCCGGTCGCTTTCATACAGCGATGCGCGGACTTATGCATGGTCTGCGGTCTTTGTTGCGTGCAATATCGTACTGCCGCAACTGTGTCACCTCGTGCCCGGCGGCGGTTTGACGTGGCTGCCTGTTTATTTTTTCACGCTTGTGGCTGCCTATAAGTTTGGCATTGTCGCAGGCATGTTTACGGCTGTGTTGTCACCGTTGGCCAACAACATTATGTTCGGTATGCCGCCTGTCGAAATGTTACCCATCATACTCACTAAGTCGGTGCTGCTTGCTGCGGCTGCTTCTTTCTTTGCCCGCAAGGCAGGGAAGGTGGCCTTGTGGGCTGTCGCCGCTGCCGTGGTGGCCTACCAGGCAGTGGGCACAGTGGCGGAATGGGGCATGACTCACTCCGTCATGGCGGCTTTGCAGGATATCCGCATTGGCTGGCCCGGCATCATGATGCAGGTATTTGGAGGCTATTTGGCAATGCGCATTATCCGTTGCAATCTGTCTTGACCGAGATACTCGGTTGTTAATTGGCAGTCGATTTGGAGCAAACAACTTTTAAGCTCTTACTTTTCCTTGGTTCCGGTTGCCGTTTCGATATGCGAAAACAGGCTGTATTGGTTTGCGATATGGCCTGTTTTTTGTATGTCGATTATTAAAAGGCAAAAGCAAATGAGAATGGAGATTTATTTGAGGCCCACCATTCAAATTGTGGCAAAGTGGCAATCAATGAAGTTAAAAAACATGAAAACACCAATCATTGCCTCTGAACAAATACACGGCAAAGGACAAAAAAGATTACCTTTGCAACCGATTTAAAATAATTCACATAAAGTCTAACTTTATTAGTCATCATTTAATTAAATTATGTCAGAACTTACAGAAAACGTCAAGCCTTTGGATGACTTCAACTGGGAAGAATTCGAGAAAGGCACAAATGCTGATGTCAGCAGGGAAGAACTTGACAAGGCTTACAACGAAACGCTGAACAAAGTAAGCGAGCATCAAGTTGTAGAGGGTACGGTGATTTCTATCGACAAGAAAGAAGTTGTCGTCAACATCGGCTACAAGAGCGATGGAATCATTGCGGCAAGTGAATTCCGCTACAATCCTGACTTGAAGGTAGGAGACACGGTGGAAGTCTACGTGGAGAACCAGGAAGACAAGAAAGGCCAGCTTATTCTCTCGCACAAGAAAGCTCGCCTCAGCAAGAGCTGGGAACACATCAATGCCGCCCTTGACAACCAAGAGGTAATCCAAGGCTACATCAAGTGCCGCACGAAAGGTGGTATGATTGTCGATGTCTTTGGCATCGAAGCCTTTTTGCCGGGCAGTCAGATTGACGTTCACCCCATACGCGATTACGACCAGTTCGTTGGAAAGACGATGGAATTTAAGGTCGTGAAGATTAACCAAGAGTTCCGCAATGTGGTTGTTTCGCATAAGGCTCTCATTGAAGCAGAACTGGAGGCACAGAAAAAAGAAATCATATCCAAGCTCGAAAAAGGACAGATTCTTGAAGGAACCGTCAAAAACATCACCACATACGGTGTCTTTGTTGACCTTGGCGGCGTAGATGGACTCATCCATATTACGGATTTGTCGTGGGGACGTGTGGATGATCCTCACAAGGTGGTTGAGCTCGATGAGAAAATAAATGTGGTAATACTTGACTTCGACGATGAGAAGAAACGCATTGCCCTTGGTCTCAAACAACTGACGCCACATCCATGGGATGCCCTCGATCAAGACTTGAAAGTTGGCGACCATGTTAAAGGCAAGGTTGTTGTAATCGCCGACTATGGTGCATTCGTGGAAATCCAACCTGGTGTCGAAGGTCTCATCCATGTATCGGAGATGTCGTGGAGTCAGCACTTGCGCTCTGCCCAAGAGTTCCTTAAGGTGGGCGATGAGGTGGAAGCGGTAATATTGACTCTCGATCGCAATGACAGGAAAATGAGCCTTGGCATAAAGCAATTGAAAGAAGATCCATGGGAGACCATCGAAGTCAAATACCCCATTGGCAGCAAGCATACGGCAAAAGTGCGCAACTTCACTAACTTTGGTGTGTTTGTAGAGCTTGAAGAAGGTGTTGACGGCTTGATTCACATTAGCGACCTTTCGTGGACAAAGAAAGTAAAGCACCCGTCTGAGTTTACGCAAGTAGGAGCAGACATTGATGTGCTTGTTCTGGAAATAGACAAAGAGAACCGTCGCCTGAGTCTGGGACACAAGCAGCTCGAAGAGAATCCATGGGATGTTTTCGAGACTGTCTATACAGTGGGTAGCATCCATCAGGGCAAAATAACCGAACTGTTGGAAAAGGGTGCTGTGGTTTCTTTGGAAAAAGGTGTTGAGGGCTTTGCCACTCCAAAGCATCTTGTGAAAGAAGACGGCACACAGGCTGCATTAGGCGAGGTACTGCCTTTCAAGGTCATTGAATTCAACAAAGATAGCAAGCGCATTATCCTTTCGCACAGCCGCACATTCGAGGACGTTCAACGTGATGAGAAACGTGCTGTTAAGAAGACTCGTGCCAAGAAGGAAACAGCTGCAAAGATAGACAACCAGCCTGCCGCAACCACTCTTGGTGACATTGATGTGTTGGCTCAGTTGAAAGAAAAGATGGAAAAAGGAGAATAAAAAAGATTTCCTTGATTTTATGAGGAGCTGTGTCATAATTGGCATAGCTCCTTTTGTGTTCGCCCAGCACGAACATTTTCTAACCGGTGCAAGTCCGTAACACGCCTGATAGCGGGAAGTGTATAGCCCAAGGCAAGGGTGTCCTGAAGG
>CAZKMT010000027.1:0-27612 GCA_964554115.1 uncultured Prevotella sp.
CTCCCGTCTCGCCTCGGCGTAGCCCGCTACGCTTTCGGTGAGGACGGAAGCCAATCTACACGGCATGACCGCAAAATCAGTCTGAAGCCTAACGACCGATTTGGGTTAAAGCCAATTGGCTTGTATGTGTATATCTGTGATGTGTATCGGTATTTTTAATCAGTTGGCCAACGCCTGATTCGCATTAATAACTTCTCGCAATGATTACTCTGCAAGTGGCGGGCTTGCCACTGACCATGTCGGTTCCGGGCGTCTGTTCATAGGAAAATGGCACACAGCGAATGGTGGCTTGCGTGTCTTCCTTTATTTTCGCCTCTGTCTCAGGCGTGCCGTCCCAGTGGCACAAAAAGAAGCCGCCATCCTTTATCCGTTCCTTAAAGTCGTCGTAGTTATCGCATTCATAGACATGTGAATCACGAAATTTGCGAGCCTTGTCGAAAATGTTTTTCTGAATGTCATCGAGCAAAGAGACTATGCGTTCGGAAATGCCATCAAATGGAACGGTCTCTTTCTCAAGTGTATCACGGCGCATTATCTCTATGGTGCCTTGCTCAATGTCGCGTGCTCCTATGGCCAGGCGTACCGGAACACCTTTCAACTCATATTCGGCGAACTTAAATCCGGGCCTTTTGTTGTCGGCATCATCATACTTGACGCTGATTCCGCGGCTCCTCAATGTCTCAATCACCGGGGCTATTTTTTCAGTAATGGCATTAAGCTGTTCGGTTCCCTTGGTTATGGGAATGATTACTACCTGTAAAGGCGCAAGTTTTGGGGGAAGCACCAGGCCATTGTCGTCAGAATGTGTCATGATGAGTGCGCCAATGAGACGTGTGGACACTCCCCATGATGTGGCCCATACATACTCGGGCTTGTTGTCTTTGTTGAGGAACGTCACGTCGAAAGCTTTTGCGAAGTTTTGTCCCAAGAAATGGCTCGTACCGCTTTGCAAGGCTTTTCCGTCTTGCATCATGGCCTCAATGGTGTAAGTGTCGAGGGCACCGGCGAAACGCTCGGTCTGACTCTTCACGCCTTGTATCACAGGCACGGCCATCCATTGTTCCACGAAATCGACGTACACGCCAAGCATTCTTTTGGCTTCTTCCTCAGCCTCTTCCCTTGTGGCATGGGCCGTGTGGCCTTCCTGCCATAGGAATTCGCTCGTGCGCAAAAACGGTCGCGTGCGCATCTCCCATCTCATCACATTGCACCATTGGTTACACAATAAAGGAAGGTCGCGCCAAGAGTGAATCCAGTTCTTGTATGTGTTCCAGATGATGGTTTCTGATGTGGGGCGTATAATCAGTTCTTCTTCGAGGCGTGCGCTTGGGTCAACTTCAACGCCCCCCTTGTCTGCTGAGGCGCGCAGGCGATAGTGGGTAACCACAGCGCATTCCTTGGCGAATCCTTCTACATGTTCTGCCTCTTTGGACAGGAACGACTTAGGAATCAGCAGTGGGAAATAAGCGTTCTGTACACCGGTCTGCTTGAACATGCTGTCGAGTTGGTGTTGCATTTTCTCCCAAATGGCATATCCATACGGCTTGATGACCATGCAGCCCCTTACGGATGATTGCTCGGCAAGGTCGGCCTTTACCACCAAGTCATTATACCATTGGCTATAGTTGTCTGCCCTTTTTGTTAAATCCCTTAATTCTTTAGCCATATCAAACAATGTATTTAATAATTTTTGATTGCAAAAGTACAAAAAAAACTTGGGAAAGAAACAGGTTTTGAATAAATAGATTACCTTTGCACGTTGGCAACTTGAGTCGGCAACGAGTGTGTGAGCGTGCTTCGCAGAGGTCGGGGTGGACTTTGAATTGTATATTTATGTCGAACTTAAATTATATAGTGATGAGGAAACTAAAGGTATCTGCACTGCTTCTTTGTGCGTGCATTGTTTTTGTGAGTTGCAATAACACCCAAAAAGGTGCTGTAATCGGTACGGCCGGAGGTGCTGCTTTAGGCGCTATCGTAGGAAAACTTGCCGGCAACACTGCTGTGGGTGCCGCTGTGGGTGCCGCTGTCGGCGCCGGTACGGGAGCCATCATAGGTCGCCAGATGGACAAGGTTAAGGCAGAGGCTGAGCAGGTGGAGAACGCTCAGGTAGAGGAGGTGACAGACTCCAACGGTTTCGATGCCGTGAAAGTGACGTTTGACTCGGGCATTCTTTTTGCCACGAACAAGTCTGAATTGAACGCATCGGCTAAAAATTCGCTCGCAAGTTTTGCTATCGTGCTTAACAACAACAAGAATTGTGATATTGCCATATATGGGCATACTGACAATACCGGTAACGATGGCATTAATCTGCCGCTGTCTGTAAGTCGTGCCACAAGCGTTTCTGACTATCTGAAGAGCTGTGGTGTGTCATCCTCACAAATTAAGATTGTGGAGGGGCAGGGTTCCTCGAATCCTGTGGCAGACAACTCAACAGAAGAAGGACGCCAGCAGAATCGCCGTGTAGAAATTTACATGTACGCAAGCGAGGAGATGATTCAGGCCGCTGAAAGCGGAACGCTTTAATAATTCAGTGGCAACGAATGCCATGTGATTGGCATTTAACTTTACGCATGTGAATCGATAAGACAGTCGTTGACACATGGTAAGTTTTATTTAAAAGAAAAGAGTAAACTAATTCAGGCAAGAGGATGGTAACTGTCTTTTGACGTTGCCATCCTTTCTATTTATGCCATTATGATTAATCTTTGGATTATTTGCATCTTTTTGTTTTTTTGAATGTCCGCATTGCCCATACATGCAAATATTCAAGTTGGTGATTTCTTGTCGTAGCGATAAACGCATTGATACTTTCAAGGAATTTGACTGACAAAACCTTTGTGGGCGTGCGCAAGACACACATAAAAACCACAAAAGAGAGGCATGGTAAAGATATGTCAGAAACTGGACAACCACGCCTTTAAGTCGAGTAGCATCTCAATGTGGAACGGGAAACTCTGCTTCATGCCCCAGCCATGTCCTCCCTTGGGGTAGACATGGAGTGTGGCGGGCACATCATGGCGATAACATGCAAGGTAATAATTGACGCTATTGGCAGGCAATACGGAATGGTCATCGTCGCTCAATGCAATGAAAGCGCGTGGGGTAACTCTGGAAACCTGCCTGTCTGTGCTGTATTCCTGCTCCATTTTTTTACGCGGGCTTTTGCCAAGAAAGTTGTCGTGCGTGCCGCGATGTGTAAACCCGGGATCCATGGTTATGACAGGGTAAAACAATATCTGGAAATTCGGCATGGCATCGGCCTTGCCCATCGTAGCCACGACAGACGCCAAGTGGCCTCCTGCCGACGAACCCATTATGCCCACTTGGTTTGGATCCACATGCCATGTCGCCGCATTGCGGCGCACCACTCTCATCGCCTCCATGGCGTCTTGTACGGGTATCTCATGGTTGCCATGTGGCAATCGGTACTTCAAGACCATGACAGCAATGCCCTGTCCATTGAAGAAATCCACCCAGTCGGTGCCTTCATGTCCCATCGCCAATCCGGAGTAGGCTCCTCCGGGGCATATCACTATGGCACGTCCGGTGAGCTGTCTCACTTCTGGCAGGTAAACATAAAGTTTGGCAGTATCGAGCGGATTGGCACTTTTGTCCGGTGTTCCATTGGGCCACAAGTCAACAACGATAGCCCTTTCACTTGCCGATGCCGCTGCGTACACGCAGGCAAAGACCACAAGTGGCAATAACCTATGAAAGATATTCATAATCAAAACACAGAAATAGAATCCTTGCAAAGATAAGCATTTTGTGGCAAAGCACAAAACAAAAAAGCCAAATTGGGGCTTGCTTGACCCTAAATGGATTATACGTTTACAATCCCGGGCATGAGGTGGCGTGAGGTCATCACGCGCATTGCGGTTTGAAACGGCCAATCCGGCTTTCTGTTTCACTGTTCGCCGTATTCGTAATACCACCAATAAGTGTTGGAGTATTGACGATAGACAGCAAGCTTACGCTCTTCATGCGAGCCGAACTGTTTTTCAAGATTCTGCATGTCTTCATAGTCTGTGTCCATAACGTTATTGTGGTAAACGATGTATGGCGTTGCCCTAAGGTGTGTGTATAATGTCAAGGCTTCACGGTAATGGATGGGCAGACTGTCATTGATGTCGTAATATTGCGGAAGGGCTTTCACAAAATCATCAATGCGTCGGTCTATCAAGTATGCACACAGCAGATAGTCTTTCACTTTGTCTGTCGCAAATCCCCTATTTTGCAGGATTTCCAGGTATGTTATGCAGTCCATGCGGTTCAAAGGGCGTCCACCGAGAAACTTGTAAATGCTGTCGTTAGAATACATCAGGCATTCATTGCCCCCTTGCATTGGAACAATGTCATTGCTGTTGCCTTTGATGCTGTAGTGGAACAGCTTGTCGGCAAGCGAGTTCGTGCGTGCAAGGGAATATACGCGGAGCATTGTCAGATTGGAGTCTGAATGTTTCGATTTCTTGCCTGCATTGGTCGCGCCCGACAAATCGCCTGCTCTCAGGCATGATTCAATGTGCATGCGATAGTGCATTGTGGCATCGTTGTTTCCCGCAAAGCCTACGAATATGAATTGCAATGCAATGACAAGCACATTCTTCCACATTGCATTAGTGAAGAAGATTGAACCGGCGCCGACGTTTCTTTGCCATGGTTTTGATTGTTTTATGAAATAAATGACGGCAAGCCATATAAGCAACAGCAATGCGGCAAACCAGAGACTCAATCCAATTTCGATGGTTCCATTGTCGCGGGGAATCATGCTTGATAGCGTTGATAATACCAATACCGAGGGGAAGTAGGTCAGGGCATGCATAGATATGGCCAGACGTGTGGCGGAGTGTACCAGCAATTGCAGTATCAACAACGTAACTGTTATTATTATCGCGCCTATCAGTTTGTTATACGTTGTAATCCCTCCGCTAAGCAAATGTTGAGACACTGCCAGCAGGTCGGCTTGGTAAAAATAAAGGTATGCAAAAGTGAAAGCGCAGAATAGGCCTGCGCATGTCAGCATTACGATTGGCGAGCCGTTCTTTTTTTTGTCGTAGTTATTGTAAGGCATCCTGCTTTGAGAATGTTTCTGAATGATGTAACTATTGGATGTTTGGCGTGAGACAGTGAGGCTTGGCAGATGCCAAAATGTATGCAAGAGAAAGACAAAGGCAATGGCCTGTCGTTGAGAGAGGCCAAAGCCAAGTCTTTCATGCCTTTCCGTCCACGCATTGCCGAAGCATTGGGTTGCGGTGTCAGTTTTTCTTGAGGACAACAGCCGAGCGTGCCGGAATATACAGCTTAAGCCACTCTTTGTGGTCTTCTACATACAGAGGGTCAAAATTTGTGAAATGCGTGATGGAATCATCAGCAAATCCATTGCCGCCAAACATTTTGGAATCAGTGTTCAGCACCACATCGTATGAGCCTGTTGGCACAAGGAATCCATAATCCGTGTATGACCGTGACGGACTGAAGTTGAACACGAACACCAAGTCGCCCCTGCTGAAAGCCAATATCTGGTCGCCATCGTTGTGCCACACTTCTTGCAATGGCAATGTCTGGAAGTTCTTGACGCTTTTGAGCACTTTCAGCATCTCCCTGTCAAAGTCGCCAAGATAGTGGTAATCGAGTTCCTCGTTGTCCACCAAATTCCATTGCCTGCGGGCATACTTATAACTCCAGCCGTTGCCTTCGCGCGGAAAGTCAATCCATTCAGGATGTCCGAACTCGTTTCCCATGAAATTCAGGTAGCCGCCATTGATGGCTGCGGCCGTCACGAGACGAATCATTTTGTGCAAGGCGATGCCTCTGTGTACGATTTCGTTTTCATCCCCAATCTTGAAGTGCCAGTACATGTCGGCGTCGATGAGCCTGAATATGATGGTCTTATCCCCAACCAACGCTTGGTCGTGACTTTCGCAGTAGCTTATCGTCTTTTCGTCAGGACGTCTGTTCTTTACTTCCCAGAATATGGAGCTGGGCTTCCAGCATTCGTCTTTCTGCTCCTTGATTATTTTAATCCAAAAATCCGGAATGTTCATGGCCATGCGATAGTCGAAGCCAAAGCCTCCATCTTCGAACCGTGCGGCCAGTCCCGGCATTCCGCTAACCTCCTCGGCTATCGTTATGGCATTGGGATTTATTTCGTGTATCAGTTTGTTGGCCAGCGTAAGATAACAGATGGCGTTGTCGTCTTCATGGCCATTGAAATAGTCGTTGTAATTGCAGAATGCCTCACCGAGGCCATGACTGTAATATAACATGGATGTGACGCCATCGAAGCGGAAACCGTCAAAGTGGAACTCCTCAAGCCAATATCGGCAGTTGGAGAGCAGAAAGTGGAGCACATCGTCTTTTCCGTAGTCGAAGCAGAGGCTGTCCCAAGCCGGATGTTCGTGTCGGTCGCCGGGGTAGAAATACTGGTTGGGGTCACCGGCCAAATTGCCGAGACCTTCAATTTCGTTCTTTACGGCATGCGAGTGCACGATGTCCATTATGACGGCAATGCCGTGTTTGTGTGCTGTGTCTATAAGTTCTTTTAGGTCATCGGGGGTGCCGAACCTGCTTGACGGAGCGAAGAAAGAACTCACGTGATACCCAAACGAGCCGTAATAGGGATGCTCTTGGATTGCCATTATTTGGATGCAGTTATAGCCATCGGCGATTACCCTCGGCAATACGTTGTCCTTGAACTCCTTGTACGTGCCCACCTTTTCGGCATCTTGCGCCATGCCCACATGGCATTCGTATATCAGCAGTGGAGACTTGTCTGCCTTAAACTTCTTTTTCTTGAAAACGTAAGGCTTTTCGGGGTTCCATACTTGCGCCGAGAAGATTTTGGTACTGTCGTCTTGCACCACCCGCCGGCACCATGCAGGTATGCGCTCTCCTTCACCGCCGGCCCATTTCACTTTCATCTTGTACAAGTCGCCATGCTTGAGAGCTTTCTCGCTTAGGCGCAACTCCCAGTTTCCTGTGCCATCTATGCGTTTCAGCCTGTACTTCGGACTCTCTTTCCAATCATTGAAGTCGCCTATCAGGTAAATCTCCGTGGCGTTGGGTGCCCACTCGCGAAAGACCCATCCTTTGGGCGTTTTGTGCAGTCCGAAATACAAATGTCCGCTTGCGAAGTCAGACAGCGTTTTCTTGCCGTTAGCCGTTATTTGCCCTATTTTCCACACTGCATGGTCGTGTCGCCCTTTGATGGCTTCCTCATAGGGTTCGAGCCAAGGGTCGTTTTTCACCAAGCCTATGTGTCCGTTGGCTTTTTTCGGTTTTGCAGCCTTGCGTTTAGCCGTCGTTTTCCTCTCAACCATAGTACCTTATGCTAATACCTTGAATATCGCTTTCTTTATTTCTTGCTCTCCGGAAATGCATGGTGCGTGCCCATCTTGCGGGAAGAATATGGCGAACATTCCCGGATTGCACGTCACATAGCTGTCGGCAGCGAGGTCGGGTATTTTCGTTATGTCCTTGGCTTCGTCGTATTTGCTTTCCGGAAGATTGCACAGTGGGGTATATCCGTATGTCTCAGCGCAGGAGAGTGGAATCTGAATGTCAATCATCTTCTTGTGCGTCTCAAGGACAGCCTCGTTAGGCATCTTGCCTTTGGCTGTGGTTATGTTGACAAAAAGGTCGTCACCCTTGATTTGGTGCTTTCCAGGAGCCAATTTGTCGAGGTCGTTGTTCTTGATAAACTCAACCACGTGTTCAAACAGAGGATTGATGCCTTTGTACAGAACCAACTTGTCAAGTGTGTCTACTATCATAATAATGTATATTTAAATTAAACGTCAATATCAATGGTCTTTGGTTGCTTTGGCGAAAGTGCGGTCAGTCCAATTTCTTGTGTCCGCGTATGTAAACGCCTTGGGCTGTGACGTTGCCGTTGCGGTCTTTCTCTACGAATCGCCCGTCTTTCAAGTCGTCTACGTAAGAACCCTCAAACCGGTTGCCGTCTTTGTCTTCTTCAATGGCGGGGCCGTTGCGTTTTCCATCGCGAAATGTGCCCTTGAATTTCCATCCATCGGCATAATGCACGATGCCTTGCCCGTCTATCTGCCCGTCTTTGAACTGCCCCTCAAACACGTCTCCGTTCTGCATCGTCAGCTTGCCGGCACCATTTGGCTTGTCGTCTTTCCATTCGCCAACATACGTGTTGCCGTTTTTCCATACTAATGTTCCGACACCTTGCTTTGCCCCTTTAAAAAACTCTCCGGTATATTTGTCGCCGTTGGCATAGTTGAACACACCCGTGCCGGTTCGCTCGCCTTGCACGTAGTCGCCTTCATATACATCGCCATTCTTGAACTTGTATATTCCCTTGCCGTTTTGGATGTCGTCTTTCCACTGCCCGATATACACATCGCCATAGGCATATACGAATGTGCCTTTGCCTGAGCGTTGGTTGTCTTTCCACTCCCCCTCGTAGGTCGAGCCGTCGCCCCAATCAAAGAAACCGTTGCCGTTCTTCTTGTCGTCAAGCCAGTTCCCCTTGTAATACGCACCATTGGCAAAAGTGTATGTGCCCCTGCCGTTCCTGTGGTCTTGCTTCCATTCTCCGTCATACATGTCGCCGTTGTAATAATACATTACACCGTGCCCTTCCTGATAGTCGCGAAACCATAGTCCTACGTATTTGTTGTTGTTGGCAAAATAACACGTTCCGTGACCATGTTGTTGGTCTTGATACCATTCTCCCTCATACTTCTCCCCGTCAAAGAATGTATATACGCCATATCCTTGACGCTTTCCTTTTTCATAAGAGCCTTCGTAGGTGTCGCCGTTTTTGTAGGTGGTCTTTCCTTTTCCATGCGGCTTCCCACTTGCCATTTCTCCGTTATATTCTCCTCCGTCTTTTGTCATGCACGTTCCTAAGGTGATTTTCTGGGAGAAAACCATCGTAGGTATGGCCAATATAATTGCCAATATGATTCGTTTCAACTTGTTTCAGTTTTTATTTTACGGTCAAAAGTACTAAAAAAAACTCAGTTGTCAAAAAAGATTAGCTTTTTTAACGGATACACGCGCATTAATTAGTAACTTTGCACAGGCCAAGCCCAACGCACCTTGGTGTGCCGGAATCGTTGCTCTTGGGCGCATTCATGGTTGGCGTGCGGGGATTACATGGCCATGCGGAATTTTAAATTGAAGGCAATGAATTTTTTGTGTGTAATACCTGCACGATATTCTTCGACAAGGTTTCCCGGAAAGCCATTGGCTATGCTCGGTGGGAAGTTTGTCGTGCAATGGGTCTACGAACGGGTGGCGTCTGTGCTGGATAATGTTTGGGTGGCGACCGATGACGACAGGATAAGCGAGGCCGTAAGGAGCTTTGGCGGCAAGGCCGTCATCACCTCTTCTCACCATCGCAGCGGCACTGACAGGATACGCGAGGCGGTAGACATCATTGGTGCAAACTGTGACGTGGCCATCAATGTGCAGGGCGACGAGCCGTTCGTCAGTCCATCGCAAATCAAATCTTTATGCTCATGCTTTGAAGACGATGCAACGCAGATAGCGACACTGGCCATCGCTTTCAAGCGCAGTTATGATGCGATAAACAATCCAAATTCTCCGAAAGTCGTTGTTGACAATTATGGGTATGCCATGTATTTCAGTCGGAGCGTGATACCTTTTGTGAGGGGTAGGGAGGTCGGCGAGTGGCCGGCCGCATTCCCATTCTTGAAGCATATCGGATTGTATGGTTACCGTAAGGACGTGCTCAAGGAGATAACGGAATTGCCTCCTTCCTCGCTTGAGGTGGCTGAAAGCCTTGAACAATTGCGGTGGCTGCAGAATGGGTATAAAGTCAAGGTTGGCATTACAGACATTGAGACCATAGGCATAGACACCCCAGATGACTTGAAGCAAGCCGAGGCGTTTCTTTCGCACGATGGTGACGGTGTAAGAGTGTAGCTTATGTCGTCAGACAGTTTTGCTTTTAAGGCCTTTTCCCTCAGGCAAGAACGATGCGCGATGAAAGTGGGGACTGATGGCGTTGTCCTCGGAGCATGGGCTGCCATGCCTGCCGTGCGTGGCGGCAATGTGTTGCATGCCCTTGACATTGGCACGGGCACAGGTCTGATAGCGTTGATGTTGGCGCAACGATACCCGGATGCTCAAGTGACTGGTATCGACATTGACGCGGAGGCAGCCAGACAGGCAGGTGAGAATGCCGTCCGGTCGCCTTTTCGCGACAGGGTAGCCATCATCCACAGTCCGTTGCAGTCGTTTGATGGAGGCCCGTTTGACGCAATCGTGTGCAATCCTCCATTTTACACCGGCACATTGAAAGGCAAAGACGACAGGCGAAATGTGTGTAGACATGCCGTTTCCCTCAGTTATGATGAATTGATGCGTTATTCTTACCGCCTGTTGCGCGAACATGGCGAACTTTCTGTCATTGTACCTACCGACCAACTCGGACGCTTGGAAACCTCTGCTGCCATCACCGGATTCTTCGAAAAGCGCCTGTGCGCAATCCGCACTGCGGTAACCAAGCCGCCAAAGAGAGTGATGGTTGCGTTTGCAAAACAGCCGCAGCCGGAGGTTGAGAGCGGAGAGATTGCAGTGGGGGATGAGAACTACAAACGACTGTTGGCAGATTTTTACCTTTAGTTTCTTTACTTCTGCTGTCGAGATTGGAGAAGTGTTCAACCCACTATTTACCGGATAATAATCATATTTGATGGCAATTCCCGTTCTGTTTTGTAAGAATATTTCGCAACACGCATTGATTTGTCGCTGCATTTTTTGGCGCATTGCAACTGTTTGGCATGTATCGGTGGCGCGTTTGGTTAAGAATGAGGCGTCGGAACGTCATTCCATCGGGAACGCACTACGGGTCAGATGGTTATTTGCTCTATGCCACCGTAGTCCACGAGATGTTCTATGCAGCCTTTTTCGGGGAAAAGTCCTCCGTAGATTCCGGCGCAGACGAGCACTCCGCCATGGGCGAATATGGCTACGTTGTCGTAGTCGCGCTGTTTCAGTTCATTTAGGAAAGAGGCCACGCGGGCATATAATTGCGAAAAACTCTCACCCCCGGTAGCGGCTGTGTGCATGTAGTCATCATACCATTTGTGCAGGTTGTCATCCTCTATTTCATCAAATTTTTTCATTTCCCACTCGCCCATGTTCAATTCTTTGAGTCGCGCGTCAAGCCGTGCGTCCGGATATCCGCAATATGTCGCCAGCTTGTGGGCGCGGGTAAGTGGCGATGAGAATACCTTGTCGAATTTTCCATACCTTACGAGGTCGGCCTTGACCTTGGCCGCTTCCTCCTCGAAAGTGTTAGCCACAGGCACATCACTCCACCCATAGCATGTGCCTTTCTCTACCCCCACTCGGGTGTGCCTTATCAGTGTTACTTTCATGTTTGTTCTATTTTAGCGTTTGGTCGTTGTTCATTGAAACCTTGCACTTTGTGTGCTTGGCATCGGAAAACATTGTGGCTGTGCGTGGCCGCGGTAGATGTCAGCGGATGCTGCCTGCCACGGCGATGTATGCAGCCAGTTCTACGATGAGGAACACTGCCCCGCAGCAATCTCCGGTATATCCCCGCAGTCGCCGCCAGATGAGCATGTACATGGCATAGAACACTATGCACGGCATGAAGATCACGTATTCCCAGTAAAGGCTGTTCCATAGGTAATAGATGTACAGCCCCATGGGCAGCAACCCCTGCGCAGCCGTGCATAAGGCAGCCTTTGTAGTCGGTCGTCGGTAGATGGTTCGGGCTTTAGCTTCATTGGCGTTGCGTGCGTATGGCATCATCATTATCATTTGGCCTGCCACCATCTTTGCGAATGGGTCTATGGCAAGCACTGTCAGGCCGGCGATGGCCGGGGGCAGGGAGTGGAGCGCCGCGAGCAGCGTCAGCTCATATACCACTATGCCCACGGTGCCGAAAGTGCCTGTGTGGGAGTCTTTCATGATTGAGAGTGTGCGGTTGCGGTCGCTGCCGCCCCCGCCAAACCCATCGAGGAAGTCACACAATCCATCTTCGTGCAGTGCCCCGGTGAGCAGCAGTCGGGTTGCCACGGCCAACAATATGGCGATGGTATAGGGAAGACAGAGGCTTCCGAAGTAAATTATTGCAGCCATGATGCCCCCCGTAATCCATCCGGTCAGCGGCCAGAACTCTACCACGGCTTGATAGCAGTGGATTGGCGGTTGGTGTATCTTCCATAAAGGCAATCTCGTGAAAAATATCAAGGAAGCCCATGGATTGTCGTACCATTTAGAAGTATTTGGTGACATTTGCATTTTCGAAATCGTTCATTTCATTGATAATTCTTACGGCACTGTCGATGATAGGGAATGCGCAAAGTGCGCCGGTGCCCTCGCCGAGACGCATGCCGAGTCGGAGTATTGGCTCTGCGCCGATGTGTCTCAGCAGAGTACGGTGCCCGTTTTCATTGCCCTCGTGGCCAAAAATCATGTAGTCGAGTGCATTGGGACACAGGGTTATAGCCGCCAGTGCGCAGGCTGTCATGATAAATCCGTCGACGAGGATTATAAGGCGGCACTCCGCTGCGCGGAGCATAAGCCCGACTGCGGCCACCATTTCAAAGCCGCCGAAGTAGCGCAGGCAGTCGGCAAGCGTGCGGTTGTCTTTCCATTGTGTGTAGTTATTGATGGCGGTCGACAGCACTTCGCGCTTGTGTCGCAGTTCGTTTGCATTTAGTCCGGAACCGGAACCGACGCATTCTTCTAAAGGAATCTGCCCGATGACGCTCATCCATGCGCTTGATGCAGATGTGTTGGCAATGCCCATTTCGCCTATGCACACTATATCGCTTCCCTCGTCAAGACAGAGGTTGGCCAACTCTTCGCCCCTTTGGAGAGCCTCTTCCATTTCGCTTTCGGTCATGGCTGGCCCGTGCAGGAAGTTTTTTGTGCCCCGCGCTATCTTCCTGTTCATTATGGCTTTGCATCCGCTGAGGTCATAATCCACCCCCATGTCTACTATGTGAAGTTTGAATCCATGCTGTCGGCAGAATACGTTTACGCCGGCTCCGCCACGTGTGAAGTGCATCATCTGCTGCCACGTCACATCGCGTGGTGAGGCGCTGACGCCCTCGCGCTCTATGCCATGGTCGCCACCTAAGAGTATGTGTTGCGGATTGCGTAGGGTGGGGCACAGTGTCTGCTCTATCAGGCACACCTGCAACGCTATCCGCTCCAGCTGTCCGAGCGAACCTTTTGGCTTGCTTAGGTTGTCGAGCTTGCGCATGGCGATTTTTTCCAACCGCTTGTTAGGTCTTTCTATGTTGTATTTTCTCATCTGTTGATGTTGTTTTCATTCTGTGTGAACTTTGTCATGACAATCATGTCATCCCTTTATCTTTACGGGGATGCCACTTACCATCAGCACCACTTCATCGGCCTTTGCCGCCACATATTGATTCATCCAGCCCTCCATGTCGGTGAATCTGCGCTGTATGACATTGTCGCTTACTCCTCCCCATCCGATTTCATTGGTCACAAAGATGAACGTTGCGTCTTGGGCGATGAGTCTGTCGAACTCGGCTTTCACCGCATTGAGGGCTTCACTGACGGTGGGTTGTTCCCATTCAGCCTTGCCGCTGAGGTAGAAAAAATTGGTACACCACAACGTTATGCAGTCTATTACGGCCACCCTGCCGGTGAGGTCATGGCGACTGAGATATTTCTCTTCTTCTATGTTTTCCCATTCGTGGCCACGCCTTTGGCGGTGTATTGACACGCGCTGCCTAAACTCATCGTCCCAGATGTGGGCGGTGGCAACATAGACAGGCGCGTTGCTGAGGCTCAATGCTAATTTTTCGGCATACTTGCTCTTACCGGAACGCTGTCCTCCGGTTATCAAGATGATCTTTTTCATCATGTAGGCAAAATTACAATAAAAATCCGAAAGACACATCTGCCATTTGTCCAAAACTCCATGAAAAGTGTTGTGCCACAGATGAATTGTTTGATATGGAGTATAGCTTGACAACATTGCCACATCTAATGATGCGATAAATAGAGATTGGCTGAAATCCTTTCATGTGACTTCCTTACAGCTTCAATTGGCAATGAGGATTTGTCGCATCAGTTAAAAAAGAGGAATAAATGTGAAATAAGACCCGAAATACTTGAAAGTAAGCCATAAAATGCTTATATTTGAGGAACAAAGGAGTGTTAATGGTGAAAAAACACATGACGCACCCTTGTATCGGTGATGCTTGGAGAATTTAAGATGTTGTCTCACATCTATGGTGTTAATTGAAAAGGCTCAACAGAGACAGAGAGCCTAATGGAGGAACAGGCTATGAAACCAAAAAGAAAGTCGTACAACGAGGATTACTATGAGCTCGACAACCATTACAACGAAGATTTCGCTGACCGTTATCAACCGCTTGGCAATATCTATGGGTGGTACGCTTGACTGTGATGGTTGTCATGCCGTTTGGCTTGAAGCATCCCGTCTGCATGGCTTGTTGGCTATCTGACGGGATGTTTTTTCGGTCACATCGTCCAAGGGCATGCTTGATGGCGTTTTGTTGTAATACAACTCGACTTATGGCCTTTTGTGGAGGCGGTTCGAGTTGGCTTTACTTCTTGCTTTGCGCCTTTAATATGCTGTATGCCTGATACAGCCCCAACTCGCCTGCCTTGCTCAAATCTACTGTGCCTTGATCATCTTGACCAATTGCAAGTCGTGCCAACCCTCGGTTGTAGTATGCCTCAGCCAAGTTCATGTCCATGGACAACGCCTTTGTGTAGTCTTCAATCGCGCGGGCATAGTCCTTGCGGGCGGCATAAACGTTGCCGCGATTGTAGAACAGATATGGACATTGCGGATTGTAGCGGATGGCCTTTTCAAGGTCGGAGAGCACGTTTGCATATTTCATTTCCATGTTTGTGCCGAGCGAAGCGTTGAACTCATTGATTTTTGACTGGCATACGGCTCGCTCCCAATATGCAAGCGACAGCGTGGAATCTGTCTGCAAATAGTCTGAAATATCGTTGATGGCACTTTCGAAGTTCTGCATCGTTGAATATGCCACGGCTCTCAGAATGAGGTTGTGCGGTGTTGCAAGGCGTGCATCCTGCGTGTCGAGACGCATGGAAAGTGAGTCAATGAAGTCGAACAGCTCTTTTGACCTCGCTTCGTCAAGTGCGTTTTGATTGCAGTTGATATGCACATGGTAGTTGGTTGCCGCCTGTTGGTTGAATGCATCAACCTGTTTGTCGAAAGCCACATATAATGTCACATCGCTTTGATAGCGTTCAAACGACAGGCCATACATGGGCATGAATGCCATGTCGGCTTTCCTGTCCTGTACACGTCCTCGGTAATCGTTTTCATACTTGTGCTCCACTTCCTCATCATCGGCAACCACAAGCTGGTTGTATTTGTCCAAGTCTTCATCACTGCGCTTGCGCAGCTGGCTTTTGTTCAGTCGTGGCTGTACACCGTAGAGTGTCTTGTATAGTTGGGCCTTGTATATCCGGAATTCATCGGCTTCGGCCTCTTTGGTCATGCCAAGCCTGCGGTAGCATTCCGCACGGTAGTGCAATCCGGTCCAGAAGTTGGGGTATTGGTCGATTACTTTGGTATAGTCGCGTATAGCTCCCTGTAAATCTCCGGTTTTGTCGAGCAACAACGCACGGTTAAAAAGAGCCATCAGGTTGTCCGGTTCAAGTTCCAGTACAAAGTCAAAATCGGTTATGGCTCTGTTGTCATCGCCAACTTGGGCGCGCAGCAGTCCTCTGTTATAGTGCCCGAGAAAGTTGTTTGGCTCAATGTCCAATGCCGTGTCATAATCAGACATGGCTCCTCGCAGATTGTTTTGGTTTATCCTTGCCAAAGCCCTGTTTATGTAGTTGCCCGCGTGTCGTGGCAACAGGTGAATGGCTTTGTCCAAGAAGCCCTCGGCCTCTTCCCATTTGCTTTGTGCAAGGCTTATTATTGAACGCATAGCCCACGTTGAGCCATCGTATGGGTCTATCTCCAAACTCTTGTCGAGAGCTGTTGTCGCGCTTGCCGTGTCCTTGCGAAGCATGAAGATTTCAGCTTTCATCGAATAACTTGGCGCGTATTTGCTCCATCTGGTTATCATGGTGTCGAGTTCGGCGAGCGCAGTGTCGTAGTCTTTGTCTTGTATTCTGCACAATGCACGGTTGTGCCACAATCCCCTGTTTTCCGGGTCATACTTCAACGCTTTCGTATAATCGGCGATGGCATCCTCAAACTTGTTTTGCCTTATGCGGGCTATTCCGCGCAACTCGTAGGTATTCACTACGTAAGGGTTGCGGTCTATGGCCTCGGTGCAGTCTTTCTCTGAGCCGGCGAAGTCATCAAGATAATATTTAGCCACGGCACGGTAGAACCATGGCTCATACAGGTAAGGCTTGGCGTTGATGGCTTGGTTAAAGTATTGTATCGAAAGCACGTAATCTTCATAATAGAGCGCACTGCGTCCTATTGTCACAAGTCTGTCTGTGTTGAACTGTGCTCTACATGCCAATGGCATAAGCGACAGCACAATGAAGAAAGCTATCTTTCGATACATGTTCGGTAGCTTTACCTTGCGGATGCGGCTTTTGTCTTGTAGTCGCAGCGGTAGCGTCCGTGTGCGATGGCGCGCAGCTTGTTTTTTATGAGTTGTTTGCGTAGTGGAGAGATGCGGTCGATGAACATCTTTCCCTCGAGGTGGTCGAATTCGTGCTGCATTACTCGTGCGAGGTATCCACCCACCCATTCATCGTGTTCCTGCATCTGCTCGTCTGCATAGCGTACATGGATGCGTGTCGGCCTTGTCACGTTTTCGTGTATGGCCGGCACACTCAGGCATCCCTCTTCCATCGTCTCCGTCTTTGTTTCGTCGTACTCTATTATGTGTGGATTTATGAATGCTTTGCGGAATCCTTTGTATTCGGGCATGTCATCGGCCAGCACGTCAAGGTCAATGACCACCACACGAATGGCCTTGCCTATTTGCGGTGCAGCAAGACCAACGCCCTCGGATTCTTCCAGCGTTTCAAACATATCCTGAATCAGCTCTCTCACCCCCGGCATGTTTGCCGGAATGTCTTCGGCAACTTTTCTCAATACGGGTTGCCCATATATATATATAGGTAAAATCATCTAAAGTTCGTTATCTGAAACACATCATACAGCATGTGCCGGTCATCGTCTTGACGACAGGTAATCGCGCAGGATGATGGTTGCGCTTATTTCATCTACAAGCTCCTTGTTGCGCCGAGCCATCTTGCCTAATCCTCCGTCAATCATCGTGCGGTGCGCCAATACCGAAGTAAACCTCTCGTCATAATATTCGACAGGTATATCTGGCATGGCTTTCCGCCAGCGTGCCACAAACTGTCTTATGCGCCCCATGTTTTCACTCGGAAGGCCGTTTGTCTGCTTCGGCTCCCCAACCACAATACGCTCCACCGATTCGCGCGACACGTAGTCACGCAGATAATCGAACAATGTGTGCGTAGGCACAGTGGCAAGACCGCCCGGCACTATTTGCAATGGGTCTGTGACAGCCACTCCTGTGCGTTTCTTGCCGTAGTCAATTGACAGTATCCTACCCATTGCGTCCTAAGCCTCTCTATCAGCGCGCATTGTACAGCAACCAAGCGTCGGGATACTGTGCGCGGAACTCATTGCGGCTTGCGGCAGCATCGGCCTTGTTGCTGAACGTTGTGGCCACAACGCGGTACATGTTGCGTTCTTCGTTCTTCACTATCTGGGCATCATAGCCTTGACTGCGCAGCTTCTGCTGCAGACCATCGGCATTAGCTTTAAGTGAGAACGAGCCAACAACTACGCTAAAGCTTTTCAGCCCTGAGCCGTCAACCACCGACACTCTTTCTTCGCGTACCTGCACGTTGTCCACGTTATCCATGACTTTGGTGTTGGCAGGCGTGTCTACAAGAGGCGTCACTACATTGGCCTTTGGCTGCATTGGCTCAGGAGGCGTCTGTTGAGCTGTTTCTTGAGCTTTGGCCTTTTCGTAAGCTTTCTTATATGCGCTCTCGCTCGATTTGCAACCCGTAAAAGCCATTGCTGCGCAAATACCTGCGCATAGCACCATGTACTTCTTCATCTTAATATGCTTGTTAAAATTAAACTTGCGAATCTGTTCAAAAATATTTTTGCGAAGTTACGAAATATCACTCAAATGGCATCTTTCTTGCCACATAAAGTTTGTTAAAACGAAGAAACGCTCTTGTTTTAACAAAAAACAGTATAGATAATTGTTCGGTTTCGAAAAACTTTCATATTTTTGCATTACCCAAAATCGCAAGGCGTAGTGGCATTGAGAAATGCCATCATGCCAAGAGGGTGCAAAGAATGACATGGCCGCAGAGGCATGGTGGTCTGGCATTCCTAACATTTCTGAATATGCGATTTTATAGAAGTGGAATGTGAACATTTATTGTCTAATTAAAAAATTATAACTATGAAGAATTTAGGTTATATCGGCGCATTCGTGGGTGGAACACTCGCTGGCGCAGTGCTGGGATTATTGTTGGCACCGGATAAAGGCAGAGATACACGTGAAAGAATAGCTGATGCCGTTGACGATTTCCTCACACGACATAATATAAAGGTGAGCACAAAAGACAGGAACGACTTGGTTGACAATGTAAGTGAGGCAGCAAGCGAGGCATGACACCGATTGTCGGTGAAGTAGTTTTAATATAGGCAATGTGCTTATGTTGTCGAGTGACAAGAACGTTGAGACGCTTGAGCGGCTCATAAAAACGCTAAAAGATTACATCGGGCTTCAGAAAGAATACTTGAAGCTCGATGTAATCGATAAGTCTATACGTCTCATAGCGGCCTTGGCGTTGACTGCCGTTGTGTTCGTGTTGGCATGTGCCGTACTGTTTTTCCTTTCCTTTGCTGTTGTCTATTGGTTGTCGCCATACGTTGGCATGGCTGTCGCCTTTGTGACAGTGGCCGTGATGCTGTTTGTGCTGCTGCTATTTATATACGCCCTACGCAGACCGTTGATAGTGCAGCCTCTTGTTAGGTTTATTACCACTATACTGCTTGGCAAGTGACGACCAAAACATATTTTTATTATGGCAAGCTTCAATACAACATACTATACTCTGTCGGACATTCAAGCGCGCAAAAGAGAACTGCAAGCTGAAATAAACAAAAAAGGCGAGCAGATAAGCGACTTGTGGACTAAATTTTTCACACCCCCAAAAGCCAATACGAAAGGCGAGATGGTGGCAACCATCATTAGCAACGGCATAACCGCTTTCGATACGTTCATGCTCGTGCGCAAGCTGATGAATCGGTATGGCCACCTGTTTGGTGGAAAACGTAAACGTTAAGAAGCATAGTTTCCAGTCGGTCGTAAGCGTGGATGAAGCCGTATTGTTTAAACGTGTCGGCGTTATGCTGTGTGCAATGTGTGAAACGTGACGTGTACGATTGTTCGGGTTTGTCGTATGACATTCACCTATGATTCTCGTGTTTTTTCGTATTATCGTCTTGATTCCATACTTAATTTTAATTGGTATAGCGACTTCCATCTTTATAAAAAGATTGTATTGCATCTTGGTCTGATGGAGCTGTGGCCATGTATGCTTATATGAAGAATATAAAAGAATGAGTGTTAATAGAATTGTTTTTGCCGTTGCGCTCGTGTTTGTGGCAATGGTGGCAAAGTCGGCCGGTGGTGCTGAGGATATGGATGTGTGCTTGCGTGATGAAGTCACAGGAGAATGGCTCATAGGTTTTATGCCCGATTTTGCAGTGTATAATAATCGCTATTGGAGTTATTCCAAGGCAGAAAATGGCGACTATACTCTGTGTTGCGATGGCGATACCATCGATGTGACACGGCGGGATAGCACTGTTTACATTGATGGAGTAGGGCATAGGTGTACGGAGCTTACGTCGTTGGCCTTGCCTCTTTACCCCATGGAAGACGACACTCCGTTCACAGACGTGCTTCCGGCGTCTCCCGATAGCGTGACAGTGCGTGTCATACTCCGCACTGACGATGACAATAAGAAATTGGTGATTTCAAGAAACACGTTTGTCTCGGAAGCCGAGGAGAAAGTGGTTGCTGCCGACAGCAGTGGCAAGTTGGATGTGAAGTTTCCTTCCGTTTGCATAAGTGAGATACGTTTGATGAGACTTGACCCCCAAAGCCGTAAATGGTATGGCATACTGCTGTATCCTGAGCCTGGCGATACCGTGGTGGCATATTTCAATGAAATTAAAAAGCATTTTTATGTGATGGGCAGCAATGCGCGCCTGTCAAACGAGATGATAAGGCTTCCTGACGAAGGTAAGGTCAGCATTCCATACGATGAACGGGCGAAAATGACAGCGACGCAATACATTGAGGAATGCGGTAAGAAGCTACGACGTAACATTTCATACATAGACACCATTGCACGAAAGCGTAACACACTTTCGGAAAAGTGGCATGTATTGCAGCGCGAAAATTCAAGGGCCGCCTTTGCCTGTGGCCTCACGCAGATGGCATATCGGCTCTCCATAAAGGAGATGGGAGGCGCACCCACAGACACATTGTTAAATGGAGGCTACCTTGATTACTCCATTCCTTACCTTGCAAACTCAAACATTAACACAATTTTCAACGATTTTCTAATGTTGTATGGCCTTGTCACAAGGCGCACTTACTATTTCCTCGTCAATGAAATGGCCATGCGTCTTGAGGCTGAGGGCGAAATAAAGCTCACAGAAGACGAAAAGTCGATGCTCAACGAGATGGGTTCGATAAGCCTGTATTGTGAGAATCTGGATTTTGAAGATGCTCGAAAATACCAGATGGAACACGACAGCATAGTGAAAGCATACACGGCTTTTTATTACAGACCCGACATATTTGTTCCCTTGAGGGAAGCCATGGCTGAATGCCAAATGGATATTGTCAATGGAATAGGACTGCAGCCACTAACCGCAGATATGGTGAAAGTGAGATATTTCTTGGCCGAACAGGAAAGCACACGCAAGGCGTTTACTCCCGATATGGTGAAGATGATAACACGGGAGATCCTCACTCCCATGTTGCGTGAGTATGTGTTGGAGAGCAACAGGAAGTATTTGTAAGTGTGTCGGTACTGCACAAGGAGTGCATAAAGCATGGTGACAAGTGCGGCTCGCAGTATGATTCGGATAAAAATAGTGGACAAATGCGGTGTGGCGCAAAGCCACGCACGGGAGTTGTTTGTCTGAGATGTACGGTAGCTGTTGGCATAGAAGTATTCGCTTTCTTTGTAACGGCTCACGGTCATTCAAATTCGTCCGCCATATAATAATCCCTGTAACTTTAGCCTCTGAGAACATAGTGGTAATCGTTTAGATGTTATGATTAGCACTATATTTAATGCCTTTATCGCTTGTTCCTATTCCTCAAAAATACGAGCTAACGTTAAAATTATGCAAGCCATGCCGCAAATACTACGGCAGTGGCTTGCATAATCTCTTTGTGCAACGGAGTGTATAGTATGGCTTGGTCAGAGTTTGGCTATCTCAATCACCTTATCGATGGCGGCACTGAGGCCATCGATGTCCTTGCCGCCTGCAGTGGCGTAGTGTGGCTGTCCGCCTCCGCCTCCTTTTATTAGTTTTGCAGCCTCACGAACCATCGTTCCGGCATTTAGTCCGTGTTCTTTTACCATGTCGTCACTGAGTATTACGCTGAGCATGGGCTTGCCATTGGAAATAGTACCGATGGCGCACAACAGGCTCTCGGGCACATCGTGGCGTATTTTGAACACGAGGTCTCTTGCAGATGCAGGGTCGATGGGCAACATTGCTGTTATGACCGATACGCCATTGACATTGCGTGCCTTGTGGATAAGATTATCCTTGGCGCGCTCTACAGTTTCCGTATGGAACTTGTTTATCTCCTTTTGCATCGTGTCGTGCTCTTCGATGTATTTCTGAATGACACTTTTCAAGTCTTTGGCGTTGTTGAACAATGTGCGTATGGCTTTTACGGTGTCTTCTATGTTGTACATCATCTCTTCGCATTCCTTGCCTGTCTTGGCTTCGATGCGGCGCACGCCGGCTGCCACGGAGCTTTCACTGATAATTTTGAACATACCAATCCGTCCGGTGGAACGGGCATGGATGCCTCCACAAAATTCGCAACTCGGGCCAAATCGCACCACTCGTACCTTGTCGCCATATTTTTCTCCAAACAGTGCAATGGCTCCCATTTCTCTTGCTTCGGTCAGTGGTATGTCACGATGTTCATCGAGCGGCAGGTCTTCACGTATCATTTCGTTGACAATGCGTTCTGCCTGTCGCAGCTCTTCGTCTGTAACTTTCTGGAAATGAGAGAAGTCAAAGCGCAGTGTGTCATGGCTGACATAAGAGCCTTTTTGCTCCACATGCTTGCCAAGCACTTGTTTCAAGGCGTAATCCACGAGATGCGTGGCCGTGTGGTTGGCGGCACTGGCATCGCGCTTGTTGGTGTCCACACAGGCCATGAACTCGGCTTCCGGATGCTGTGGCAACTCTTTTACTATATGAATGCTTAGGTTGTTCTCACGTTTTGTGTCGATGACGGTCACTGTTTCGTATTCGCTCACAAGCACTCCGCTGTCTCCCACTTGTCCGCCCATCTCGCCGTAGAATGGCGTAAAGTCGAGCACTATTTCAAAAAATGTGTTTTTTTTCTGAGTTACTTTCCGGTAACGTAGTATGTGGCACTCGTATTCGGTATAGTCGTAGCCCACGAACTGCTGTTCGCCCGGCCTTAGTTCCGTCCAGTCAGAGCTTTCCGTTTGTGCGGCGTTGCGTGCGCGTGCCTTTTGCTTCTCCATCTCCTCATCAAACTGGGCTTCGTTTACGGTGTACCCGTTTTCGCGACATATCAGTTCCGTGAGGTCGAGAGGAAAGCCATATGTATCGAAGAGGCGGAATGCCTGTTTGCCATCAAGTTGTGTCTGGCAGTTGGCTTTCAGCTCATCCATTGCTCCATTGAGCAGGTTTATGCCTTTGTCGAGTGTGCGCAAGAACGCTTCTTCCTCTTCTTTCATCACGCGACCAATCAGTTCGCGCTGTGCTTCCAGTTCGGGATAAGCCCTGCCCATCTCAAAGATGAACACGGGCAGGAGCTTGA
Organism: uncultured Prevotella sp.; assembly: GCA_964554115.1. GTDB lineage: Bacteria > Bacteroidota > Bacteroidia > Bacteroidales > Bacteroidaceae > Prevotella. The sequence continues at coordinate 23,124 of CAZKMT010000027.1, forward strand.
ACATGAACGCTTCTTTCTGCCCAAGGAATGTATATGCATAGCGCACGGCGCGACGCAGAATGCGGCGGATGACATAACCGGCCTTGGCATTGCCCGGTAACTGGCCATCGGCTATGGAAAAAGCCACGGCACGCAAGTGGTCGGCGACCACACGCATGGCCACGTCGGTATCCTCGTCCTTTCCGTATTGTTTGCCCGATAGTCGCGATATTTCCTTTATTATGGGTTGGAAGATATCGGTGTCGTAATTGGAATGCTTGCCTTGCAATGCGCGTACAAGCCGTTCGAATCCCATGCCTGTGTCTATTACGTTCATAGACAACTTTTCAAGCGAGCCGTCTGCCTTGCGGTTGAACTGCATGAACACGAGATTCCATATTTCTATCACCTGTGGATTGTCTTTGTTTACCAGCTCCCGTCCCGGCAGTTTTGCTTTTTCTTCGGGCGTGCGTGAGTCAAGGTGTATCTCGGAGCAAGGTCCGCAGGGCCCCGTATCGCCCATCTCCCAAAAATTGTCGTGCTTGCTACCATTTATGATGTGGCTGGCCGGCACATGCTTTGCCCAAAATCCGGCAGCCTCGTCATCTCGCCCAAGCCCCTCTTCCGGAGCACCCTCAAATACGGTTACGTAAAGATCGCTGGGGTCGAGGTGAAGTACGTTTACGAGATATTCCCACGCCAAGTCTATGGCTTCTTCCTTGAAATAGTCGCCGAAGCTCCAGTTTCCCAGCATTTCGAACATGGTGTGGTGGTATGTGTCGTGCCCCACCTCTTCAAGGTCGTTGTGCTTTCCGCTCACTCGCAGACACTTCTGCGAGTTGGCGCGGCGTCGAGGTTCCGGGTCGCGGGTACCTAATATTATGTCTTTCCATTGGTTCATGCCCGCATTGGTGAACATCAGCGTGGGGTCGTCTTTTACAACCATCGGTGCCGATGGTACGATGGTGTGCCCTTTTGATTCAAAGAAATGTTTGAATGAATCGCGGATTTCGTTGGCTGTCATCATATTTTTACCTTAATACAATATATTCCTTTTAAAAGTGTTGCAAAGGTACTCCGTTTTCTGTACATTTGCAAATGTTTTACTCTGATATTGATTAGAAACTAACCAAACATGGTACTTAACTCTAACAGAAACTTGAAGCTGTATTATTCAATAGCTGAGGTGGCCAAGATGTTTGGCCTTAACGAAAGTACCCTGCGTTATTGGGAACAGCAGTTTTCGTTGCTTAAGCCCAAAACAAAGGGGACGAGCAAGGTGAGGCAGTATTCGGAAAAAGACATAGAGACTGTCAGATTGATATACAATCTTGTGAAAGTAAGGGGGTTTAAGCTGGCCGCCGCTAAAAAAATAATCAACAGCAACCGCACCGGTGCCGACAGAGTGGCAGAGGCGTTGGAATGTTTGGCGGGCGTAAAGGCAGAGCTTATGGCCATGAAGCATCAGCTTGACATGCTCGAGTAATGCCGCAGGTCGCATTATTTTGAGGCGCAGAGTGGTGCAATCGGCGGAGAGCTTTTAGATTCACGAAGTGTTAACATTGTGTAAATAACAACAACAGTGGTATTGTCTTTTACAGAAAATGGCTACATTTGAATTTGGATTGGGTGCCTTTTGACGAGAAAAGCAGGCGGTGGCTGTGTATGCTTTTGCTTCCGTTTGTGTATGTTGCTTACTCCCATCCACATTTATTTTATAGTGTTAAGGTTTTAATCGTTTATAGGAGGTTAAAGAAAGATGGTTAAGAAAAAGTATTTGGCAGAGATGGTTGGCACGATGGTGCTTGTATTGCTCGGTTGTGGGAGCGCAGTGTTTAACCATGGTTGCGGTACTACCGCACAAGTGTTGACAGTGGCGATGGCTTTCGGGTTGTCGGTTGTGGCGATGGCCTATACCATCGGAGGCATCTCTGGATGCCACATTAATCCCGCCATAACGCTTGGCGCGTATCTGAGCAAACGCATAGGCGGCAAGGATGCCGCCATGTACATGCTGTTTCAGGTGATAGGGGCTTTCATCGGTTCGGCAATTATTTATGCCATTGTGTCAGGCATCGATGCGGATTCGGCCTCATACATAGCCCAAGACGGAGCTTTTGCCACCACCACAGGTTCCAATGCGTGCCAGCCCGGAGTGTCTGTCACGGCGGGTCTTCTGGCAGAAATCGTGTTTACATGCATATTCGTTTTGGTAGTTTTGGGAACCACCGACAGTCGCCGTGGCGCAGGTAACTTTGCTGGGCTGGCCATCGGATTGTCGCTCGTGCTGATACATATCGTCTGCATTCCCATTACAGGCACATCAGTGAATCCTGCACGGTCGATAGCACCTGCCGTGTTTGATGGCGGACAGGCTCTGTCACAACTATGGATATTCATAGTGGGGCCGTTTGTCGGCGCGGCTTTGGCAGCGGGTTTATGGCGTGCCATAGGCAGTGGCACAGACAAATGACATCGGTTTACAGGCACATGTAGGTTTACTGATGGATTAAGGAAATGGCCGCATTGTATATGCGGCCGTTTTTTGTTTCTATGCGATTGGGAGTTAGTGCAAATTAGGTTAAAACTGATAGGGGAAATGCATGAGTTGCCGATTTATGTGTAATTTCGCGGAGCAATTTAAAGTTGAAGTCAATGAATGTGAAAAGAAGCAAGAAAGAGTGGGTGCGCCGGTATTTGAGTTTTGTGGTGATTCTTTTTGTGATTGCATTTGGCACATCGTTGTCTATCAGAGCCAATCTTGGCTCATCGCCAATTTCTGCTCCGCCTTATATACTGTCGCTTGTTCCGGGCATGAGTTTATCCATGGGACAACTGACAATATGCATGCATGTATTGTTTATTTCCATTCAGTTAGTTCTCTTGCGCAAGAACTTTGAACGAAGGCACTATGCTCAGATATTGGTGTCGTTTCTCTTCGGATTCTATACAGACCTTACGATGTGGATAACGGGCTTTATGCAGGTGCCGTTAGACTTGAATCCGATGGTTGGCTATCCGTTGCGTTTCGCGGAGTTGCTCCTTGGTGGTGCCATATTGGCTTTCGGCGTAGCCTGTGAGGTGCGTTGCGATTCGCTGATGCTTGCGGGCGAGGGGCTGCCGTTGGCTGTCTCGCGTTTCCTGAACAGAGATTTCAGTAAAGTAAAGATATGTTCAGATACGGCATTGGTAATAATAGGCACGGTGTTTATGTTTGTATTTTTCGACGGCTGGAACTGGAAGATGGTGGGAGTGGGAACGTTCGTTTCCATGCTGTATGTGGGGGCAATGGTGCGTGTGTTTGCCCCGCATATAGTTTGGCTCGACAGAATCTTCATACCGAAAAGTGAGCGTGCTATTGTCGGAAAGGAAACCGCGTCCGACGAGTGGGGAGGACACTGCGTGGTCACCATTGCCCGAATGTTCGGCAGTGGGGGCAACGAGGTGGGCGAAAAAGTGGCTCAACGATTGGGATGCCCCTGCTACAGTAGGCAGATAATAGACCGCACCGCGCAAAATATGGGTTACACCGCTGAGTTTGTTGAGAAAAACGAACAGAATATATCCACCGCCAAACTATGGGAAATGATATTCTCCGACAGTGGCATTCCGGCTTCCATGAACCCATCAAAGAGCGATGCCATATATGTGGGCGAAGGCCGTACTATACGCGAGCTGGCCCATGAGGGTGCGTGTGTAATCGTAGGCAGGTTGGGAAACTGGATTCTGCGCGACAATCCGAACGTGCTCCGCGTGTTTGTCATGTCTGACAAGGGTTTTGCCGTGAAACGTGTGATGGCAAGATTTGGCTTGTCGGAGAGTGTTGCGGCCAAGGAAATAGATCGTGTGAACACAGGGCGCGCCAATCATTGCTGGCACTACACCGGCAGACTTTGGGCGGATGCGAGCGGATATGACCTCATAGTGAACACAGACAGAACTGGTATAGATGGTGCGGTAGACTTGATTGTCATGGCGGCGAAACATTGTAAGCCGGTGTTGCAGGCCGGGCAATGACAAAACATGAATGTCGGCATTCATATTAAGGGAGTCCGACTGATGTCGCAGAAGAATTTCTTCCGCAGGAGGAGGCGGGAAGCCGTGTGGCAACGTCCGCATGTCGCAAGGCAGTAAAGAATGTTTACAAACATGGAGTGAGTATGACTGATGCTGTCGTTTTGCCTTGCGAAACAGGCCGTTTTGGTGAGCAAAACGGCCTGTTTCACCATTTAAGACGTGCCGTTTTACGACATGAAACGGCACGTCTTGCGAACCACTTGGAAACCATATATTTACGATGCGCTCCAAAATGCGGCTATAAAGTAACGCGCATTGCGAAATATATTTACAAAATAAAATTTCCGCGCCCATACGGACGCATAATGCGGAACAGCAAATAGGGAAGAATTGCGGGTGTTAATTGTATAAAAGAAGTTCTTCAATATCTTGCCTATGGATATTGAAGAACTTCTTTTCACGCGAAAATATGTTTTGAAACTACAGGTTCGGC
>CAZKMT010000028.1:0-26966 GCA_964554115.1 uncultured Prevotella sp.
GAAGGTTTCTTTTTGCCCTCCGGCAAGGCAGCTGTCAGCCAACGGAGACGCTTCGGCGGCAATACGGAAATTGAATATCTGCATATTGCCTATACATGTAAATATGCAACTAACGGCAATCGGCCATGACCCGATTTTCGCTTCATGCCATTTCGGCTTGCGAAATGCGCCGTTTCAGAGTGCGAAACAGGCCGTATCGGCTGGTAAAAAGGGTTGTTTCGCAAGCCAAAACGACCTATTTCACAAGATATTGATTGTCAAATGGTTATGTCGGAGCATACATGTAATGGTTTTTAACGTAATAAAGCTTAATAGCAGCGTGCGGGTGGAGCGTTGCCGGAAAAGCGGACTTACAGTCTTATCCACTGCATAGGCGTTTTACGGATGTTCATTAATATTAAACAGCGGGAACTTTTCTAACATGGACAGGAAGACAGATAAAATACAAATAACGACAGACGCGGGCGAGCGCGTGGATGCCACGGCTCCGGTGATAATATCAGCCAGCAGGTCGACAGACATACCGGCATTCTATGCGCGGTGGTTTGTCAACAGACTGCGGCGTGGCTATTGTGTATGGGTCAATCCATTCAACAGACGACAGCCCATGTATGTGTCATTTGAGCGTTGCAAGGTGGTGGTGTTCTGGTCAAAGAATCCTGAACCGTTGCTGCCATATCTTGATGAGTTGGATAGGCGGGGGCTGCGTTATTATTTTCAGTTTACGCTCAACGACTATGAAGCCGAGAGGTTCGAACCGAATGTGCCGCCATTGGCGCACAGGGTAGACACGTTCCGCCGACTGTCTGAAAGGATAGGGCCTGAACGGGTGATATGGCGGTTCGACCCGATGATGCTTGCGCCGACACTTTCCGTCCGGGAACTTTTGGACAGGGTGGAGCGCATTGGCGGCATGTTGCGCGGACTGACAGACAAATTGGTGTTCAGTTTTGTGGATGTGATGGCATATCGAAAGGTGCAGGCCAACCTGCGCGGTGAGGTCGCCTGTCTTTCGGGTTGTGACATGACGGAGGTGGAACCCAATGCTGCCCAAAGACGGCAGATAGCCGAAAGACTTGCCGCACTGCGCGATGAATGGGCGCGCGATGGGTGGAAGATAAGGCTTGCCACGTGCGCCGAGGCTGATGACTATGCCTCGCTTGGCATAGAGCATAATCGATGTGTCGACGGGGAACTGATGGAAAAGCTTTGGGGTGACGACTACGAGCTAAAGTATTATCTGCGCACGGGTAAGTTGCCCAAGAAAGATATGTTTTATCCGCAAATGCCCCTCGAACGTAAAGACTTGAAAGATAAGGGACAGCGCAAGGTCTGTGGCTGCATGGTGAGCAAAGACATCGGCATGTATGACACATGCTGCCACTTTTGCGTTTACTGCTATGCCAATGCAAGTCGCATGGTTGTGAAACAAAACAAAGCTCGCCACCGTGACGATGGCGAGGGCTTGGTGTGTGGGTGATAATGGCAGGCGTGCGGTGCGGGCACGGTATCATGTCTCGATGGTCAGCATGATGTCGTGCTCGCGCGCCATGCGGCGCAGGTTGAGGATGGCATAGCGCATGCGCCCCAGTGATGTGTTGATGCTTACGCCGGTGATGTCGGCAATCTCCTTGAACGACAGGCCTTGGTAGAAGCGCATGTAGACCACCTCGCGTTGCGGCGCAGGCAATGCGTTCATCATGCGGCGCACATCCGACATAATCTGTTCGTTGATGATTTCGTTTTCACGGCACGCATCTATTACCGACGCACTCTTTAGGTTTGTGAGGTCGTTGTCTTCTGTGGGCTCCACTATACGCTCGTTTTTGTTCTGGCGATACCAGTCCATTATTACGTTGTGGGCAATGCGCATGACCCAATAAGAGAACTTGCCCGAGTCGGTGTATTTGCCCTCTTGCAACTTTATGATTACTTTCACGAAAGTGTCTTGGAAGATGTCGTTGGCCTTTTCTTGGTCTCTGACCACAAACATGATGTATGTGAAGAGTTTCGACTGGTTGCGTGCCAACAACTCATCAAACGCCCTGTTGTTTCCTCCTACGTACAGTAAGGCCAACTCTTCGTCGGTCATACTTTCGAAATTGTTCATACTTAATCTGCTTTTGTTATTAAGTAAACTTTTCGTCGATAGGCGTAACAGTTTTGGTGTGTAGGTGTTGTATATTCGCTTTGTGTTGCAAAAGTATATAAAATATTAATTGTGGCCAAATTATTGGACAATAAATTGAGGGAAAGACAATATTTTGCGGGAAAAGGCGTTGGCGGCGCATTTGTGGGAAAGTCTACGGCTCGGCTTGCCTCCGTCTGCCCGGCTGTCTGCCGCAGGAAAGCCTCCGGTTTTAAATGGTGGAGTTCGCCGCGCCCGAATGCAACCGGCCAAAGGGAGCATGGCGCGTTTGTCCGTTAAAAACGTATGAAGCAGATGCGCACCGCGCATCTGCTTCATATCGGGAGCGACACGCAATCACTTGGCGTATGCCACGCTGCGTGTTTCGCGTATTACGGTTATCTTGACCTGTCCGGGATATGTCATCTCCGTCTGGATTTTGTTTGCAATGTCGCCTGAGAGGGCTTCGGCGGCCTTGTCGTCCATCTTGTCGGCCCCGACGATGACGCGGAGTTCGCGGCCCGCCTGGATGGCATAGGTTTTGGTTACGCCCGGATAACTCATGGCGATGGCCTCAAGGTCGTTGAGACGCTTTATGTAGGCTTCCACAATCTCGCGGCGTGCGCCCGGACGCGCGCCACTGATGGCGTCGCACACCTGCACTATGGGCGCAAGGAGGGTGTTCATCTCGCACTCATCGTGGTGTGCGGCGATGGCGTTGCAGATGTCGGGCTTCTCCTTATATTTCTCCGCTATCTTGGCTCCGTAGAGGGCATGGGGCAGTTCGCTCTCCTCGTCGGGCACCTTGCCAATGTCGTGGAGCAGTCCGGCGCGCTTCGCTTTTTTCGGGTTCAGCCCCAGTTCGGCAGCCATTACGGCGCACAGGTTGGCTGTTTCGCGGGCATGTTGCAGCAGGTTCTGCCCGTAGGAGCTGCGGTATTTCATCTTGCCGATGATGCGTATCAGTTCCGGGTGCAACCCGTGTATGCCGAGGTCTATGGCTGTTCGCTTGCCGGTCTCTATCACCTCGTTGTCAAGTTGCTTCTTGACCTTTTGCACCACCTCTTCGATGCGGGCGGGATGGATGCGCCCATCGGACACGAGCTGGTGGAGAGCCAGGCGGCAGACCTCGCGGCGGATGGGGTCGAACGCGCTGATGACGATGGCCTCCGGGCTGTCGTCGACCACTATCTCGACGCCTGTCGCCGCTTCGAGCGCGCGGATGTTGCGTCCCTCGCGGCCGATGATGCGCCCTTTCACCTCATCGTTGTCGATGTGGAACACGCTGACGCTGTTCTCGATGGCTGTCTCGGTGGCCACGCGCTGTATGGCTTGGATTACAATCTTGCGTGCCTGCGCGTTGGCGTTGAGCTTGGCTTCGTCCATGATTTCGTTGATATAGCTCTGCGCGTCGGTCTTGGCTTCGTCTTTCATGGCTTCCACGAGGCGTTGCTTCGCCTCCTCCGCGCTTAGCCCGGACAGCTCTTCCAGCTTCTCGCGCTCCTGCAGCTGCATCTTCTCCAGTTCTTCGGTGCGCATCTGGATGAGCTTGTTCTCGTTGTCTATGCGCACCTGCTGGCTGTCAATGTCATTCTTCCGGCGTTCCAGTTCCGCTTGTCGTTGGTTCAGCGTGATTTCGCGCTGTTTCAGCCTGTTCTCACTTTGTTGGATGTGCTGGTTGCGCACCTGCACTTCTTTTTCCAGTTCGCTTTTCTTGTTCAGGAATTTCTCCTTTACCTCGAGCAGTTTTTTCTCTTTCATTACGTCCGCCTCTTTGGCGGCAGCGTCTATCATCTCATTGTATTTTCCTTTCAATATATATCGGAAAACGAGATAACCGCCCAGTCCGCCGATTATCAATGCGGCCACGGCGATGATTATTGTAGGAATCATAAAGCTAAATTATAAGTGTTAATATTCTCATTTCTTCTCTCCTAAAGCATCTTCTATCTCGGCAGTCAGGCTTGTGAGAATATCATTGTAGGGTGCGGTGTCGTTTCTGCCGCGCTCTTTCTCGTATCGCAGCGCAATGTCTACGAGCGTCATCAGGGCAATGGTGTGATCGCCCTTGTGCCCCTTGTATATTTTAGCGTAGACGTTGTACCTGTCCGTTATGAGCTTTGCGGCGGCACGGTAGAACTCCTCTTCGTCGCGGTTTATGTCCGCTTCAATCTCTTCGTCGTACACGTGCATCCGTATATGTAGTTTGTCTCTGCCCCGTTCTGCCATTTGTCTCTTTCTATTTCTGTTCTGACAAGATGGAGATGCATTTGTTGACGTCCCGTATCAGCTTTGCCAGCTTGGCTTTCGTCCGCTCGATGTCGCCGTCGGATATTCCCATCATCTTCACCGCCTTCAAGGCCTCGTAGTCGCGTGTCTTCTGCCCCAGCTTTTCGCGTAGTTCCTCGATTTCCTGTTCATGGGTGTTGAGCATGGCGCGCAGCTCCTCGTTCTCCTTTTGCAGTTGTTTGAACCCGATGAGCAATTGTCTGACGCGCGTCTGAAACAACGCCAAAGTCTGTCCGTCATTAGCCATAGCCGACCGTTCCTTGATTACAAAGATACTGAATAATCTTTAAAGCGCCATGGCGCGTGCTTCGGGAACGCCTGTTTTAATGTTTTTTACCTATCGCTTGCCGTCGCTTTCGTCCGGGCGCGGCTCTTTCTTGGCGAGCATCACCACCGTGTATGCGAAGTTGGTGACCCAGCGTTGGGAGAATCCCAGGCGTTGCGAATACTCGCGCACATCGACCACGGTCTTCATCACTCCCGGCTCCTTGAAGTCGTTCTTGTTGTATATGCTGTTCACCGTTTTCTCCGTCATCGTGTAGAGAGCTTTCTTGAAAAAGCCCGGCAGGCGCAGCTTGAACTTCATAAGGTTGCCCATGAGCATCATAAGCTCTTGCGCGAAGCCTTGGAACTGTATGAGGTAGACCTGCACGTCTTGCAGCTTGCGGCAGCGGCGGCGTATGCTTTGGTCTATCTCCTTGAAGAAGTCATCGTCAAGCGAATAGATTTCCTTTATCATCTTCTTGCATCTCGCCCTTTCGCCGACTCCCAGCTTGTTGTTGACGGTGGGCACGTGAAGAGTGGTCTTGAATACACGCAAGTCGGGAAGCATGGCAAGGTTGGCGATGCCCAGTTCGGCGGCGATTACCGACTGGAAGTAGACACGCACCAGCGTCATGAAGTCCTCCATGCCTCCGGTCTTTTGCTGCCCGGAAGTCTTTCGACCCAATAATTTTGCTATTATATTCATATTTTCTTGTGCCGGCAACGCTTTAGCCATGCTGTGCCTCGTGTGTCATCGAGGAGCGGGATAAGCACTGCCGGTGCTATGTTTTATGGTTTTTTGCTGCAAAGTTAGTCAAATTCCTGTAAAAAGGAATGATTTTCCACATAAAATAACGGATAGTCAAGGAAAAAAAGAGTACCTTTGCCGAAAAAATTGTACATATTCGTAATAAGACAAAATGAAAGGTATTGTATTAGCCGGAGGCAGTGGCACGAGGCTTTATCCCATAACCAAGGGCGTAAGCAAGCAGTTGTTGCCTGTTTTTGACAAACCAATGATTTACTATCCGATTTCAGCCTTGATGCTGGCGGGCATACGGGAGATACTGATAATAAGCACCCCCGATGACATATCGGGCTTCAGGCGTCTGCTTGGCGATGGCAGCGAACTGGGGGTTAGGTTTGAGTATGCCGTGCAGCCGTCGCCCGACGGGCTGGCGCAGGCGTTCATAATAGGCGAGAGCTTCATTGGCAACGATTCCGTGTGTCTGGTTCTTGGCGACAATATCTTTTACGGCAGCGGCTTCACCGGCCTGCTCAAGAAGAGCGTCGAAAATGCGGAGGTCATGGGCTTTGCCACCGTGTTCGGCTATTATGTCAACGACCCCGAGCGTTATGGCGTTGCCGAGTTTGACAAAGACGGCAATTGCTTGAGCATAGAGGAAAAGCCGGCTAAGCCGAAGTCGAACCACGCCGTGGTGGGGCTCTACTTCTATCCGAACAGCGTGGTGGGCATAGCAAAGTCCGTGAAGCCGAGCGCCAGGGGCGAGCTTGAGATAACGAGCGTTAACCAGCGCTATTTGGAACAGGGCAACTTGAAAGTGCTGCCGCTTCAGCGCGGCTTCGCATGGCTCGACACGGGCACTCACGACAGCCTGAGCGAGGCGAGCACATTCATAGAAGTGATAGAGAAAAGGCAGGGACTGAAAGTGGCATGCCTCGAGGAGATTGCTTTCAACAATGGATGGATAGACCGCGAGCGGCTGCATGAACTGGCCAAGCCGATGCTTAAGAATGGCTATGGGCAATATCTGATGAGCCTGTGACGCACCCTGCGCTCAGGCATGGTGAGTGCAACGCGATTGTACGGATTTAAAGTATCGAAACAGACAACATACGGTTTAGAGAAAACAATTTAATTTTTTTGATGGAAAACAGTAGTATAGACGCAAAGAGCAACGTGGAAAATGTTGCGGACAGTGGCTCGGGGTCTTCGTTTGACGTCAAGTCCATCTTCACTATGTTCATCTTGAACTGGCAGTGGTTCGTATTGTCGGTGGTCGTGTTCCTGGGTTTGTCGGTGGTTTACCTCCGTTACAAGAGTCCGGTTTACCAAGTCTCATTGAAAATACTCATAAAAGACAATGAGAGCCAGTCGTCGAGGGGCGGCAGCCAGATGCTTTCCAACATGCAGGACCTCGGCTTCATAACCACAAGCACCGGAATAGACAATGAGGTGGAGATTCTCCAGAGTAACATTCTGGCGCGCGAGGCCGTGAAAGACATCAAGTTATACACGGAGTACAAGCTGGAGGGGATGATAAAAGACCAGTTGATATATAAGACGCAGTTTGTGAATGTCGATCTGGACACCGCGTCGCTACGCCGGATGGACGACATCTACAGGGCGGAAAGGCCTCTGCGCGTGACCATGAAAATCAACATGGACGGCAGCAAATACATCGTGGCAGGAAAGGTGCTCACCAACATAGTGGGTGAAGAGGAAAAGCCTTTCGAGGCTTCGTTCAGCAAGCTGCCCGCCAAGGTGAACACCTATGCGGGCGAACTCACGTTCACGCCCAATTTGCAGGGGATTCCACGTGACGCGCAGCAGCAGACGCTCTGCGTCACGATTATGCCCCCCTCGGTGGTGGCTGCCAACTATGTCAGCACCATGACGGTTGCGCCGACGTCGAAGACCACGTCCATCGCGCTTGTGACAATCAGTGACAAGAGCCGGGAGAGAGCAGAAGACTTCCTCAACCAGCTCGTGGCTTGCTACAACAGGCAGGCAAATGCCGACAAGAATGAGATAGCCATGAAGACGGAGGCTTTCATAAACGAACGCCTCGAAAAGATAAATGCCGAGCTTGGAATGACGGAAGACGAGCTGGAGAGCTATAAGAAGAAACACAACCTCACGGAGCTTAAGCTTGACGCCTCGGAGGCCTTGGCGCAGTCGAGCCAATATTCCACGAAGCTTTCTGAGGCGAAGACACAGATAGAACTTCTAAGCTATCTGCGCGAGTACATAGACAATCCGTCAAACAAGTACCAGATAATACCCTCCAACATAGGTTTGGAGGACGCATCGTCAACGGCGCTTATCAACGAATTCAATCAGGCGGTGCTTGACCGCAACAAGCTCTTGAACTCGGCCTCAAGCCTTGCCCCGCAGGTGAGGGTTCTCACAAACACGCTCGACAACCTGCAACGCAGCCTGCGCACGGCTCTGACGCAGGCTCTCCGGAGTGCCGACATAAAGTATAAGAGCATTGAAGACCAGTACAACCTTTACAAGAACAGGATAGCCAGCACTCCGGAGCAGGAGCGCATACTGACGCAGATAGGGCGTCAGCAGGAGGTAAGGTCGGGCCTGTATCTCATGCTCTTGCAGAAGAGGGAGGAGAATTCCATATCGCTTGCCGCCACCGCCGACAAGGGAACGCCGATTGACGACCCCATTTACGGCGGCAAGGTGAGCCCCAAGAGTCTAATCATACTGCTCGGAGCGTTGGTGATGGGGCTTGGCATACCGTTCCTCGTGCTGTATGTACAGCGGTTGCTGCGTTACCGGATTGAGGGTCATGACGATGTGGCGCAGCTCACAGACTTGCCCATAATAGCCGATGTGGCGATGGCAAGCGATGATGTCAAGAGCGCGGCAGGCATAGTGGTTCATGAGAACCGGAACGACCAGATAGACGAAATATTCCGTTCCATGCGTACCAATGTGCAGTTCATGCTGAAGGGAGAGCAGAAAGTAATCATGTTCACCTCGTCAATTTCCGGCGAGGGCAAGACGTTCAACGCATCCAACCTGGCCGTCAGCTTCGCGCTGCTTGGCAAAAAGACGATACTTATGGGTCTTGATATCCGCAGGCCCGCGCTTGGACGACTGTTCGACTTGCCAGACCTGCATCGTGGCGTTACGTTCCTGCTCGCCAAGGACAGCGTTACGAGCGCGGACGTTCACGAACAGATACAGCCATCGGGCGTTAATCCCGCCCTTGACATCATGCTTGCCGGCCCGATCCCGCCAAATCCCAGCGAGCTGCTGGCGGGCGAAAACTTGGGCGCGATATTGGAAGTGCTGAAGAATGAGTATGATTACGTGATTATAGACTCGGCTCCTGTGGGGCTTGTCACCGACACGCTGCATATAGGCAAGCTGGTTGACATTACCGTAATGGTCTGCCGCGCAGACTATACAATGAAGTCGAGCTTTGAGGCTATCAACAAGCTGTCGGTAGAGAATAAGCTCAAAAACATGTGTGTGGTGCTCAACGGCATCGATTTCTCGAAGAAGAAATATGGCTATTACTATGGTTACGGCAAATATGGCAAATACGGCAAATACGGTCACTATGGCAGCGGTTATGGCGGATATAACCTCTATGGCAACTATTCTGGAAGCCATTATGGTAACAAGGACGACAATTCAATCAAGAGATGACTATCGCGGTAGACTTTGACGGCACGATAGTGGAGTCTCGCTATCCGGAGATAGGAGACGAGCGCCCCTTTGCCATCAATACTCTCAAGATGCTGATAAACGATCGTCACCGCCTGATTCTGTGGACAGTGCGTGAGGGTCGGCTGCTTGACGAGGCGGTGGAATGGTGCCGTGAGCGTGGCGTAGAGTTTTGGGCGGTCAACCGCGACTATCCAGAGGAGACGGTGGACAACAATCCCCATTACAGCAGGAAGCTGAAGGCTGATGTGTTCATTGACGACCGAAACATAGGCGGCTTGCCCGACTGGGGCACCATTTACCGCATGATAACCGAGCGTCGCACCTGGTATGACATGTTTGCCGAAGCGGATGCGACCGTTGCGAAAAGGAAAAAGAAATGGTGGCAACTGTGATGCGTGCAGGCCGCGTGCCGCTTTTCGTGTGCCAAAGCAAATAAACCTTATGTAAGGTATTAGTGACATTGTGAATAATATGTAAACCGTAAAGAGCTATGTCAGACTCCATCCTTGGATAATGACATGGCTCTTTTTATTCGCGTGAAACGCCTGCTTCCGGATTTGCGCCTGATTGTAAATGACGCATCACGCATCGCCCTGCCCGTTTTGGGCTTAATCGTCTGTCGTCTTGTCCATTTATGGTCAGCGGTTGATTTCGTCCACCTGCCGCCTGCAATCCTGTTTGGCGGCGGTCGGCTGGAGTTTCGTGATTACAAAGATACGAAAAAAGACGGTTGCCCTCGCCCGAACAAAACATTTCTTTGCGTGACGATACGCGGCTCACACGAAAAGTGCGTGTCGGCGACACACGTTTTTGCGTGGCGGAAGGCGTTGTGCGTGTGGACTCGTTTCGGATGAGTGACTGTTTCCGCTGCCACATGCGGGAAATCAAAAAAAGTGGAAACGGAAGAAAATTTGTGGAGGAAAGTGGGGCAATGTGGAGGAAAATATGTATCTTTGAAGCCGAATAAAGGTAAGCGTGCGCGTATGCGTTTTTTAGGGAATATAGAAGCCAAACTCGACTCCAAGGGGAGGGCGTTCTTGCCATCGGCTTTCCGCAAGGTGCTCCAAGGCGCCGGCGAGGATAGCATGGTGATGCGCAAAGACGTGTTCCAGCCTTGCTTGGTGCTCTATCCCGAAAGCGTGTGGAACGAGCAAATGGACACCTTGCGCAGCCGCCTGAACCGATGGGACAAGGGGCAGCAGGAGGTGTTTCGTCGCTTTGTGTCGGAAGTGGAACCAGTCGCGCTCGATGGCAATGGCCGCTTTCTCATACCCAAACGCTGTCTCCAGCAAGCCTCAATAGGGCAAGACGTGCGTTTCATAGGCATGGGCGACACGATAGAGATATGGGCGGTGGACTGCCACGGCGCAGGCGATGACGCAGACTTGGGCAAGGCTCTCGAAAGTGTCATGGGCTGACGGCGTGGGTAATGCTGCCATAGAGAGCGGCGGCGCAGCCGCGAAATCCTCCGTGCGCCCTGTGATGCCTTGCAGACAGTGCTTTTATGGAAAGAGAATCAGAATACCACGTTCCGGTGTTGCTTGCAGAGAGTGTCGCCGGTCTCGACATCAAGCCGGGAGGGGTGTATGTTGACGCCACTTTCGGAGGTGGTGGCCATAGTCGTGCCATAATGGCAGCCCTTGGTGATGGAGGCCGCCTCTACGCTTTCGATCAGGATACCGATTCGGAGGCTTTGGCACCCGACAGCGCAGGCTTCACGTTCGTGCGCAGCAACTTCCGCTATTTGAAAAACTGGATGCGCTATTATGGCGAGAGTCATGTCGATGGCCTTTTGGCCGATCTTGGCGTGTCAAGCCATCATTTGGATGATGCGGCGCGGGGCTTCTCGTTCCGCTTCGATGCCCCGTTGGACATGCGGATGAACAAGCGCGGAGGCATGACCGCCGCGGATGTGGTTAACGGTTATGACGAGAGCCGGCTGGCCGACGTGCTCTACCTCTACGGTGAACTGAAAGCTTCTCGACGGATAGCCGCCGCCATTGTCAAGGCAAGGACGGCAGGCACCATAGCCACCACCGGTGGACTGCTGCGCGCCGTGGAGGGCACTCTGTTGCCCGCGCGGAAGAAGAAAGACGCCGCGCGCATCTTCCAAGCGTTGCGCATAGAGGTGAACCGCGAGATGGACGCGCTGCGCGACCTTCTGTCGGCCGCGTGCGACCTTCTGTCGCCGGGCGGACGGCTGGTGGTAATCACATACCATTCGCTTGAAGACCGCATGGTGAAGAACATGATAAAGGCGGGCAACGTAGATGGCCGGGTGGAAAGAGATTTCTTCGGGCGCACGGCATCTCCCCTGACCGCCGTCAACGCAAAGGTGATTGTGCCCTCGGACGAGGAGCAGGACAGCAACCCGCGCAGCCGGAGTGCCAAGATGCGTATTGCCGAAAAACGGTGAGGTATGAGTGACGCGGAGACCGTTGCGCGGGAAACGAGACAGAACGGATAAATACATTGGCAATGACGACAGACAAGGATGACAAAAATATGGCGACAGGCCCGGAAACGACGGGACAGAAACCCGTCGCGGAAGGCTCGCAAGCCAATGGCGCCGCAACAGCCGACAGCAACAGCGGACTGTCCGCCACCATCCAGGCGATAAAGGAAAGCGTGAGTGAGGACGACCCGAAGCTGTCGCCCTCGCTTACGTTGCGCAAGATACTTGGCGGCGACATTCTGACCACACAGATGGTGCGCAGCCAGATATGGCTTCTGGTGCTCATAGCAGTCTTCACGGTTGTCTACGTGGCCTACCGGTACCAGGGGCAGCAGGACATGATAACCATCGACAGGCTCGAGCGTGAGCTTAAGGATGCCAAGTACAAGTCTCTGTCCATATCGAGCACCTTGACGGAGCGCACCCGCGCCAGTCACATCTTGGATATGTTGAAGAATAACGAGGACAGCCTGTTGAAACCGGCAGACCAGCCTCCGTATATGATATATGTGCCAAAGGAATGAGCAAGTTTGAGAAAGACAAGGTGATGCCGCGCTATCTGGTGGTGGCCGTGATTTTCACTTTCATCGGCATTGCCGTGATAGCGAAGGCCGGATATATAATGACGGCCAAGAAAGACTATTGGACGAAAGTGGCCTCGAGGCTCACGCGCGACAGCGTAAGCGTGAAGCCCAACCGGGGTAACATATTCAGTTGTGACGGACAGCTCATGGCAAGCAGCTTGCCGGAATACAAGATATACATGGACTTCCAGGCCGGCGGGTTGAAGAAAGACAGCATGTGGCAAGACAGCGTTGACGCCATCTGCGAGGGTCTGCACCGCATATTTCCGGAGAAGTCGGCCAAGCAGTTCAAGGCCGACCTCGAAAAAGGCCGCGAGAAAAAGTCGCGGCACTGGGCGATATGGCCCCGGCGGATAGACTATGACACCTACTCGGAGGTGAAAAAGTTGCCGATATTCAATCAGTCGAGCTACAGGGGAGGCTTCCATAAGGAGGAGTTCAACTCGCGACGGAGGCCGTTCGGCTCCCTTGCCAGCCGCACCGTGGGCGACCTCTATGGAGCAAAGGACACGGCGCGTTTCGGCCTTGAGCTGTCATACGACTCCATACTGCGCGGCACCAATGGCATAATACACCGCAGGAAGGTGCGCAATCAGTTCATGGACATACCCGTGATGAGTCCCATCAATGGGGCGGACATAATAACGACCATCGATGTTTCGATGCAAGACTTGGCCGAAAGGGCACTCATCGATGAGTTGCGCGAGGTGAAAGGCGACATGGGTGTGGCCATACTCATGGAAGTAAAGACGGGCGACGTGAAGGCCATGGTAAACATGTCGCGGTGTGCCGACGGCGAGTATCGGGAGACGGTGAACAACGCCATCAGCTACCGTTGCGAGCCGGGGTCGGTGTTTAAGACAGCATCAATAATGGTGGCTCTCGACGACGGCATAACGGACACGAGTTATGTGATAAGCACCGGCTGCGGTGTCATGGAGATGCACGGCCGCCAGATGAAAGACCACAACTGGCGACGCGGCGGTTACCAGGACATCAGCGTGGCCCGGTCGCTCGAGGTCAGCAGCAACATAGGCGTCAGCTACGTAATCGACAATAACTATTTCAGCAATCCCGAGAAGTATGTCGAGGGGCTCTACCGCACTGGAATAGCCACCGACCTCGACATACCGCTTGTGGGCTATGCCCCTCCCATCATACGGATGCCGAAGAAAAACAAGCGCGGGCAGTATGAGAACTGGAGCAAGACGTCGCTGGCGTGGATGAGCATAGGATACGAGACGCAAGTGCCGCCGATAAACACGGTGACGTTTTACAACGCCATAGCCAACGATGGCAAGATGATGAAGCCGCGCTTTGTCACCAAGGTGGTGAAGAACGGCGAGACGGTGATGGAGTTTCCGCCCGAGGTCATAAAAGAGCAGATATGCAAGCCGGCCACGCTGCGCAAGATGCAGGCCATGCTGGAGCATGTGGTAAGTCAGGGGCTGGGCAAGAAAGCAGGGTCGGACATGTTCAGGGTGGCCGGCAAGACGGGCACGGCACAGGTGTCCAAGGGCGCGGCGGGCTACCACGCGGGTGGCGTTGACTACTGGCTCAGCTTTGCGGGCTACTTTCCCGCCGATGAGCCCCGCTACACATGCCTCGTTTGCATACGCAAGTCGGGGCTTCCGGCATCGGGCGGCGGCATGAGCGGACTGGTGTTCCACAACATTGCCGAAGGCGTCATGGCTCGCCACTTGAAGTTGAGCATTGATGATGCCGTGGACACCTTGGCGGCCCGTGTGCCCGAGGTGAAAGCGGGCAACGTGCTCGCCGCCGACCACGTGCTGTCCAACCTCGGCATCAGGGCCGACCGTGACTGGTCGGGCAGCTATGCCGACGGCAATCCCGTCTGGGGCAAGGCGTATGCCAAGGGCGATGAGGTGGTGCTGTCGGCAGTCGAGACAGCTGATGCCGTGACACCCGATGTCAGGGGTATGGGAGCCCGCGATGCCGTCTACCTGCTCGAGAGTTGCGGTCTGAAGGTGACGATTCACGGACGTGGGAAAGTGGCCTCACAGAGCTATGCCGCGGGCACACCTGTAAGAAAGGGCGCAGACTGCGTGCTCACCATGGAATGATTTGCTGAAAGATTACGCGATGGCAACAAGGATTGGGCTGCGAGGGAGCGCATGGAGCATGACGACACGCCGCAGGGCTCGTTGTTCACAGCCTTTTCCCAACAAAAACAATAAAACGAAGCAATGATGAAACTAAGCGAGTTGCTAAAGAAAGTAAGGCCGACGGGCATCAAGGGCGATGCCGAAGTCGAGATAACGGGGGTCGAGATAGACTCCAGGCGCATAAAAACCGGCAATCTGTTCATAGCCATGAGAGGAACGCAGACCGATGGCCATGCTTTCATTCCCAATGCGGTGGCCGCCGGCGCCGCTGCGGTGATTTGCGAGGAACTGCCCGCCGAACCGGCGGAAAGCGTGACCTTTGTCGTAGTGCCGTCGGCAGAGGATGCCGCAGGCCCCGTGGTTACGCTTTTCTACGGTGACCCATCGCGCAAACTAACCCTCGTGGGGGTAACCGGCACCAATGGCAAGACCACCATCGCAACCCTGCTATATAATATGTTCCGCGCGATGGGACACAAGTGCGGCCTCTTGTCAACGGTGTGCAACTACATCGACGGCGAACGGTTGCACGCAGACCATACCACTCCCGATTCCATCGAGTTGAACAGGCTGCTGGCACGCATGGCCGCCGCAGGCTGTGAGTATGTGTTCATGGAGTGCTCGAGCCACGCCGTCGTGCAGAAACGCATTGGCGGGCTGACTTTTGCGGGTGGCATTTTCACCAACCTGACACGCGACCATCTTGACTACCACAAGACGTTTGAGAATTACCGCAACGCCAAGAAAGCCTTTTTCGATGCCCTGCCCAGAAGTGCCTTTGCCATAACCAACGCCGATGATAAGAACGGAATGTTCATGGTGCAGAACACACGGGCCACGGTCAAGACCTATTCCACGCGCTCTATGGCCGATTTTAGGGCGCGAATCATAGAGTGCCACTTTGAGGGAATGTATCTCGACATAGACGGACGAGAGGTGGGCGTGCAGTTCATAGGCAAGTTCAACGTGAGCAACCTGCTCGCCGTCTACGGCGCGGCTGTGATGCTGGGCAAACAGCCGGAAGACATTCTCGTGGTGATGAGCACGCTCCACAGCGTGAGCGGACGCCTCGAGCCGATACGCTCGCCCGAAGGCTTCACCGCCATCGTGGACTACGCGCACACACCCGACGCATTGGCCAACGTGCTTTCGGCCATCCATGAGGTGCTCGATGGCAAAGGCCGGGTGATTACCGTATGTGGCGCAGGCGGCAACCGCGACAAGGGCAAACGTCCGCTCATGGCGCAGGAAACCGTGCGCCAGAGCGACAAGGTGATAATAACGAGCGACAATCCGCGCTATGAGGAACCGCAGGCCATCATCGATGACATGCTGGCGGGGCTCAACGCGCAGCAGATGAGGAAAGTGGTGAGCATGACAGACCGCCGCGAAGCCATACGCACGGCGTGCATGATGGCGCAGAAAGGCGACGTGGTTCTCGTGGCCGGGAAAGGGCACGAGGACTACCAGGAGGTGAGAGGCGTGAAGCATCACTTCGATGACAGAGAAGTGATAAGGGAAATCATGAATGTGGAATAAAGAACTGCGCGGTGACAATGGAAACTCTCAAAAACCGTAATTGACACAAATGCTGTACTACCTGTTTCGTTGGCTCGACCATTTCGGCATTCCCGGTGCCCACGTTTGGTCATACATATCGTTCCGCGCACTCATGGCGTTGATGCTGTCACTGGTAATCTCGGCATGGTTCGGTGAGAAGTTCATCGGATATCTGAAGCGGAAGCAAATTGCCGAGACCCAGCGCGATGCTTCGGTGGATCCTTTCGGACTGAAGAAAGTGGGTGTGCCATCGATGGGCGGCGTGATAATCATGCTTGCGATACTCGTGCCCGTGCTGCTGATGGGGCGCATGCGCAACATCTACCTCATCCTGATGATAGTCACTACCGTGTGGCTCGGCTTTCTCGGCTTTCTCGATGACTACATCAAGATATTCCGTCACAACAAGGAAGGCCTGCAAGGCAAGTTCAAGATAGTGGGGCAGGTGGGCCTGGGACTGATAGTGGGCTTGGTGCTGTACTTCAGTCCCGATGCGGTGATGCGCGAAAACGTGTCGGTGAAAAAGCAGCACGGCGAGGAGCTGGTGGTGAAGCATCGCAGTGAGGAAACGAAGTCGCTGAAGACCACCATACCATTTGTCAAAAGCCACAATCTTGACTATGCCCGCCTGATGTCGTTCTGCGGGAAGTACAAGACGGCGGCAGGCTGGATACTTTTCGTGGTGATGACCATCATAGTAGTGACGGCAGTGTCGAACGGAGCGAACCTCAACGACGGAATGGACGGCATGTGCGCTGGCAACTCAGCCATCATAGGCGTCGTGCTTGGCATATTCGCCTATGTGTCGAGCCATATCGAATACGCTGCGTATCTTAACATAATGTACATTCCTGGCAGTCAGGAACTGGTGGTGTTCATGTGCGCCTTTGTGGGCGCGCTTATCGGATTCCTGTGGTACAATGCTTACCCCGCGCAGATATTCATGGGCGATACGGGGTCGTTGACTATCGGAGGAATCATCGCCGTGTGCGCTATCATCATCCACAAGGAGCTTATGCTTCCCATTCTCTGCGGCATATTCTTCGTGGAGAGTCTGAGCGTGATGGCGCAGGTGTGGTACTACAAGCTGGGCAAGCGGCGTGGCGTGAAGCAGCGTATAATGAAGCGCGCTCCCATCCACGACACGTTCCGCACGCAAGACAGCCAGTTGGATGCCGGTTGCCGGTACCTGTGGAAAGGTCCGGTCTCCGTTGTCCACGAGTCGAAGATAACCATACGCTTCTGGATTGTGACCATCATACTTGCCGCACTGACCATAATTACGCTGAAAGTGAGATAGGCAATGAGGCAGAGCGAATAATAAATAATGGAGCGAAAGGGCAGCGAGACAGGAGTCATCGGCCGATTTCTTCGGGCTTTCCTCCGCGTCGCGCCCCGAAGCCAAGCAAGCGAAAGATGAGATGAAAAGAATAGTAGTGTTAGGAGCAGGAGAGAGCGGCGCAGGCGCCGCGGTGCTGGCAAAGAAAGAGGGCTTCGATGTGTTCGTGTCGGACACATCGGCCATAAAAGTCTGCTACAAGCAGATGCTCGACAGCCATGGCATAGCGTGGGAAGAGGGTTGCCACACGGAAAGCAAGATACTAAACGCCGATGAGGTGATAAAAAGTCCGGGCATACCGTCGGACGCCCCAATGGTGCGGAAAGTGGAGGAACACGGCATAGGTATCATCAGCGAGATAGAGTTTGCCGGACGCTATACCGACTCGAAGATGATTTGCATCACGGGCAGCAACGGCAAGACAACCACGACATCGCTTATCTATCACATCTTCCGCGAGGCCGGCTACGATGCCGGGCTTGCCGGAAACATCGGACGCTCTCTCGCTTTGCAGGTGGCGGAGGAACCGCACGAATACTACATCATAGAGTTGAGCTCATTCCAGCTGGACAACATGTACGATTTCCGCGCCAACATAGCCATATTGCTCAACATAACACCGGACCACTTGGACCGCTACAACAACCGTATGCAGGACTATGTGGACGCAAAGATGCGCATCATACGCAACCAGACGCCTGACGATGCTTTCATCTATTGGAACGACGACCCCATCATCAGGCGCGAACTCGCAAAGTACGACATCCGCGCCGTGCAGTGCCCGTTCTCCGAGCTAAAGGAGCACGGCAGCATCGGCTACATAGAGGAGGGACAGTACAAGATAGAATGGCCCACGCCTTTCAATATGGAACAAGAGTCGCTGAGTCTAACGGGCAAGCACAACATATACAACAGTCTGGCCGCGGGCATAGCCTCAGACATCAGTGGCATAAAGAAAGAAGTGATACGCAAGAGCCTTAGCGACTTCCCCGGTGTGGAACACCGCCTTGAAAAGGTGACCACGGTGCGCGGCGTGCTCTACATCAACGACTCGAAAGCCACCAATGTGGACGCCTGTTGGTATGCCTTGGAGAGCATGAACACCAAAGTGGTGCTCATAATCGGTGGAAAGGACAAGGGCAACGACTACAATGCCATAAAAGAACTGGTGAAGCAGAAGTGCTCCGCATTGGTGTATCTCGGTGCGGACAACGCCAAGTTGCACGCCTTTTTCGACCCGCTGGGGCTGCCCGTGCGCGACACCCACTCGATGAGAGACTGTGTGGCGGCCTGCTACGAGTTGGCTGAGCCGGGTGAAACGGTGCTCCTTAGCCCATGCTGCGCCAGCTTTGACCTGTTCAAGAACATGGAAGACCGCGGAAACCAGTTCAAGGAAATGGTGAGAAGCCTGTGAGACCATGCACAGCGGCAGCGGGGTGAAAGGCGATGTCGTGATACTTGCCCCGCTTATGAGAACGCGGCGATTCCGCACGCCTCCCGTCATTCGCGCAAGAAAAAGCAAAAACGTAAATGCGATGAGCAAATATATAGGCAATATTTTCAAAGGAGACAAGGTCATCTGGATGGTGTTCTTCTTCCTGTGCATAATAAGCATAATCGAGGTGTTCAGTGCTTCGAGCGGTCTCTCTTACAAGAGCAACAACTTTATCATGCCCATGATGAAGCACACCGGCACCATACTGTTAGGCCTTGCGGTGGCCATACTGACTGTAAACATACCATGTCGGTACTTCAAGGTGATGACCCCCGTACTGTTGCTGGTGTCGTTCGTGACACTGCTGTGGGTGTGTATGGCGGGCGAAAACATCAATGGTGCCCAGCGTGTGCTTAAGATTCCGGGCTTCACATTCCAGCCGTCAGAGATAGCCAAGGGCACCATGATTCTGGCCGAGGCGCAAATACTCAGTGCCATGCAGGGCGAGCGCGGCGCAGACAAGAAAGCTTTCAAGTACATATTGTGCATAGTGGTGCCAATGGCTTTCCTGATAATGCTCGAAAACCTGTCTACAGCGGTGTTGCTCTGTTTAGTAGTGCTGCTTATGATGATTATCGGCCGTGTGTCGATGGTGCAGGTTGGCAAGTTGGTGGGCGTGGTCGTCGTGGCAGCCTTGGTGTTCCTGTCGCTAATCATGACCGTGGGGAATGATGGGGAAAGAGACAACAGGCAGTTGGCCATGACCGATTCCGTGGAGATTGCCGCGCCCAAGGAAGCTGACAAGGAGAATTTTGTGGAGAAAGTATTCCACCGTGCCGTCACGTGGAAATCGCGCATCGACAAGTTTCTTGACAAAAAGGAAATCGCGCCCGAAGACTATGACCTCGACAAGGATGCCCAAGTGGCCCACGCCAACATAGCCATCGTGACGAGCAACGGCATCGGCAAGGGGCCGGGAAATTCCGAAGAACGCGATTTTCTGGCACAGGCTTTCTCTGATTTCATCTTTGCCATCATAATAGAGGAGATGGGCATCGTTGGCGGTGTGGTTGTAGTGTTTCTCTACATAGTGCTGCTCTTCCGCACGGCACGCATAGCCAGTCGCTGCGAGAACAACTTTCCGGCTTTTCTGGCCATGGGGCTGGCTCTGATGCTGGTGGTGCAGGCCTCGTTCAACATGCTTGTGGCAGTGGGAATAGTGCCGGTGACGGGGCAACCCCTGCCGCTGATAAGCAAGGGCGGCACCTCCACTGTAATCAATTGCGCTTACATAGGCGCCATACTGAGCGTCAGTCGCTCGGCAAAAAGAGCAAGGCCCGATGGTGCTGCGCGTACTGATGACGCATTGGACAGTTCCCGTCGGACAAGCGGCATCCAAACACAAACGATGGCCTCGGAGGCCGACATATGAAACATAGGACGTGTCGCGGACAAAAAATGACGGTTGAAATTACCGCATACAAGATAATATTATTAATTTTGCAGAAATAATGGTCGGTAATCCGGACATGGATGATGAACTAAGGATAATAATCAGCGGTGGCGGCACGGGGGGGCACATATTCCCTGCCGTGGCGATAGCCAATGCCATCAAGGAGCGGCATCCTGGGGCTCACATACTCTTCGTGGGCGCACTCGGACGCATGGAGATGCAGCGTGTGCCTGCGGCGGGCTACGAAATAAAAGGCCTGCCCATCTGTGGCTTCGACCGCAAGAATCCATTGCGCAACGTCATGGTGCTCTTTAAGATATGGAAGAGCCAGCGCATGGCTCACCGTATCATAGCGGATTTCCGTCCGATGGTTGCCGTCGGCGTGGGGGGCTATGCAAGCGGCCCCACGCTCAACGAGGCCGCCCGCATGGGAGTGCCGTGCCTGATACAGGAACAGAACTCATACGCCGGCGTGACCAATAAGCTGTTGGCTAAAAAAGCCGAGCGCATCTGCGTGGCTTATGATGGCATGGAACGCTTTTTCCCGGCCGACAAACTGCTCAAGACGGGCAACCCTGTGCGTCAGTCTCTGTTGCAATGCGGCATGAAACGCGATGAGGCCGTGCGTTCGTTTGGCCTTGACCCTGCGCGGCGTACAGTGCTCATAGTGGGAGGCAGTCTCGGCGCACGCACGCTCAATGAGAGCGTAATGCGGCATTTGTCAGATATATGCGCATCGGATGTGCAGTTCATCTGGCAGACGGGCAGGTATTATAGTGCTGACATTGCGTCGCGACTGGCCACTGCCGGACAGCCATCCAACCTCAAAGTGTCTGACTTCATCGGCGACATGGGCACAGCCTACCGCGCCGCCGACCTCGTAGTGAGCCGCGCCGGCGCAAGCAGTATTTCGGAGCTGTGCCTCATTGGCAAGCCGGTCATATTGGTGCCGTCGCCAAACGTGGCCGAAGACCACCAGACAAAGAATGCCATGGCTCTCGTGGCCAGACAGGCGGCCATCTGCATCAGCGATGCCGAAGCGCCCGCCACGCTCGTGTCGACGGCCATATCCATTGTCAACGACGGGGCAAAACTGGCTTCGCTGCGCTCCAACATCTTGGAACTGGCCCTGCCCGATGCCGCTGATACCATAGCCCGCGAGGTGATAAGGCTGGCACGCCGTCAATAGAATTGAGGCGATGTCGGCAAACAATCTCACTCTTACACATATAAGCAAATGGAACTGAAAGATATAAAGGCGGTATATTTCATTGGAGCCGGTGGCATAGGCATGAGTGCCATCGCCCGCTTCTTCATGAACAGGGGCGTGGTGGCGGCCGGCTACGACAAGATGCCCACCGCCCTTACGAAGCAGCTCGAGGTGGAGGGGATGTTGATGCACTACGAGGAAAACATCGAAGAGATACCTCACGTATGCAAGAACAGCAAGTCGTGCCTCGTGGTCTACACCCCCGCAGTACCGGACAGCCACACCGAACTGCGTTTCTTCCGTAGCGAAGGCTTTGAGGTGCAGAAACGTGCCCAAGTGCTCGGCGAACTGACGCGAGCCCACAGCGGCCTCTGCGTGGCCGGCACACATGGTAAGACCACTACATCGGCCATGTGTGCGCACATAATGCATCAGAGCACTCCCGACTGCAACGCTTTCCTCGGAGGCATTGCCAAGAACTACGGCACTAATTACATACTGAGCGAGAGCGATTACGTGGTGGTGGAGGCCGATGAGTACGACCGCTCGTTTCATTGGCTGCGACCTTGGATAAGCGTCGTCACAGCCACCGACCCGGATCACCTTGACATCTATGGCACCAAGGATGCTTATCTGGAGAGCTTCGCCCACTACACCTCACTGATAAAACCTGGAGGCGCACTTATAGTGCATACGGGGCTCGAAATGCGGGAACGGCTTCAGCCGGGCGTGCGCCGTTATACTTACGGACGCTGTGAGGGCGACTTCCATGCGGATAACATACGCATCGGTGGCGGCGAGATAACGTTCGACTTTGTGTCGCCAGTAGAGTGTGTCGACAACGTGAGGCTTGGGCAACCCGTGCCGGTGAACATAGAGAATGGCGTGGCCGCCATGGCCATGGCACAACTATGTGGCTGCAAGGCCGATGAGTTGCGTTATGGCATGGCTTCGTACAACGGCGTGGAACGACGCTTCGATTTCAAACTGAGGACGCAGGACATGGCGGTAATCAGCGATTACGCCCACCATCCCGCAGAGATAATGCAGAGCGTGACAAGTATGCGTGAGCTGTATGCGGGATGTCGGGTGGCCGCCATCTTCCAGCCCCATCTCTACAGCCGTACGCGCGACTTTTACAAGGCCTTTGCCGACAGTCTCGGACTGTTTGATTCCGTGGCTCTGTGTGATATATACCCTGCGCGTGAGGAACCTATTCCCGGAGTGACGTCGCAGTTGATATACGACTGCCTGCGCCCCGGCATAGAAAAGGCAATGATACGCAAGGAGGAGATTCCAGACTATGTGCGCAGCCACGACTTTGACGTGCTGATGCTGCTTGGTGCGGGCGACATTGACAACTATGCCCCGCAAGTGGCCAAGATTGTGCAAGAAAGGCAGAAAGCATAGGCACATCGGGTGTTGACAGCGGCACGATGACATTAACCGCAAAGCGAAACGAAATGAAGTTTAACTGGAAAAAGATACTGTTGACAACGCTTGACATCGTTATGGCAGTATATCTGCTGATGGCAGTCACCGCGTTCAACGAGCCGGGTGATAGAAGAAAGATAGTGTGCTCGCAGGTCAGAATAGACATAGCGGACGATCCCGTCGATGGTTTCCTTGACACAGGGGAAATAAAGGAGATGCTGCAGCGCAAGGGAATCTATCCGCTCGGTGTGGTCATGGACAGCATCAATGTGCGCGAAATAGAGGAAACGCTGCGCAGAAGTCCGTTTGTGGCCGGTGCCCAGTGCTATAAGACGGAAGGCGGTTCCGTGTGCATCAAGCTGACGCAACTGATGCCGGTGATACGTGTCAAGGCCGACAACGGCGATGACTACTGCATAGACAATCATGGCGGAATAATGCAAACGTCCAAGTACGTGAGCGACATAATAATAGCCACGGGCAATATCAACCGCAACTATGCGCGGCGTGTGCTCACTGACATGGGCAACCGCATCGTGGCCGACCGCTTTTGGCATAACCAGATAGTGCAGATTAACGTGCTGGCCGATGGAACGGTGGAGATAGTGCCGCGTGTGGGCGACAACATAGTCTATCTCGGTAAGCCCTACAACCTGGATGACAAGCTCGCCAGGCTTGAGAAATTCTACCGCTACGGTCTCAGTCGTGTGGGCTGGGATCAGTACTCTTATATCAACCTGGAGTATGACAACCAGATAATATGCAAGAAACGGAAGCGTGCAGCCGGTGTATAAGTCCGCCACAGCGGACGCCGCCGTCGCGCTTAACTACAACAGAAAGACAATAAAGGATTAAGATAATGGCAGCAAATTTTATAGTGGCAATAGAGCTTGGCTCGTCGAAGGTGATTGGAGTGGCCGGAAAGAAAAAGTCGGACGGCAGCATCAACGTGCTGGCGGTTGTGAGTGAGGATTCTTCATCGTTCATCCGGAAAGGTGTGGTCTACAACATTGACAAAACGGCCAGATGCCTTGCAAACATCGTGAACAAGCTGACGGCACAACTCAAGACAGAAATCAAACAGGTGTATGTGGGTGTCGGAGGACAGTCCATACGCAGCGTGCGCAATCCGATAGTCCGCAACCTGCCGGCGGACACAAAAATTACGCAGGACATGGTGATAGAACTCATGGATGCCAATAGCACCATGATATATCCGGGCAAGAGGATTCTCGATGTGGCGACGCAAGAATACCGTGTTGACTCGCAGATGCAACTCGACCCGGTGGGCATACAGTGTTCGCGGTTTGAGGGAAATTTCCTGAACATACTGGGGAGGGATACTTTCTTCAAGAACTTGGACAAATGCTTCGAGGCAGCCAACATAAAGGTTGTGGAGACATACGTCGCACCGCTGGCGTTGGCCGACAGTGTGCTCTCCGAGGCCGAACGGCGCTCCGGATGCGCTCTCGTTGACATAGGGGCCGACACAACCACAGTCTGCGTGTTCAGCAAAAACATCCTTCGCCACCTGTCCGTAATCCCGCTTGGCAGCAACAATGTCACCAAGGATTTGACCTCGCTGCAGATTGAGGATGATCAGGCAGAGAGCTTGAAGCTCAAGTATGGCCGCGCGTTCACCGACAACAGCGAGATAGACAAGATGCCAAGCGTCTCCATAGACAGCGACCGCAGCGTGGAATATCGCGAGTTTTCGGAGATTGTTGAGACACGTATGGAGGAGATAATCGAGAACGTGATGTGTCAGATTCCTGCTGACTATTCCGACAAACTGTTTGGTGGCATCATCCTCACCGGCGGAGGCAGCAATATGAGAGACATCGAAGAGGCTTTCACCACATATGCGTCCATAGAGAAAGTGAGGGTGGCCAAGTTTGTGAACCAGACCGTCCAGCCGGCCAATCCAAGCATTGTTGTTCCAAAGGATGGAACGATGAACACCGTGCTCGGAATGCTGGCAAAGGGCGACATCAACTGCGCGGGTGGGGATGTGCCTGACGGTGGAGGCCTCTTTGCCACGAGACATCCTAAGAGTGTCGGCGAGCCTCGCACGGCAGATGTCCCTATCGGTGTGGTGCGTAAGGCGGCAGATGAGGAAGCGCGGCGCAAGAAAGAGGAAGAAGAACGCCTCGCCCGCCAGAAGGCTGAAGAAGAGGAACAACGCCTCGAGGCAGAGAGGAAAGCCAACAGCCTGGTGAATCGCGGCATGCGCTGGCTTAAGGATTTTGGGCGAAAGATAATATCTGAGGAGTGACCGGCCTGCGACGCGGGGCGGCCTGCCAAATGGCACAATGCCGCTCACATGCCATTCAATATCGATAACACATAAAAACATAAGATATGCCAGACAAAGACAACAGTATTTATCCGGGTGACATAGTGGACTTTGGCCAGCCTGAAAGGGAACAGAGCATAATCAAGGTGATTGGTGTGGGTGGAGGTGGAGGCAACGCCGTCAATCACATGTACCGCCAGGGTATCCATGATGTTTCGTTTGCAGTCTGCAACCTCGACAGACAGGCACTCAACGACTCGCCGGTACCCGTCCACATTCAGCTTGGCAAGGAGGGGCTTGGAGCGGGAAACAGGCCTGAGAGGGCGCGTCAGGCAGCCGAGGAGAGCATAGATGACATAAGGAACATGCTCAGCGACGGCACACGCATGGTTTTCATAACGGCCGGAATGGGCGGTGGCACCGGCACCGGCGCAGCCCCGGTGATAGCTCGGGTTAGCA
Organism: uncultured Prevotella sp.; assembly: GCA_964554115.1. Lineage (GTDB taxonomy): Bacteria > Bacteroidota > Bacteroidia > Bacteroidales > Bacteroidaceae > Prevotella. The sequence goes on from CAZKMT010000028.1 coordinate 25,471, forward strand.
AGGAGATGGGCATACTCACCGTCGGCATCGTTACAATACCGTTCCGTTTTGAGGGGCCACGCAAGATAGATCAGGCCCTCGATGGCGTGGAAGAAATGGCCAAGCATGTAGATGCGTTGCTGGTCATCAACAACGAGCGGTTGCTCGAGATATGCCCCGAACTGTCCGTGCTTGACGCTTTCAGCAAGGCTGACGACACGCTCAGCGTGGCCGCGCGCAGCATAGCGGAGATAATCGCGGTGCATGGCCGTGTGAATGTGGATTTCAACGACGTGAAAACGGTTCTGAAGGACGGTGGCGTGGCCATCATGAGCATAGGTTATGGCGAAGGTGAGAACCGCGTGAAAAATGCCATTGAAGATGCCCTCAACTCGCCGTTGCTCAGCAACAACGATGTGTTCAATTCAAAAAAGATACTTCTCAACGTGTCGTTCTATGGGGAAGAAGGCAACAGGGGAGGGCTGTTGGTCGATGAGATAAACGACATCAATGACTTCATGGCCAAGTTCAACAGTGATTTTGAGATAAAATGGGGAATAGCCATTGATCCTGAACTGGGTCAGAAAGTGAAGATTACCATCCTCGCCACGGGATTCGGACTGGAAGACGTGGACGGGATGGACACCCACTTGAAACATCGGACGATAGAGGATTCCACCCGGCTTGCCGAGGAACAAGATCTCGCCGCCGCAAAGGCGGAACGTCGTAAGAAATACTATGGCGGCAGGGTGGAAAGCGTCAAGTACAAGCGCCGCCCGCACATATATCTGTTCGGCGATGAGGATCTTGATGATGATGATGTAATAATGGCCGTGGAGCAGACTCCCACATACAAACGCACCCGTGATATGCGTGACAGCATTTACAATCAGGCTAAGGAAGCCACGGGTGAGGCTATGGAGACGGCCGAACAGGGCGACGCAACCCATGGGCCAATAAAATTTTCATAACCATAACTTCAACTATGACACTATTTGAACAAGTAAGCAAAGACATCATTTCGGCCATGAAGGCTAAAGAAAAGGTGCGCCTTGAGGCTCTGCGCAATATAAAGAAGGTGTTCATCGAGGCCAAAACTGCGCCCGGGGCTGACGATAGCCTCGATGATGCCGATGCGCTGAAGCTATTGCAAAAGTTGTCTAAGCAGGGGCGTGACTCAGCCCGCGTCTACGCTGAGAAAGGACGCCAAGACCTCGCTGACGCAGAAATGGCGCAGGTAAACGTGATAGAAAGCTACCTGCCGCAGCCACTCTCCGATGCGGAGCTGGAGGCCGTCATAAAGGAAGTGATAGCCCAAACGGGCGCACAGACAATCAAAGACATGGGGCGTGTGATGGGCGTGGCCACAAAACAGCTGGCGGGACGCGCTGATGGCAAGGCAATCTCTGATATCGTTCGCCGCCTGTTGGCTTGACTTGCGGTATGTGCTAAGAATGCGGACGGCAGGTCGCTCCATGACTCTGACGTTCGATTACCTGTCGAATTCCAATTCAATC
>CAZKMT010000029.1:0-25502 GCA_964554115.1 uncultured Prevotella sp.
TCGGACCAAACGCCACTGAACCCAGCGAACAAACTCAACAATTTCATACAATAAGACATTGGAGCCGAATCCCTCCGGCACCGGCATCCGGCGCGAAATGGCTACCCATGCGTGCGACATTTGCCGGCAATGCCTTTGTGGCGGGAACAAGCCTGCGGACGGGGCGCGACGAGCAAGCAGTGGAAATGATTTTTGGCCGGTGCGAGGCTGCGCGCCGGCCTTTGTCGGGCGTTTGGTTGTCGCAGGAAGTGGCAAATGCGCCAAAACAAGAACGACTGGGCAGGTTTCAATCTAAATTCTTTCATTCGGTGTAATAATATGCAACGAATCCATCGTAAAATTTAGGAATCAGCTTAAGATTTTAGCCTGGAAGTATGGCGGTTGTCATGGAAAGATGCAGATGAAACTTCTGCGTTTGAGACATCCATTTATTTATATGAAAGAAAATCCCCGCCGCCTGATTATGGCGCGGCGGGGATTCTGCTTTCAGTGTGTTTTCATGGCATTGACATGTGTGTGTCGCCTTGTCAGCATTCTATGGCCAAGGCTTGGCGGCGGTTGGGTCGGCGTGCGGTGTACGACACGTGCAGCCAGCGGCATCCGTTGGCCATGCGGTGCTCGAAGAGCAGCTGGTCGAAGTCGGTGTGCAGCCTCACGAAGTTGTAAATCTTGCGCCCCACCTCCATGTCGGCCACGTGGATGTCGGCGGCTTCGCCAAGCATGTGCTGCGAGTTTGGCGAGCCTCCCACGGCCTTGTTAAGCTCGGCGGAGCGGTAGCCGCTTGTTATCCGTGTGACGCCGAAGCGGCGGCGTATGGGTTCGAGCACGTTGAGGCACAGCAGCCTCATGCGTTCTATGTCGTCAGCCGACGGAATGTTCTCTATGTTGCGGCGCATGGCCACGCCCGACCGCGTCATCTCTTCGAGCGAGAAATGCTCGCTCAGCATTGTGTCTTTGTTCATGGAATGTTTGTTGGTTTTAATTGTTAAGGTTTAATCCGGCTCCTGCATCATGATGCAGGAGAGCCCGGCGTACTCGTTGCACGTGTGTCTCTGAGAGCGGAAAAGGCGGACGGATGGCCCGGCATGGCCGATGCGCCGCCTTGGCGTCAGTCAAAGGCTACCATGTGGAGGAGCGGCTTGCCTGTCTCTTCGGCGGTAGCCAGCCGGCGGTAGCGGTCTGCCAGTGGCGTCTGCCTGATGCCCTTGCGCTGTGCCGCCTTGGCGGCGCGGCTGCGTGGGTTGTGGGGCAGGCGTGTGTGCAGCCGTTGGCAGGCTGTTGCCGCTATCTCACTGAATGTGCACGGATTCCCGTCGCCCTTGCGCATTACGCCCTGTTCATAGGCGATGTGCGCCGCTTCCATCAGGTCTGCCGTGCTGCCTGTCCAGTGTGCGCGTCCGTCTTGTGCGTTGCATAAGAGTTCCGCAAACTCGCGGGCGAGCATTTTTGCCGCCTCTTCCTTTTGCTGTGTTTTCATGGTCTGTTGTTGTCTTGCGGCCGTTTCGGCCGTCATTGTGTTCTTGATGTGGTTCATAGTCTCAGATGTTGACATTGTTCGTGTGCGCCCTGCCGCCCGCCGGCATAGGTGGCTGGGCTTTCACGCATCGGCAAAGATAATGCTTCGCGGTGCACATACGGTTCGATTGTCGAAAAGTTTAGTTAAAAAATCAAAAGCGCGCAACTTCCATCGGTGTTCTTTCACCGCCGCGGACTTGTGGCGGATGGTTGGCTGTGCCGCTTCATTTTCAACGCTTTCCCGGTTTGGTGCGGCAAATGCCGCCATTCCGGCAGTGTGGTTTACGGGGTGGGGCGGCGAAATGCCGGCAGGCTTGCGGAACTTGCGCAAGCCCCGTCCAGTAAAGATTTTTCAAAATTCGGGCGGGGCGGTGAGCCACAAGGCGGCCTGCGGCATAAGCCGCTGGTTTTCATGTGGTTGTGAAATGTGCCGTTTCATGCTTCAAAACAGGCCGTTTCGGAGCATGAAACGGCCCGAATCGCAAGGCAAAACGGCGCATATTGCAATGCGCCGGGCCACAAACCGCCGGTGGCTCGGCTTGGAAGCTCATTTCGTGTAAAGAATTTTTACGCCGGGAAAACTTCAATCCGCGCGCAAGCGTCTTCCGCAGGCAGGCCGCGGCCTGCCTTGGCGTCATGCCGTCGGCTTCCGGACATCCTTGCGCATGTTGCGTTCGCGTATTACGGAGCGTTGCCCATAGGCGGCCACCACGGCGAAGCAGATTAGCGGTACGAGGAACGACGTGTTCGTGGCGGGCAGTCCGCCGATGGAGAATCCTGCGTCGATGAGCGCGGCTTGCAGCGGGGGGAACACCGACCCGCCGAGGATTGACATTATGAGCCCGGCTCCGCCAATCTTCACATTGTCGCCAAGGCCGCGCAGGGCGATGCCATAGATGGTGGGAAACATCAGCGACATGCAGCCGCTCACGGCCACGAGGCAGTAGAGGCCGCGCCTGTCGGTGAACAGAACCACGCCGCACACGGCCACAATGGCCACAATGGCGAGCACCGACAGCAGCCGTCCGGGGCTTACGAACCTTAGGAACCAAGTGCATATAAAGCGGCTGAGAGTGAACAGCACCAGCGCGGCTATGTTGTATTTCTGTGACAGTATCTCGGCGGCGTGCTCCTCCATGCCCTCGCCCATGAGCACGTGCGTGCCGTATTGGATTATGAACGTCCAGCACATCACCTGCGCGCCGATGTAGAAAAACTGCGCTACCACTCCCTCGCGGTAGTTGCGTATGCGCGCCAGTTCCGCCAGCGAGGCGCGCAGGCTTTTGCTCGCAGGCGCGTCGCCGTCGCCGGGCATCTTCATCAGGCGCACCGTCACGAGCAGCAACGCCACCACGATGCCTATCAGAAGATAAGGCTGCATGAGCACTTCGAGGTCTTGTTCCTTGAGCGCGTCGAACTCCGCCTCGGTCAGCCGCATCCGTTCGTCGGTGGGCATCGGGTTCATGCGTGCCTGCACAAAGGCCATGGCGACATACATGCCGGCCAGGGCGCCTATCGGGTTGAACGCTTGCGCGAGGTTGAGGCGTCGGGTGGCCGTCTCCTCGCTGCCCATGCAATAGATGTATGGGTTGCAGCTTGTCTCGAGAAACGACAGCCCGCATGTCATCACGAAGTAGGCCAGCAGGAACGGTGCGTACAGCCCCAGGGCCTGCGCAGGCAGGAACAGGAACGCCCCGATGGCATAGAGCGACAGCCCCACGAGCACGCCGGCCTTGAACGTGTAACGCCTGATGAACATGGCGGCGGGGAAGGCCATTACGAAATAACCGAGGTAGAAGGCCACTTGCACCAGTGCCCCCTCGGTGACGCTCATCCGGAATATCTTAGAGAAAGCCTTTACCATCGGGCTTGTCACATCGTTGGCGAAGCCCCACAGCGCGAAACATGCGGTGATGCAGAAGAAAGGGAGCATGAAGCTCGCCCCGTTGCGGGTGAAAAGTCCGTCTTTGGGCTTGTGCCCGGCCGTCACGCCATCGCGTCCTTGCCTTGTCGTTGAAGTCATCTTGTTTGCTTTTGTGTTTGCTTTGTGTCGTTTTTGTTCCGCTATCGTCCGTCCGAATCACATGGCTTCCATTATGTCGGCTATCTCATCGGCTCCCATCTTCCCCTCCTTGAAGAGCATGAGGGTTTTCAATACGGTTGGCCCGCCGACCTCTGCCGTGGCGTTTATGGTCTCGGCAAAGCGCGTCTCGGGGTGCAGGCCTTCCGTGCGCACGAACTCAACCGCGTCCCATCCCTCAATGGGCACGAGAGCCAGCGAGTGCCTCCCGTTGTATATCACGTAAGCCTTCTGGCCTCCGTCCAGTTCAAGGGTGGCCTCCTCTATCGGCGTGTCGCGTTCGGGAAGCGCGTAATGGCCTATGCGCAGGGTGGCGGGCGCGCCGCAGGCCGTTACGGAGTCGGTGCGCAGGGTGCCGTCGGGCAGGGGCCTGTCGGTGAGGCTCATGGTGAAACGCCTGTCGCTCTGCAGCCATACTGTGCGGTGGAGCGTGCCGTCGGCAAAGCCCGTTGTGGTGTATCGGCGCAGCGGTTCCCATTCGCCGTCGGCGTTTTTCACCACGTAGGCCATCGCCACCTCGCCGTTCTCGCCGTCGGCCATCCATGGGAACAGCGTGTTGTATGCCAGCCTGTTGTATTGCTCCGAACCTCGGAACTTCTCCGCTCCGCGCCTTTCCGTGTCGTAATCGCAGAAAGCGCGCGTCTCAGAAGCTCCGCTGTTGGCGTAGTTCGTAATCAGCATCTTGGGGCCGGGCAGCCACAGGTTGCTCACCGCGCCGGCCTCCAAGTCGCCCCAAAAGCCATCGTTCTCGGTGGCGCTCCAGTAAGGCGAGTCTTCCGGCATCATCAGAGGGAGGAACGCTTTGGCGCACCAATACACGCTGCCTCGGCAGCTGTAGCTTTGGAGAACGGGGTCGAAGAGGCCGTAGAAGCCCGGCGTGGGCACTCCGTCGGCATATAAGAAGTCGGGGTTCTGCAAGAACTGCAGCAGACACCCGGATGCGATGCGGCGCATCCAGCCCTGGTTTACGCCGTCGCCCCACGCCAGCGGCGCGGCTGCGGCAAAGCGGTACATGTTGCTGCGCCCCCACATGGGCATGTGTCCGTCGCGTCCGAACATGCGCGGATAGCTGCGGAACAATTCTTTATAGTTCTCATCGAACCGCGCCGCCAGTTCCGGATAGTGCTCGCGGCCAAAGAAATCGGCCCACAGCTTGCCGTAAAGCTGGTATGCCCACATGGAGTAGAAATCGTAATTGGGATGGTCCAGATACCAGCCGTCGCCCCGGTAGTCGCCCAGCAACTGGCCGACGTACTCCGCGAGCAGCGTGTCGTTGACCTCATATCCTTTCGACTTGAAGAAAGACATGGTGAAGACGTTGAAGAAACGCCAGTTCTGCTGTATCGTCGGCCCGTCGGCATAGCTCTCCATCATGGCGTAGAGAGAATCGCGGGTGGCTTTGGGCAGTGGGTCCCATACCACGTCGCCGCATACGAAGAGCGATATGCCCAGCGCGCCAAACTCCACCAAGTCTTGGCAGGGGCCGCGCTTGCCTCGGTGCGTTATGTGCTGCGGACTGTCGGAATCCACGAGCAGCGACAGTTGCCTGCGGTAGTAGTCGGCAATGCGTATGCCGTTGATTGTCAGCGTGGAGTCTTCGCGCAACAGCGGCGCGGCGAGGAAAAGCGTGCGGCACATGCCCTCAAGCGTGGCACCGCGCACGCGACTGCTGTCCTTGGGATAGCACACCTGTCCCAGCCGGTCGAAATACATCGGGTCGTCAAGGGAACGGACATGGGCGAAAGCTCCCTCCAGAAGGTATTTGTCGGCGGCTATCCAGTGGGCGCGGGTCATGCCCGTGTACGGGCTTAGCCGGTAGTCGGGGTTTTCAATCACGAACACTTTGCCCATTGCGGGCATTGCCGCAATGGCGGCAAACATTATTGGCAGGGCTGTGGACAGCAGTCTTTTCATTGCGTTTTTGCTTTGTTGCGCCCGGACGGCCCGGCGTGGAGGCCGTTCCTTTCCGCGCCTTTGCGGTCGCCGCCGAATCCGCAACGGCGCGGCGACGGCATGGTCGTGGCTTTGTTCGGGCTGCGTTAGGTTTGTGCAAAATTATAAATTATTCCACTAATAAATCCATTCCGCGTGGATTTATTTGCCGCGATACATCCGTCGCCACGCAATTTGCCATGTAAAATATCTGCCATAAAGTAAAAACCGGTTTTGCAAACCGAAAGTTTTCGGAAATTTTTCGTAAGTTTGCAAACGGTTATGAATGAAAGAAGGCAAGAACCGGTGAGCCTCCGCGGTCTATGGACTGCCTGACATTCAAGAAAGCCGTTGGCCGAAATTCACGGCTTGCGGGGGATTTTCTCTGTGCGCTGTCGCCATTCGGCTGCGCATGGGATAAGACAAACGGCTGCGGAGCGATTTTCCGGGGCGTGTCCACAAGACGCAGCCGCGGTATTTCCTTTGTGGGCGCGGAGTGTAGGGAGATTCCGATGCGGAATGTCGCCATGCCTCTGCGTGAACCTTTGCGGGAAACCGAACTCCCGACGCACAAGTTGAGGGTCGAAATATAATCTGTCTATGAAGAAATTGCTGTCAGTGCCCCCAAACTTGGTGGACTGTTTCCATGACATAACGGGGCTTGACCCGAAAGAGTTTTTCTGCGCGAGCGACCCCGTGGGACGCAAACTCGGCAGCGGAGGCGGTACGACATGGCTGCTCGAACGGTGCCATGAGGCCCGGGGCGCAGACTTGACGTTTGGGGAATGGCTTGCCGCCGACCGCCGCATACTCATCCATGCGGGCGGACAGAGCCGCCGGCTGCCGGCCTACGCGCCGTCGGGCAAGATTCTTACGCCCATACCCGTGTTCCGTTGGGAACGTGGGCAGCGGCTGTCGCAGACGTTGCTCGACTTGCAGTTGCCGCTCTATGAACGCTTGATGAGGCTCGCGCCCGACAATATCCACACCATGGTAGTGAGTGGCGACGTGTACATACGCTCCGCCGGGCAGTTGCCGCCCGTGCCCGATGCCGACGTGGTTTGCTACGGATTGTGGCTCGACTCGTCGATAGCCACAGCCCACGGCGTGTTCGTCTCCGACCGCCGGACGCCATCCGTGCTCAAACAGATGTTGCAAAAACCATCGGTGGAGACGCTCAACGACGTGTTGCAGTCGAGCTTTTACCTTACCGACATCGGACTGTGGATGCTCAGCGACCGTGCCGTGGAAATGTTGCGCCGCCGTTCGAAGCAAGGCTCGGCGACCGTGTACTACGACCTTTACGGCGAGTTTGGCTGCGCCCTCGGCACCGACCCGACAGTCGATGACCCGGAGCTGCGCTCGCTCAGCGTGGCCGTGGTGCCCCTGCCGGGTGGCGAGTTCTACCATTTCGGTACGAGCGGCGAGATGATTTCATCGATGCTGGCCATACAGAATATCGTAAACGACCAGCGCGAGATAATGCACCATGATTGCAAGCCGCATCCGTCGATATTCGTGCAGAACGCATATACCGCCATATCGTTCACTGCAGCCAACACCAACCTGTGGATAGAAAACAGCCATGTGGGCAGTGGCTGGGCCATAAGCCATGACAACATCATAACGGGCGTTCCCGTAAACGATTGGCGCGTAAGCCTCGCCCCGGGCCAATGCGTTGACATCGTGCCCATTGGCGAAAAAGATTTTGCCGTGCGTCCTTACCGTATCGATGACAAATTTGCCGGGGCACGGCAGCAGGAAAGGCTCTTCCCCGTGGTCGGCGACATAGGCGAGATGGGGCGGGTGCTGTCGTCGATGCTCGATGGCACAGCCGCTCTCGATGGGTATAGGCTCATGAGTGCGGAAGAGATATCCGACGAAGCCAACCTGCGCAGATTGGTGGAACAGCGTCGCCGCTTCCGCAAAGCCGACTGGTCCGCCCTTGTCGCCAACTATGAGCGCAGCGTATTCTACCAGCTTGACCTCGATGATGTGGCGCACGACTTTGCCGACCAGGGCGTGGCCATGCCTGAGCCGCTGCCTGACAGTGCCCCTGTCATGACGCGAATCCATGACGCCATGTTTCGCGCGGAACTGTTGCAACTCCGTGGGGCGGACGGCACGGAATGGGAACGCACTGCCTTCGCGCTGCTGCGCGATGGACTTACGGAAGCCATCCTGGCCGAACGGCAGGCTCCACGCATGTCGGTCCACGCCGACCAGATTGTGTGGGCGCGCAGCCCCGTGCGCATCGACATTGCCGGAGGGTGGACAGACACACCTCCTTTCTGTCTCATGGAAGGCGGCAACGTGATAAACGTGTCCATAGAGCTTAACGGACAGCCGCCCCTGCAAACATTCATCCGCCCTTGCCGCGAGCCGCACATAGTGTTGCGAAGCATAGACCTTGGCGCGATGGAGGTGGTGTCCACCTATGAACAGTTGGCCGGTTACAACCATGTGGGCAGCCCGTTCTCCATTCCCAAGGCGGCTCTCGTGCTGGCAGGCTTCCTGCCCGGTTTCAGTGCCGAGCGCTTCTCTTCTCTTCGCGAGCAGCTCGAGGCGTTCGGTTGCGGCCTTGAGCTTACGTTGCTCTCGGCCATACCGGCCGGCAGCGGACTGGGCACGAGCAGCATTCTGGCCGCGACGGTGCTTGGGGCGGTGAGCGACTTCTGTTCTTTGGCGTGGGACAAGAATGAGATAGGCCGCCGCACGCTCGTGCTCGAACAGTTGCTCACCACGGGCGGCGGCTGGCAAGACCAGTATGGCGGTGTGCTCGGCGGTGTTAAGCTGCTGCAGACGGGGCGCGGTTTCGACCAAAGTCCGTTGGTGCGATGGCTCCCGGACGACATCTATACGCAACCGGAATGGGCGCAGTGCCACTTGTTATATTATACCGGCATGACGCGCACGGCCAAGAGCATACTTGCCGAGATAGTGCGGCGAATGTTCCTTAACAGCAACACACAGCAGGCGTTGCTGCGCGAAATGAAAGCCCATGCCATGGATATGTATGAAGCCATACAGCGGCGCGACTTCACTCACGCCGGGCTTCTTGTGCGAGAGACATGGCGGCAGAACCAAATGCTCGACAGCGGCACTAACCCGGATGCCGTGAAAGCCATCACCGACATGGTGGACGACCTGTGCTTGGGCTACAAGTTACCGGGGGCGGGTGGCGGCGGCTATCTGTACATGGTGGCCAAAGACCCCGAAGCGGCGGCACGCATCATGCAGGTGCTCAACTCAAACCGCACCAACGCCAACGCGAGATTTGTTGAAATGTCGCTAAGTCGCAACGGTCTGCAGGTGAGCCGCAGTTGACGGTGGCATCTGTTCGATAAGTATCGGATGCCGGCGCGCACCGTCTGGGCTTATCGTGTGCCGGCCTTTGTTGGCGGCGAATGCCATGGCAATTCGTCAATCGCCCTGATGCCATATCCGGCTTTGTAAGAAGTCACGGCAAGGAAAGGCACTGATGCCCGGCATTTTCAAGCTCCGCCATGCATGATAATCGGAAAAATGGCGTACCTTTGCACAAGGTATGCCGTGAGATACGGTTGTAGGAGACCGCATTGACACCCGTCCGCATGGCTCACATTGCCACGCGCAGCACGCCACACATAAAGAAACATAGGGACATGAAACACTTTTGCATTGCCGCCATGACTGTTGCCTGTATGGGACTCGCGTCATGCAGCGGTGACAAATTCCACGTAGAGGGGAGCATCTCGTCGGCCGAGGACTCCTTGCTCTACTTCGAACAAATAGGCATCGACGGCTTGTCGGTCATCGACTCCACGCGCCTTGATGCCGGCGGTAAGTTCAGCTTCAGTGCAGAGCGGCCCGAAGCCCCGGAGTTCTACCGCCTGCGCATAGGAAGACAAGCCATAAACATCGCCGTAGACTCCACCGAAACCATTACGGTGAAGGCCGACTATCCAAGCATGGCCACAGCCTATGAGGTGGAAGGCTCGCAAGAGTGTGCGCGCATAAAGGAACTGGCACTGATGCAGATAGACCTGCAACGCAAGGCTATGGCCATAAACCGCAACACGGCGTTGAGCCGCGCGGCCGCCATCGACAGCATCAAGGCCGAGGTGGAGGCATACAAACGGAAAGTGTCCGTCGACTATATATTCAAAGACCCGAAAGCGGCTTCGTCTTATTATGCGCTGTTCCAGTCTTTGGGCAATTACCTGATATTCAGTCCCGGGGGCGAAGACGGCGACATAAAAGTGTTCGCAGCCGTGGCAACGGCGTGGGACACGTTCTATCCCGGCACGCTGCGCGGCGAGAATCTTCACAACATTGCCATCAGGGGATTGCAGAACGAACGCATCATCAAGGGTGAAAACAGCGGTGGAAGCGACCGGTTGGAAGTGACCGTGGCAGGCCTGATAGACATCACGCTCACCGATAACCACGGACAATCGCACGCGCTCACGGAGCTGGCGGGCAAGGTGGTGCTGCTCGATTTCCACCTGTTCGGCATTAAAAACTCGCCGCAACGCATACTGTCGTTGCGCGAACTGTACAACAAATACCACGACAGAGGGTTCGAGATTTACCAAGTGTCCATCGACACTGACGAGCATTTCTGGAAACAGCAGACCGCCGCGCTGCCGTGGATAAGCGTGCGCGACCCTGAGGGAACAGCATCGCGCTACTTGTCTACGTATAATGTGACGAGCGTTCCAGAGTTTTTCCTGATTGACCGCGACAACAACATAGTGAGCCGTTCCACGCAGATAGACGACCTCGACGCCGCCATACGGGCGCTGCTCTGAGCCTCGACACCACGCGCGACGCCCCGTCCGTCATGCCGCCGCGCCACAAAAAGTTTTTGTGCATTATGGTTCTTAATTATATTTGGGTGGCGTTTTTCGCCATCGCGTTTGCCATTGGGTTGGTCAAGCTGGTGTTCATGGGCGATACTGAGGTGTTTCCTGCCATGATGGACTCCACGTTCTCGTCGTCGAAGACGGCGTTCGAGATTTCCCTTGGCCTGACGGGCGTGCTCTCGCTGTGGCTCGGCATAATGAAGATAGGTGAGAAAGGCGGCGTGGTCAACGTGCTGTCGCGCTTGCTCAGCCCCGTCTTTACCCGCCTGTTTCCCGACATTCCCAAGGGTCACCCGGCCACGGGAAGCATCTTCATGAACATAGCCGCCAACATGCTCGGCCTTGACAACGCCGCCACGCCGCTGGGACTGCGCGCCATGGAGCAGTTGCAGACCCTTAACCCGAAGAAAGACACGGCCACCAACCCCATGATAATGTTTCTCGTGCTGAACACGAGCGGACTGACCATCATCCCCATAAGCATACTCGTTTACCGTGCGCAGATGGGCGCGGCGCAGCCCACCGACGTGTTCATACCCATACTCTTGGCCACGTTCTTCTCCACCTTGGCCGGCATCGTGGCCACCAGCATCTATCAGCGCATCAATCTGTTCAACCGCACGCTGCTGCTCATGCTCGGCGGTATGTGCGTGATGGTGGCCGCAGTGATATGGGCTTTCGGACAGATGGACAAGGAACGCATGAACATGGTGAGCACAAGCGTGGCCAACATAATGCTGATGGCCATCATCGTGGGCTTTATCATGGCAGGCATGCGCAAGCGGGTGAATGTCTACGATGCTTTCATAGAGGGGGCAAAGGAGGGCTTTTCCACCGCCGTGCGCATCATTCCGTACCTCGTGGCCATACTCGTGGGCATAGGTGTGTTCCGCGCCTCGGGTGCCATGGACTTGATAGTGGATGCCATACGCGGCCTCGTGGAAGTGTGCGGCGGCAACGGCGACTTCGTGGGAGCTTTGCCCACGGCGCTCATGAAGCCTCTGTCGGGCAGTGGCGCGCGCGGCATGATGGTCGATGCCATGGCCACCTACGGTGCCGACTCGTTTGTCGGTCGCCTCAGCTGCATCTTCCAAGGTTCCACCGACACTACATTCTACATCCTCGCCGTCTATTTCGGCAGCGTCGGCATACGCCATACGCGCCATGCCGTGGCCTGCGGACTGCTGGCAGACCTGGCGGGAGTGCTGGCCGCGATAGCTGTGTGCTATATGTTCTTTTGACTGGAAGTCATGGAAGTAAGGAGCAAATGCGGCAACCGCTTGATGTGGAACAGACCCGGTGTAGAGCGCGACAGCCACGGAGCAACGTCTTCGTCTTATCCGTTGGCCGCAGCAATCAAAAGCAATCATGGCTCATGAGAATACGGAAAGGAAGGCAAGGACGTGGCGTTCAACATGACGCCGGCCTTGTTTTGTAGACATTTCACTGACACACATACATAAGGACGCTATGCCTAATCTTAAAAGCCTTGCCAAGGACACTGCCATTTACGGACTTTCGAGCATAGTGGGCAGGTTTCTAAACTACCTGCTCGTGCCTCTCTACACCGCCAAGCTGTCGGCCGAAGGGGGCGGTTACGGCGTGATAACCAATATGTACGCCTACACGGCACTGCTGCTCGTGGTGCTCACCTACGGCATGGAAACCACCTTTTTCCGCTTTGCCAACAAGGAGGGCGAGAACCCGCAGCGCGTCTATTCGACCATACTCATCAGCGTGGGAGCCACGTCGCTGCTGTTCGTCGCGCTCGTGATGGCGTTCATAGGGCCGCTGTCGGCTTTCATGGGCTATGCCGACCACCCCTCATACGTGTGGGTGATGGCCGTGACCGTGGCCATAGACGCTTTCCAGTGCATTCCTTTCGCCTACCTGCGCTACAAGAAGCGGCCTATGAAGTTCGCTGCGCTGAAGCTCCTGTTCATCGTAATGAACATCGCGCTCAACCTGTTCTGCTTTGTGGCCCTGCCCGAAATCACAGGCCGCCCCACCGAGGTGGGCTACGCTTTCTACATCAACTTGGCCTGCACGGCCTCGATAACGTTCTGCTTCCGGCGCGAGCTTGCGGGCTTCCGGTGCGTGTTCGACCGCGCTCTCATGCGCCGGATGCTCTCTTACAGCTGGCCGGTATTGGTGCTGGGCGTTGCCGGCATACTCAACCAGACAGCCGACAAGATACTCTTTCCTTATATATATAAAGCCCCGGATGCCCACCAGCAGCTGGGCATATATGGCGCGGCGTCGAAGATAGCCATGATAATGGCCATGATAACGCAGGCCTTTCGCTACGCCTACGAGCCGTTTGTGTTCGGCAAGGCGCGCGACAATGACAACCGCGACACTTACGCCCGCGCCATGAAATACTTCGTGATGTTCACCTTGCTGGCTTTCCTCGCCGTGGTGGGATATATGGATGTGCTGAAGTTTATCATCGGGCGCGACTACTGGAACGGCTTGCGTGTGGTGCCGATAGTGATGGCCGCCGAGATAATGATGGGCATCTACTTCAACCTCTCGTTCTGGTACAAGCTCACCGACCGCACCATCTGGGGCGCGTGGTTCTCGGGAGCGGGATGCGCCGTGCTCATTGCTGTCAACGTAATCTTCGTTCCCCGCTACGGCTACATGGCCTGCGCGTGGGCCGGGGTGGCCGGTTACGCCACGGCTATGCTGCTCAGCTACTTCGTGGGGCAACGCTATTACCCGATAAGATACCCGATAGGGCGCATAATGTCTTACGTGGCCGTGGCCGCAGTGCTCTTCTGCGGCATGTCCGTTTCCAACTCACGGTTGCCCCTGTGGGGCGCGGTGGCGGTGAACACCGTGCTCCTTGCCGCCTTTGCGGCCTGCATGGTGAAGCGCGATTTCCCCCCGGGCTCGCTGCCTGTGGTGGGCCGCTACTTCCGCAAGGGCACGCCGCCTGACGCAAAGAACAAACACAATTAACAATAACAGATATGAAAAAAGCAACATTTCTAATCGCTGCGGCCCTGTCGGCCGCGCACGCCATTGCCGATGAGGGCATGTGGACGCTCTACAACCTGCCGCAGGCCGTCTATGCGCAGATGCGGGAATACGGTTTCACCGTGCCTTACGACGGATTGTACTCAGGCGACAACGCCATCAAGAACGCCGTGGTGAACTTCGGTGGTTTCTGCTCGGGAGTGGTCGTCTCGGGCAACGGCCTCGTGTTCACCAACCATCATTGCGGCTTCAGTGCCATCAACGCGCACTCCACCGTGGAGCACGACTATATGAAAAACGGCTTCTATGCCAAGTCGTTTGCGGAGGAGCTGCCCAACGAGAACCTTTTCGTAAGCTTCATGGTCGAGCAGGAAGACATCACCGAACGCCTGCAGAAGATGGGCATCGATGACCTGAAGCCATCTGAGCGGGAGCACTTCATCGATTCAGTCCAAAACGCATGGTCGAAGGATGTGAAGCAGAATGACTCTACGCTGCGTCTTGAGATAAAGCCGTTCTATGAGGGAAACAAGTATTTTGCCACCACTTACCGCGACTTCCGCGACGTGCGTCTGGTGTTCGCCGTGCCCAAGTCGATGGGTAAGTTCGGCGGAGAGACCGACAACTGGATGTGGCCGCGCCAGACGTGCGACTTCTCCGTGTTCCGCATCTATGCCGACCCGCAGACCAACGGCCCCGCCGCTTACAGCGAGGCAAACGTGCCTTACAAGCCGGCATCGTGGGTGCCGGTGTCGCTCGATGGCTATAAGGACGGCGACTTCGCCATGACCATAGGCTATCCCGGCTCCACCAGCCGCTATCTTTCGTCTTACGGAATACGCGAAAGGCGCGATGCCCGCAACGAGCCGAGGGTTCAGGTGCGCGGCGTGAAGCAGGAAGTGATGCTCCGCCACATGCGGCAGAGCGACGCGGTGCGCATAAAATACGAGACGGCCTATGCCCAAAGCTCCAACTACTGGAAGAATTCCATCGGCATGAACAAGTGCATTGACAGCATAGGGCTCATAGCGCAGAAAGCCGCTTTCGAGCGGAAAGTGGCGCAATACGTCGACTCTACTGGCTACCTGAAAGGCAAGCTCGACTTCGACGAGATGAAGCGTGCCTACGACAAGCGTCTTGACATAATCCGCGCGCGCATGTTCTTCAACGAGACATTCTTCGGAACGAGCGTGCTGGTCACTCGGGCCTATCGCATTCACAACGGAATGGAGGTGAAAGGCCCGGAGAAAAAGAAGAAGAAACAGTACGTGGAGTTCGATGACGACAGCGATAAGTGGGACGAGACCACTGACAAGGAGGTCTATGCCGCCCTTCTGGAGAACTACCGCAAGCAGGTGCCGGCGCGCTATCTGCCCGGGTTCTACGCCACCATCACTGCCGACTTCGGCGGCGATTGCCGCAAGTACGTTGACTATGTGTGGGCCAACTCCGTGCTGATGAAGCCCGGCGAGAAGATATACGTGAACAAGAAAGACTTCTACGATGACCCGGGTGTGAAGATGGGGCTTGACATAACCGAGGTGGTGGGCGACCTCAAAGCGGCATTGGGCACCGTCAACGACACCATCGACGCGCAGGAACGCTACCTGTGCGCGGCCAAGCTGCGCATGGAGCAGGACATGCCCAACTACAGCGACGCCAACTTCACCATGCGCCTGAGCTATGGGCAGGTGGGCGGCTTCACCCTTGACGGCAAACCGTCGGGCTACTACACCACGGCCGGGAGCATAGTGGAGAAGATGAAACAGGGCGACAGCCAGCCCGACTACTTCGCCGAGCCCGTCATGCACGAGCTGATGTCGGCCGGCGACTTCGGCCGCTATGCCGACAGGACCACGGGCGAGATGCAGCTCTGTTTCCTCACCAACAACGACATAACAGGCGGCAACAGCGGCTCGCCCATGCTCGACGGCCAAGGCAGGCTGATCGGCCTGGCATTCGACGGCAACTGGGACAGCCTGTCGAGCGACATATTCTTCGACTCGCGACTGGCCCGCTGCATCGGAGTGGACATCCGTTACGTCATCTACATGATGGACAAGTGGGGGCATGCCGACCGCCTGCTGGACGAGATTTTCAGCAAGTAGACAAATCCGATGGCGCATTGCGCCACCGCTGTGCGGGGCGCGCCATGGCACGGGAGACTGCTATGCGGCAGGTGCTTTCACGCCATGGCGCGCCCTTTTTCTTTCCATGCCGGTCGCGCCAGCTTTTTTCTCGCTGCCAATCATTGCCGCCGGCAACGCCGCCGCGCATCCGATTGGCCAGTCGGCCTTGCGCCGGAAACAGGCGCGTTTTGTAAAGATATTTCGCAACGCGCCCCATCTTATCCCTCTTCCTGTTGCGGCGTTGCAAACGCTTGGTTTTCAGGCGGTTTGTGAATCGACCTGTTTCGCGTTGCGAAACGCCCTGTTTCAGGGCGCGAAACAGGCCGTTTTACACGCTGAAACGGGCTGTTTTGCAAGACGATGCGGCAGCGACCGCATTCATCCCGCAATTTTGTAAAAAATGTTTACCGCCGAGGGGCGCGTCGTCCGCGCCTGCTTCCGGAGTGTCGGCTTCCGAAATGCGGTTGGCGCGATTTGGGAAAATATGGCGTGGGAAATCAAAATAGGCGGCAATGTCTCAATGCTTCGGAAAAAATTTGTACCTTTGCACGCTATTTTCAATATGTATGGACAATAATAAGAAGGCAACATTGGAATTGGGGACGAAGCCATTGGGCTCGTTGCTGGTGCAGTATGCCTTGCCCGCCATCGTGGCGATGACAGCCTCGTCGCTCTATAATATGGTGGACAGCATATACATCGGGCAGGGCGTGGGGGCGATGGCAATCTCTGGATTGGCCATCACGTTTCCGTTGATGAACCTCGCTACGGCGTTTGGCGCAGCCGTAGGTGTCGGCGCTTCGACATGTATCTCGGTGCGTCTCGGTCAGAGGGATTATGACGCGGCAGAGCGCGTGCTCGGCAACACCGTCACGCTCAACGTCATCATAGGCTTGGCTTTCAGCGTGTTGTCGCTGCTGTTCATAGACCCTATACTCCTTTTCTTTGGCGCAAGTGAGCAGACGTTGCCATACGCGCGCGATTACATGGAAGTGATTCTGGCGGGCAACGTGTTCTCGCACATGTATTTTGCCATGAACGCCGTGCTGCGCGCTGTGGGCAAGCCGCGCCAGGCCATGGTCATGACCATATTCACGGTGGTCATGAACACCGCTCTCGCGCCCATCTTCATATATCCGCTCAACCTCGGCATCCGTGGCGCAGCCTATGCCACGGTGATTTCGCAGTGCATGGCTTTGGTGTGGCAGATGAAGATGTTCGCCGACAAGAACGAGCTGCTGCACCTCAAACGGGGCATCTACAGGCTCAACAGCCGCATAGTCAAGGCAATCATCGGCATCGGCATGTCGCCGTTCGCCATGAACGTGTGCGCCTGCATAGTGGTCATCTTCATCAACCAGGGGCTTCAACGCCACGGCGGCGACTTGGCCGTGGGAGCCTATGGCATAGCCAATAAGGTGTGCTTCATCTTCGTGATGGTGACCATGGGCATCAACCAAGGATTGCAGCCGATAGCCGGCTACAACTATGGCGCGCAGCAGTTCGACCGCCTCATGAGGGTGGTCAAGTATGCCATCGTGGCCGGCACGCTGGTCACCACGACGGGCTTTGCCGTGGCCGAGCTGCTGCCTGAAGCCTGCGCGCGCCTCTTTACCACCGACCCCACGCTGATAGACCTGTCGGTCAACGGCTTGAGGATAGAGATGCTGGCATTCCCGATAGTGGGCTACCAGATGGTGGTCACGAGCTTTTTCCAGAGCATAGGCAAGGCGAAGGTAAGCATGTTCCTCTCACTCTCGCGCCAGCTGATATTCCTCCTGCCGCTGCTCTCCATCCTGCCGCAGGTGTATGGCGTAGATGGCGTGTGGTGGTCGATGCCGGTGTCTGATTTCGTGGCATCCGTGGTGACTTTCGTAATCATGACCATCTACATGCGCAAATTCAAGAAACAATCACAATCAACCATGTTGTCATGAGCCAGAAGCATATCATAATAAATGTGGGGAGGCAAATAGGCAGCGGCGGTCGCACCATAGCCAAGATACTTGCCGGCGAGTTCGGATGCAAGTTCTACGACCGCGAGTTGCTGAACCTGGCCGCCAGGGAAAGTGGATTCAGTGAGAAGTTCTTTGAGCAGAACGACGAGCATAAAGGCTTCTTCAGGTCGTTGTTCCACCTCAACATGCCGTTCATCGGCAGTCCCAACTTCTATAAGGAAAGTTTCTCGCAGGAAAGCCTTTTCAAGTTCCAGAGCGACGCCATACGTAAAGCCGCCGAGGAGAGCTCGTGTGTGTTTGTGGGACGTTGCGCCGACTACATCCTGCGCGACAGCCCTGACAAGGTTGACGTGTTCATCACCGCCGACTTGGACTATCGCGTGGAGCAGGTGTGCAAGCGCACCGGCTGCGATGCCGCCGCCGCAAGGAAAGCGATAGACGCAGGCGAGCGTGAGCGCGCCTCGTACTACAACTACTATACGGGCAAGACGTGGGGCTACAGCGCGTCTTACGACCTTTGCATAAACACATGCCAGCTTGGCCTTGAGGGCACGGCCGGGTTCATAGTGGAGTTCGTGAACAAGCGGCTGGGGCTGTGACAGGTGGCGTAGAGCCCCCTCTCTCCGCGCCAGAAAGGAGGTAGACATGAAGAAGATAGGCATCATAAGTGACACGCACTCTTATTGGGACGACCGTTACCTGAAGTATTTCGAGCCGTGCGATGAGATATGGCATGCCGGCGACATAGGCTCGATGGAGCTTGCCGAGCGGCTGGCGGCGTTCAGGCCGTTGCGTGCCGTTTGCGGCAACTGCGACGGTGGCGACCTGCGCCGCATGTTCCGTGAGACGCTGCGGTTCAGGTGCGAGGACGTGGACGTGCTGATGAAGCATATCGGCGGCTACCCCGGCCGCTACGACCCGTCGGTGCGCGGCCAGCTGTACGCCATGCCTCCGCGGCTGTTCGTCTGTGGCCACTCGCACATACTGAAGGTGAAGTACGACCGCACGCTGGGCTTGCTGCACATCAACCCCGGCGCGGCCGGCTTGCAGGGGTGGCAGAAGGTGCGCACCATCGTGCGCCTTACCATAGACGGCGACCGCTTTGTCGACTGCGAAGTGGTGGAGCTGGGGAGGCAGGCGGCTGACGGCGGTGGCTCTGTCGGGCGTGCCGACGCCCTGCAGGACGGTCTAATGTGATGAAAATCAGCGGAAGTGAGCTAAAATTTTATACAGCCACTTATAATAAATGCCCCTGCATGGGCGTTGCTATAATAAACTGAGATTACGTAAAAACAAATCCAACAAGCGATGAAGAGCATAATGATAACCGGCGGCGCGGGCTTCATAGGAAGCCATGTGGTGCGCCTCTTCGTGAACAAGTATCCGGAGTATAAGATAATAAACGTTGACAAGTTGACCTATGCAGGGAACCTTGCCAACCTGAAGGACATAGAGGACAGGCTGAACTACATGTTCGTGAAAGCCGACATCTGCGACTATGACGCGATGCTTGCCCTGATGCGCGAGCACGCCGTGGACGGCATCATCCACCTCGCAGCCGAGAGCCATGTGGACAGAAGCATCGAAGACCCGTTCACTTTCGCCCGCACCAACGTCATGGGCACGCTGTCGCTGTTGCAAGCCGCCAAGGTGTATTGGGAGAGCCTGCCGGAGGGCTACGATGGCAAACGCTTCTATCACATATCCACCGACGAGGTGTACGGCGCGTTGGAACTGACCAATCCGGAGGGCATCGAATCTCCGTTCACCACGAAGGCCAGCTCGGAGCACCACCATGCCTATGGCACGAAGTTCTTCACCGAAGAGACGAAGTACAACCCGCACTCTCCCTACTCGGCGTCGAAAGCGTCGTCAGACCACTTCGTGCGGGCTTTCCACGACACTTACGGAATGCCGACCATCGTGACCAACTGCTCTAACAACTATGGGCCGTATCAGTTTCCGGAGAAGCTGATACCGCTGTTCATCAACAACATACGCCACAAGAAGCCGCTACCGGTCTACGGAAAGGGCGAGAACGTGAGAGACTGGCTGTATGTGGAAGACCACGCGCGCGCCATAGACCTCATATTCCACAAGGGGAAAGTGGCCGACACGTACAACATCGGCGGTTTCAACGAGTGGAAGAATATTGACATCATAAAGGTGGTGATTGGCACCGTTGACCGTCTGCTGGGCAGAGCCGAGGGCGAGGACATGAACCTTATCACCTATGTCACCGACCGCAAAGGCCACGACATGCGCTATGCCATCGACTCCCGCAAGCTGCAGCGCGAATTGGGCTGGGAACCGAGCTTGCAATTTGAGGAGGGAATAGAAAAAACGGTGCGTTGGTATCTGGACAACCAGGCGTGGATGGACAACGTTACGAGTGGCGACTATCAGCGTTATTACGACGCGATGTACAAGAACCGCTGATCTGGCAACGTATGGACGAGCTTTCGGCAGAGTTGAACACTTTCCTTGTGAGGCTCGGACGGCAGCCGGAGAGTGTGCCGCATGAGGCCGCACATGCCGTGGAGCATCTGCTGAGCCTGCTCGGCCTGCCCGATGCAGAGGCCGTCAAGGCCTATTACGGCGTCTGTGGCGCGGAAAGCACAGGCCTTGGCGACTTGGCGCGGTGGCATTCATTGTCGCCGGAGGCCATGATGGAGCGCATCCACAAGAGCGTGCGCCGTATGGCCGTGTCGCCCGAGTGGCAGCTGGTGAAGGCTATGCTGCGACGTCGCGGTGGTGTCAGGTAGGCGTGTGAACGGGTCGGCGGTATGCGTGGCTGCGCCGGCACAGCGTATTTCGAGGGCATCCGCAACGGGCGAAACAGGCCGTTGCGGATGCTTGTTTGGTAAAAATCTGTTGCCCGTGAGCCGGCGTTTCCGCAATCCGTTGCGCCCCTGCGCATTGCGGTATGCGCCTTTTCAAAATTCTAATTTGCATGGCTTGGATTCCGTAACCAACCGCTTGGCAGGGTTAACCGTTCTGATGTGTTTGCGATTGGCGGTTTTCCAAATTAATATTGTTCTATGAATGTTCAGTGATGAAGGTATGAATGTACCTTGTTTTTTGATAATATGTTTTGATGAAATGGAAAAAATGTCTACTTTTGCAATAGGCAGGCGATTCATCGTGATGTCGAGGTGGACTGTGGCGGAGCCTATGGTGAAAAATAAAGCCAATCGCTTATGGACAAATCAATAGGAAGAATAATAGACTTGCCAAAGATAACCGACCCGCGGGGCAACCTTACCGTGGCCGAGGGCATGAAAGAAGTGCCTTTCAACGTGGCGCGGGTGTATTGGGTCTACGACGTTCCGGGAGGCGAGTGCCGGGGTGGACATGCCCACAAGCACTGCCGCGAGTTCATAGTGGCGGTGGGTGGAAGTTTCACCGTGACTCTCGATGACGGGCGCAGGCGCACTACCGTGCTGCTGAACCACCCGTATCAGGGACTGCTCGTGGAGACAGGGGTATGGAGGACGCTCGATGACTACTCGTCGGGAGCGGTGTGTCTCGTGCTTGCTTCAGACCCGTTCTGCGAGGAAGACTATATCCGTGACTACGACGATTTTATTAAATACGTCGCCGAGAGATGATGGAAGTGAGGCTTTACGGCAGCGATTGCGAGGCGGAATGGAATGAGTTCGTGGCTTCATCGAAGAACGGCACTTTCCTTTTCGACCGCCGCTACATGGACTACCACAGCGACCGCTTTGTCGATGCGTCGCTGATGGTCTACCGCTGCGGGCGGCTCTATGCGCTGTTGCCCGCCAACAGGGAGGGTGACACGGTTTGCTCGCACCGGGGGCTTACCTATGGGGGCTTGGTGACCGGCAGCGATGCCTCAGCGGTGGGGGTGGTGGAAGCTTTCGAGGCTGTATGTGCGTTCTTGCGCCGGGAGGGCGTTGGCCGCGTGGTGTATAAAGCGGTGCCGTGGATATACCATCGGTTGCCGGCCGAGGAGGATTTGTATGCGCTCTTCAAGGTGTGTGGTGCGCGGCTCGTGGCGCGTGACATTTCGTCGACCGTCATACTACCGCGCCGCATCAAATGGCATCGCGACCGCCGCTATGGCATCAACAGGTGTCGCAACAACGGCGTGACAGTGGAGCGGAGCGATGATTTTGCCGCTTTTTGGCCGGTGCTCGAGGACAACCTGATGCGTTCGCACGGTGCGAGACCTGTGCATTCGCTTTCGGAGATGGAGCTGCTCAAATCGCGCTTCCCGCAGGCCATCCATCTTTACGTGGCGCAAAAGGAGGGCAAGATCATGGGCGGCACGGTGCTCTATGTGACACCGCAAGTGGTGCACGCGCAATACATATCGGCTTCGTCGGAGGGCAAGGCGTTGCGCGTGATAGACGCCATCTATGACAAAATACTTAACCACGACTTTGCCGATGGCCTGTATTTCGACTTCGGCAAGTCTACCGAAGACTGCGGACACGTGCTCAACGAATCGCTTATATACCAGAAGGAGGGCTTCGGAGGACGGGGCGTATGTTACGACTGGTATGAATGGACGCTCTGACCGGCGCAGGCAGTCATGATAAGGCGGCGCACTTTTCTTTTTCGTAAATCTTAGAATACTTCCGGGAAACATGCAAGCAAATCACTGAATATGATAAAATATTTGGATTTAAAGAAGATTACGGATAGCCATTCTGGCGAGATAAGGGAGGCTGTCGGCAAGGTGATGGACAGTGGATGGTATCTTAGGGGCGAGGCCACGGCGCGCTTTGAGCGTGAGTATGCCGGTTACATAGGCACCACGCACTGTGTGGGCTGTGGCAACGGGCTTGATGCTTTGACGCTGATTTTGCGCGCTTACATGGAACTTGGGGTCATGTCTCCGGGCGACGAGGTGATAGTGCCGGCCAATACTTACATTGCGTCCATCCTCGCGATAAGCGAAAACGGACTGAAACCGGTGCTCGTGGAACCGCGGGCGGACACGATGCAGATAGACGACGGACTGGTGGAACAGGCCATAACGCCGCGCACAAAGGCAGTGATGATAGTGCATCTATATGGCCGTTGCGCTTATACCGACAGGATAGGCGGGCTGTGTCGCGCCCACGGATTGCGGCTTATAGAGGACAATGCGCAGGCTCATGGGTTGAGATATGGGCAGAAGCGCACCGGGGCATTGGGCGATGCTGCCGGACACAGCTTCTATCCGGGCAAGAATCTTGGCGCACTCGGTGACGCCGGAGCCGTGACCACTGACGACACTGCGCTGGCCTTGATGGTGCGGATGCTGGCTAACTATGGCTCGGGCACGAAGTATGTGTTCCGTTACCGGGGGCGCAACAGCCGCATGGACGAGATGCAGGCGGCTGTGCTGAGTGTCAAACTGCGTTACCTTGACGAGGAGAACATGTTTAGGCGCAGCGTGGCTTTGGATTACATGACGAATGTTGACAACCCTCTGTTGACGCTGCCCAGCGTTGATTACTGGCGCAACAGTGTGTTCCATATATTTCCCGTATTGTGCGAGTCGCGTGATTTGTTGCACGATTACCTTGGAATGCATGGCGTGGAGACGGTTATCCACTATCCGATACCGCCGCATAAGCAGGATTGTTACGCCGAATGGAATGGCATGTCGCTGCCCGTCACTGAGTTTATCCATGCAAGGGAGTTGAGCATACCGTGCAGTCAGGCACTCGAAAAGAACGAGATATTGAGCATAATCAAGTTGCTCAACTCGTTCAGGGCTTAGATGCCGCATGGTCGTGGGAGGCAAAGGGCATCCGCAAGCGTGATATGCAGAACGCTTGCGGATGCCTTTTTATAGGCGGTGCGGTCGTGATAATGTTGCCGTGTCTCCGCCCATGTCCGATATTTTGCTTTCCGGCAATGGCCGTAGAAGCCGCGCAGACACGCACATGCAGGAAGAAATACTCTTTGTGGGGAAAGAGAATACGGGATGTCTGATGATATCTTATAATGATTCAGGGGTCGGCTTAATACCGACCCCTGAATCATTATAAGTGTTGATGGTAGGAATTTTACTTCTCTATCGTCTTGACGGTTGTGCCATCGGTGTACCTGGTGATGTAAACCTGGCCTTTCACTGGATTCAGCACGCGCTGTCCGTTGAGGTTGTAGATGGCTTCCACGGTCTTCTTCTCTCCTTTTACGGTGCTGATGCCAGTGGTCTCTCCAATCTCATTTATCGTGACAGTGTATGTGGAACGGTTCTTCAGGTCTCCCGAGAAGACTGTTATTGTAACGGTGCTTCCGCCGTTTTCCGTGTCGCTGTCTACTATGTTGACGAATGTCTTGGCGTCTTTGGCGTTGGTGGTAACGGCGATGTCATCGGCAGTGACGGTATCATAGCCGTCCTCAATGCTTACTTCGTATTCGGTGGTTGAGGCATCAAAGTTGTCGATTGGCGTTCCGTTGATGCTTATTCCCGTCACCGTGCTGTTGTAAATCAGCTCGAAGTCGTCCACGTATAGCGAGTCCGTTCCGCTTCCTTCTCCCGGGTCTGCGTTTGTTGATATGGTCACGAGAATGGCTTTCGGGTCGCTTGCCGAGTACGAGTCATAGTCGAACGGCAGCACGAGCTTCTGCCATGCGTAGTCGTTGGACGCAATCTGCGTGTCGGCCGCGCTTCCCACGATTATGTCGCTGTAGTCGGTGTCAACGGGTTCCTGATAGTAAGAGCCGTCGGTTATCACGGCTGTCAGCGTGGCGTAAGGATGCTCCTCCGAGGGCGTTCCCTGCTTGAACTTCACCCACACGCTCAGTGAGTCGGGCTTGCCGTTGAGCAGCGTGTAGAACGGGTCGCCGTTGTCGTCAAGGTCTGTGCTCGTGATGTCAAGGAATGCGTTGTTGTCCGTGCTTGTGGCGGAAATGGCTCCGGCGTTCAGTCTGCCTGTCGTTATTGTTCCGTTGGACACTACGCCAAGTACGCTTCCCGAAGTTACGAGGACGCTTCTGCTTCCGGTTGTTCCCGGACGCACCTCATCCGCGATGAAAGTGTGCGGTGTAGTGTTGACGAAAGCGGAGAAAGTGCCTGTGCAGCTCATGAACGAGTGCCAGTGGTCAGGCTCGTCGCTTGTCACTTCTTTGCCGGCCACCGTCGCTGTGTGGAAGTCCTCGAAGTCTGAGTTGCCTATCTGGTAGCCTCCGTCGCCGAACCTCACGTTGATTATTTGGCCGAGCGAGGCCATGTTGATGTCGATGATGAAGTAAATCGTGTTGGTGCGCAGCTCGGCAACCATGTTGATGGGCACTTCACCCAGCATTGGACCCATCCAATAGCTGGACACACTGGCATCGCCCTCGGTGATGGTGATGTCCTCTTCTGCGAGCAATGTGATAACGCCGTCACCGGTGATGCCTGGAACATTGTCGAGCACAATGTTGCCTATGGGCATAACAGAGCCGCTTGCCTGAAGTATGAAGTTATTCAGGCTCAATTTGTAAGTGCCGTCTTCATTTTGCTCTATGGTCACGGTCGTCTCCTGTTTCGAAGCCACACCGTTTACGGTGACTGTGAGCTCGTCTGTATATTCGTTGTTGACGATTACGCTATCCTCTTCTTCCTCTTCCTCCTCTTCAGTCTCTGTGATGGCCTTGATGGTGTAAGAAGAGCCGTTGAGGAAGTCTGCGGAGTATACTGTTACGGTGATGATGCGCTCGTTGTCTGTGGCTTCGCCCACCTCCACAAACACTTTTGCGTCTTTGGAGTTGGTGGTAACGGAGATGCAGCTGTCTGTTATCTCGCTGTCGTCACTGTCAAGGGTTATTTCATATTCGTTGGTATCGGCGTTGAAACCCTCCAACTCAGTTCCGTTGATGCTTATTCCCGTCACCGTGCTGTTGTAAATCAGCTCGAAGTCGTCCACGTATAGCGAGTCCGTTCCGCTTCCTTCTCCCGGGTCTGCGTTTGTTGATATGGTCACGAGAATGGCTTTCGGGTCGCTTGCCGAGTACGAGTCATAGTCGAACGGCAGCACGATCTTCTGCCAAGCATAGTCGTTGGACGCAATCTGGGTGTTGGCCGCGCGTCCCACGATTATGTCGCTGT
>CAZKMT010000030.1:0-25078 GCA_964554115.1 uncultured Prevotella sp.
GATATTGAAGAACTTCTTTTCACGCGAAAATATGTTTTGAAACTACAGGTTCGGCGTCCACGTGTCATCGATTGTGAATACGGCCTGCATGGTAACGGCTTCGGCTTCTTTCTTCGTCAGCCGACGGCTCCACGACACGCGCGCTTTAGTATCGGCTCCAGGGCCGCTGTTGTTGTACTCAAGATAGCGTGCTGTCTCTTCGCGGTGCTTCTCCCAGTGATGCCATCCCTCGGGACGTATGTGCGCGCCCAACTCGCAGTTCATGAATAGCGTATAACCGTAGTCGCGCCACGGACGGCCCAGGTAAACCTTTGTCACATCCTCGTCAGCTGTGAGGCGGCAGTTGTTGAACACGTATCCGTATTTCATTTCCTTGGGTGTAGATGCCGCAGTAATGTATGAATTGCGTCGGCTGTGTATGTCGCAATTCTCGAACCATGCCGTAGATGGGCCGAAGATGAAGTCGGTGGTTCCCTCTATCAGGCAGTCTCTGAAGAGTAGGCGCGTACCGGCCGTGCCGGTGTATACGGTGTCTTGGTTGCCCAGCAGGCGACAATTGATGAACGTGAGGCGGTCACCTTCTGTGTGCAGTGCCACAGCTTGTCCCAGTTGGGCGGCATTGTTTTCAATGGTTATATTCTTGAACGTGATGCCATTGCCCTCAACCCGTACTGTGTAAGAGCGGAAAGTGCCCATGCCACGATCCGTTCCGGGCATCTTGATGTTTGCATGGTCATCATAGGTTATGATGGTTTCATCGCGATTTTCGCCTACAATCTGGATGTTGGTAAGCCATTGCGGCACGATGAGTTTCTCTTTGTATATTCCGCGCTTTACGTAGATTACCTTGGTGTAGTCCATGAAAGCCCGGCACACCTCGATGGCTTCTGCTATCGTGCGGAATTCTCCTGTGCCGTCGCGAGCCACGACGATTGTATCAGGATTGTCGTACTTGTCTGCTGCGCCGGCTCCAACAGCTGCGGCCAACGCAATGATTAGCATGGTCAATTTCTTCTTCATAAGCGTTAGGTTGTATTGATAGTGTCTTGTTTTTCTATTTGTGGATAGAGTGGAATCGGCTGTAGAGTATCACACGTTCCGGTAATCAAAGGAGTTATATGACAGATACCACCTCTTGGAGGTCGGAAATCTTTTTTAGGCTTTCTATTATTGACTTGACGTCATCGCGGTCGTGGACACGCAGTTCAAGCACGCCGCTGAAGATGCCATCGCCACAGTTGATGGCCACTTTGTGGATGCTTGTGTTCATCTGTTCGGAGATTACTCGGGTCACTTCATTGAGAAGTCCGATGCGGTCTATGCCTTCTATGTGTATGGTTGAGTCGAAATACAGCTTTTTGTGCATGTCCCATTTTGCATCGAGGATGCGGTTGCCATAGCTCGCCTTTAGCTTGGCTGCCACCGGACAGGCGCGTTTGTGGATTTCTACCTCTTTCTTGTTGTCGATGAACCCAAGGATATCATCGCCTGGAATTGGATGGCAACAAAACATGAACTTGTATTGTCCTATGTTTTCATCGGTTATGAAGATGGGGCGCTTGCGGTTGAACGATTCCGGCACTACAAACAGTTCCGGCTGTGGTCCCGTTTCTTTTTTCTGCTTGCCGAAACCGATGAATGGAACAAACTTTCGCCAGCTACTGTTCTTCTTATCTTTTCTCTTGCCTTTTAGCTCGTCGATGTCTTTGTCTCCAAGTATTATCATGTTCTCGCCGATGGCTTGGAACAGGTCTTCGCGCTTGTCAATGTTGTGCAGTCCCAAAAGCTTGTCTATCGCCGAGTTTGAAAACTCCATGTTATTCTTTTTAAGGAATTCGATCAGCTTCTCCTCTCCTTGCTTCTGCGTCTCACGGTTTTCGCGGCGCAGCAGAGCTTGAACCTTGGCTTTGGCCTTGGCTGTTGACACGAAGTTTATCCATGAAGGCTGTACATGTTGCGACTTCGACGTGAGTATTTCCACCTGGTCGCCGCTTTCGAGCTTGTGGCTCAGTGGCATCAGTTTATGGTTTACTTTTGCTCCGATGCAATGGCTTCCGAGGAAAGTGTGGATGGAGAATGCGAAGTCGAGCGCAGTGCATCCCGCCGGCATGGTTTTTATCTCACCCTTGGGCGTAAATACGAATATCTCGGATGCAAAAAGGTTGAGTTTTATTGCATCGAGGAAATCCATTGCATCGGGTTGCGGGTCGTCAAGAATTTCCTTGATGGTGTGCAGCCAGTCGTTCAGCTCCCTGTCGTTTTCGGTTATCTCGCCGTTTTCACCCTCTTTGTATTTCCAGTGAGAGGCAAAGCCTTGCTCTGCCACTTCGTTCATACGGTCGGAACGTATTTGCACTTCGATCCATTGCCCTTGGTTAGACATAAGCGTTACGTGCAAAGCCTGATAACCGTTGGCTTTCGGATGGTTGAGCCAGTCACGCAGCCTGTCCGGGTGCGACTTGTATATCTTGCTGATAGCCACATAGATGTTGAAACATTCGTTTATCTCGCTTCCTTTGTCTTTGGGCACGAAAATGATGCGCACTGCCAGTATATCGTAAATATCATCGAAAGTGACGTGCTTGTTTTGCATCTTGCACCAAATGGAGTAAGGGCTTTTTATGCGCTCCTTGATTTCATATTCGATGCCCATCTTGTCGAGTTCTTTCCTTATAGGGGCAGTGAACTCATCAAACAATGTGTCGCGAGATGCTTGTGTGGAAGCCAGTTTCTGTTGTATTGAAGCGTATTCGTCTGGATGTTCGTACCGGAAACTGAGGTCTTCCAACTCCGTCTTTATCTTGTTCAGCCCAAGGCGATTGGCCAGTGGCGCATAGATGTAAAGTGTTTCTCCGGCAATCTTGTATTGCTTGTTGGCCGGCTGACTGGCCAATGTTCGCATGTTGTGCAGTCGGTCGCAGATTTTTATGAGGATTACTCGTATGTCGTTGCTCATGTTAAGCAGCAACTTCTTGAAGTTTTCTGCTTGTGCCGATGCCTGGTCACCGAATATGCCACCGCTGATTTTTGTCAGGCCGTCTACAATGTTGGCTATCTTGGAGCCGAAAATGTTCTCTATGTCCTCTGTGGTATAGTCGGTATCCTCAACAACATCGTGGAGCAGGGCGGCGCAGATGCTCGTTGACCCCAGTCCCACTTCTCCGCACGCTATTTGTGCCACGGCAATGGGGTGCATTATGTATGGTTCGCCAGACAGGCGGCGAACGCCTTTGTGTGCTTGGCGCGCAAAGTTGAAGGCTTTCGTTATGATGTCCACTTTCTTGCGGTGGCATGAATTCATGTAAGTGTCTAACAGGTGCAGAAATGCATCGTTTACTATTTTGTCATCAGCATCTTCTCTGCTCTTTGTTTCTTCATTGTTTGTCATAGCCTTCGCATTTTAATGGAGTGGTTGCATGTAAGTGCCGTGTGCGCGGAGTCATCGGAGGCTTACCTTACCCTGAGTTTCCTGCCGGCACGTATGGCATTGCTTTTCAAGCCGTTGAGCTGCTTCAGCTTGCTTACGGTAGTGCCGTATGTCTTCGCTATTCCCGATAGTGTCATGCCGCTGCGTATTGTGATGTAGCGGCTTGTGCTGCTATTGGCGGGTGTGGTAGTCGTGTTTACGACCACTTCTTTCCGCTTTGACAGCAGCTCATCGGCTTTGTAGTTGTAGATGGAGTCCTCATTGTCTATAAACTTCCCCACTTCTGTTTGTGGCAGCCGCAGGCATGACAAAGCCGTCGCTCCCGGTATCACATCACGGCGGTATGCTGGGTTTAAAGTGCGCAGCTCTTCCATGTCTATGCCACAAACTGCGGATATTTGCTCAAAATGTACGTCGTGCTTAAGCATCAATGTGTCGGTCTTTGCCGGCAACCGTGTGGTCATTGGGCAGATGTTGTGGTCGCAGTAGTACGTCATGATATAGTTTGCGGCAATGAACGCCGGCACGTAGCCTCTCGTTTCTTTTGGCAAATAGGGATATATTTTCCAATAATCTTTTTCATTGTTGGAGCGTCGTATTGCTTTGTTCACTTGTTCCGGCCCACAGTTGTAGGCCGCAATGACGAGTGTCCAGTCGCCAAACACTTTGTAGAGGTCGCTTAAGTATTGCGCGGCGGCATACGATGATTTTATGGGGTCACGACGCTCGTCCACCAGTGAGTTCACCTCAAGGCCGTATTGTTTGCCTGTCGCCAGCATGAATTGCCACAGCCCTGTCGCTCCGGCGCGTGATACCGCCGTTGGATTTAATGCCGACTCAATTATTGGCAAGTACTTTAGCTCAAGCGGCAGGTTGTATGCTTCGAGAGCTTCTTCGAATATTGGCATGTAAAAATTAGATGCTCCAAGCATGTAGCTTACGGAATGACGCAACAAGCCGCTGTAGCGGTCGATGAACTTTCGCACAACATCGTTGTATGGCATTTCCATTATGGAGGGAATACGGCTCAGCCTGTCCATGTAGACTTCTTTTTCGAACGTGGGGTTTAGTCCGGTCATTTGGCAGTCTTTGTCTGTGTCCAAGTATGTCTTGGCCATGTATAGATTTAGCAGGCTGTCGAGTTCGTAGCCCATGGCTTCCGGAAACTCTATTACTTCCTCGTTTCCGTTGTTGTCGGTGACGCTTATCTCGTTGCCTTTCTCGTCTTGCGCGTATGTTGCGCAGCCGAAAACAATTAGCATTGCGACCGATATTGCCAGTGTCTTCTTTTTCATTTATATATGTATTGATTGTAATGTCGTTTATGGTCAGTGCTGTTGGTTATCATGGCTGTCAGAATTTCAGTCGGCATTGTATGCCTACAGATGAGGCCTCAAGTATTTTTTTCGATGTTTCATTGTTGATTACGGTCGGTTCTACTTTTAGGCTCAGGTCTTTCGATATGTCAAACTCCGACAGCTCCGCGTCCACGTAAGCATCGATTACGGACAGGGCGTAAACACCGAGCAGACAGAAGAAACTCAAATCACGCCATCTACGGTATCTGTTGCGCCTATTCTTGAATATTTCCTTGTAACGTTCTTCGTTTGAACTCGTGATGCGTTGCCCTAAGTGCAGGAATTCATTGTAGCTTTCCGTTGTGGGGTCGCTGTCCATAATGTCGAGATAGGCCTGCGAGTAGTCCTTGTACATCATGTTGTTCCAGTTGAGGGCGTACAAACATCCCATGAACCCGCCATAGATTATTGGCAGTTTCCAGTATTTGCGGTTGTATATTTGTCCTGCGCCCGGCAGCACAAGCGCAAGCCACATTGCCCGTTGAGGACTCGGTCGCCAGGTAGACCAGTCACGCTTCACTTTCATATTGCCAATCGTATCGAGTGATGGCAGCTTCAACAATGCTTCCGCATCGGCAGCCATTACCGCTTCGTTTTCCGACAAGACTTTTTCCATGTCCTTGGTTATGGAATCTGTCATGGCCTCAGCTCTGCTTATGCGCTCAGCGACGGAATCATATTGTATGTGGCGCACGTGCATCATAGTCGTGGTGTCGGTTGGCATCATTATCCTCACGATACTGTCCACAGTTGACTTGGCCATGGTTGAGTCGCCTGTGGCAGCGTTTTGTGCAAAGCCCCATGTGGCCATTGTTGCCATTATGATGGCGAGTACTGCAGTGCGCAGTGTCAGTGTCATGTGTTTCCGTCTCAATGTTTCAAGTCGGTCATTCGGTTCTTATCTTGTCGAGGGCATTCATTATGCGTTCCAGCTCCGCCTCGTTGGTGAAAGATATGCTGATTTTCCCCTTGCCCTTAGGCGAGCAAGACATTTGCACTTTGGTGTTGAAAAAATCGGCCAGCCTGTTTTTCAGAGTCTCATACTCTTCGGGCAGGCTTTTTGGCGCGGCAATCTTTTTCTTGGCCATCTGTACGTCGTCGCCATTTTTCAGCATTTGCACCATCTCTTCCACTCTCCTTACGGAGTATCCGTTCTTCTGTATTTCTTTGAAGAGCTTTATTTGCAGACTGGGACTGTCTATCGCAAGTAAAGCGCGTGCATGGCCCATGTCTATCTCTTTGTTCTTGAGTGCCATTTGCACTTGTGCGGGGAGTTTGAGCAGCCGCATGTAATTAGTCACGGCAGTACGGCTTTTGCCTACGCGCTCCGATATGCGTTCCTGCGTCATTCCCGTGGTTTCGGCCAAGTGTTCGTATGCAAGAGCTATCTCAATGGCGTTGAGGTCTTCGCGCTGGATGTTCTCAATGAGTGCCATTTCCATCACGTTTTCGTCCTCAACGGTGCGTATATAAGCAGGAATAGAGCTGAGTCCGGCTATTTGCGATGCGCGCCAACGCCGTTCGCCGGCTATTATTTGGTAATGGTCATCGCCCACTTTGCGCAGCGTTATGGGTTGTATGATGCCAATCTCACGTATGCTTGTGGCCAATTCTTGCAGGGCTTGCTCGTCAAACTCGCGCCGTGGCTGGTTCGGGTTGGGCTCTATGTGCGTCAGTTCTATCTCGCTCAGGTTGGACGAACCTTGCGTCTTCACACCGCCTGTATCAATGAGCGCATCAAGCCCCCGTCCTTTGCCTATGTCATCGAGTCCCCGTCCGAGCACGTTCCTGTCGTATTTTTTGTGTACTCCCATTGTCGTCAGTTAAGGTTTTTATGTTTGATTGCCTGTCACAGCCACCGTTGCGCCATGTCGCTGGCGTAAATGTCAGTTCTTTGGGGCTGGCGGGTCATTTCTCGTCATTGCTGTTTTTGTTTATTATTTCCTTTGCCAAAGTCAAATGATTCTTGCTGCCGGTGGAGTCGGCATCGTAGAGAATCACGGGCAAGCCGTGGCTTGGGCTTTCACTGAGCTTGACGTTGCGCTGTATCACCGTCTTGAACACCAACTCTTGGAAGTGGCGTTTCACCTCGTCGTAGATTTGATTTGCAAGCCTGAGGCGTGAGTCATACATCGTAAGCAGGAATCCCTCTATCTCGAGGCGGGTGTTGAGTTTGTTTTTTATTATTTTGATGGTGTTTAGCAGCTTGCTGATGCCTTCCAACGCGAAATATTCGCACTGTACGGGGATTATCACCGAGTCGGCCGCCGTGAGTGAGTTTACGGTGATGAGGCCAAGCGATGGGCTGCAATCTATCAGTATGTAGTCATAGTCATCGCGTATTGGAGCAATCAAATTCTTCAACACTTTTTCTCTGTTCTCAAGGTTCAGCATTTCTATTTCTGCCCCCACGAGGTCTATGTGGCTTGGGATAATATCCAATCCGTCGATGTCTGTAGTATATATTGCATCGCGCACGTCGGCATGGTCGATGATGCATTCATACAGTGAGCAATCCACCTGCTTGATGTCTACGCCAAGGCCGCTCGAGGCATTGGCCTGCGGATCGGCATCCACAACCAACACGTTTTTCTCTAATGTGGCGAGTGAAGCCGCCAGATTTATGGTAGTGGTGGTCTTGCCTACACCGCCCTTTTGATTTGCTAAAGCAATTATTTTTCCCATTTCCTATTACTGCCAAAACGGCTTTACGGTTGAATGTTTTTGTTTGCAAAGTTACATATTTTATGTGAGAAAATATTATCAATAAACCTTTTTTCGTACTTTTGCAACCTAAATACTGATTAAGCAATGGAAAGCAATGTACCTTTGATTCTTATCTCAAACGATGACGGCTACCATGCCAAAGGCTTGGGCAGCCTGATAAATATGGTTTCCGGATTTGGCCATCTGCTCGTGTGTGCCCCGGAGTCGGCACGCAGTGGCTTTTCGCGGGCGTTTTCCGCTACCCTGCCTCTGCGTCTGAAGCTGCGCCGTCAGTGGGATAATGTGGAGGTGTGGTCGTGCAACGGCACTCCGGTTGACTGTGTGAAGCTGGCTATCAGCGAGTTGTGCGGTGGTCGGCGTCCTGACTTGGTTATCGGCGGCATCAACCATGGTGACAATTCTTCTGTCAACGCTCATTACTCCGGAACCATGGGAGTCACTCTTGAGGGGTGCATGAAAGGCATCACGTCCGTGGCTTTTTCCCTGTGTGACCACCGTGATGATGCGGATTTCGAGCCTCTCGCCCAGATAGTGAAGGCCATTGTGGGAAAGTTGCTGTCAGACGGTCTGCCGCAGGGCGTGTGTCTTAATGTGAATTTCCCGCTTGCAGAGACTTTCAAGGGCGTGCGGGTGTGTCGCATGGCCAGGGGAACGTGGGGCAAAGAGGTGGTGCGTTGCCACCATCCGCGTGGATACGATTATTTCTGGATGGTGGGCGAATACACAAATGACGAGCCTGAAGCCAACGATACAGACAGTTGGGCATTGGCTCATGGCTATGTGGCCATTACGCCCACGCGGGTAGATGTCACAGATTACAACTGTATGGATCGCATTAGAAACTGGTTGATAGGATGAAGTATTATTTGATAGCGGGCGAGGCAAGTGGCGACTTGCACGCCTCGCGTCTGATGCAATCGCTAAAACGCGAAGACCCCGAAGCCCGCTTCCGTTTTTTTGGCGGCGACATGATGGCCGCCGCAGGAGGCACGTGCGTGCGCCATTACCGTGAGATGGCTTACATGGGCTTCTTGCCTGTGCTGCTCCACCTGCCTTCCATCCTCTCCAACATGCGCATGTGCAAACGCGACATTGTGGAATGGAATCCCGATGTGGTGATACTTGTCGACTATCCGGGCTTCAATCTCAGCATTGCCAAGTACCTGCAAGCCAATGTGTCCATACCTGTTTACTATTACATATCGCCCAAAATCTGGGCGTGGAAAGAATACCGTATAAAGAATATACGCCGCGACATAGCCGAGATGTTTTGCATATTGCCTTTCGAGACCGATTTCTACGAGGGCAAGCACCATTATCATGTGAATTATGTGGGCAACCCGACAGTAGAGGAGGTGGCCTCATTCCGCAGCACTTGCGATGGTGGTTTGGCTGACTTCGGCAAACCGGTCATAGCCCTGTTGGCCGGCTCACGTCGACAGGAGATAAAGGGCAATTTGCCGTCCATGGTAGAGGCCGTCAGGGCTTTCCCTGATTATAAGCCTGTGCTGGCAGGCGCGCCGGGCATAGAACGAGCCTACTATGAACAATTTGTCTGTGGTACGGACGTGACAGTCGTCGAGAACATGACATATCCACTGCTGGCAAAGGCTTCGGCGGCTTTGGTCACCAGTGGCACGGCTACCCTTGAGACGGCTCTTTTCGGCGTTCCGCAAGTGGTATGCTATGAAACGCCGTTGCCGAAATTGACGGCTTTCCTGCGCCGCCATGTGCTGAAAGTAAGATACATATCACTTGTAAATCTCATCGCCAATCGGGAGGTGGTGCCCGAGTTGGTTGCCGATACGTTCTCTGTCGCCAACATGCGCGCGGCACTTGCCGACATATTGCCCGGAGCTGCCGGACGCCGTTCCATGCTCGATGGTTATGCCGAGGTGGCGCGTAGGTTGGGCACGGGCAGTGCGCCAGACAATGCAGCGCGCCTCATGGTCGGAAAGCTCCGCAAGTTGCAAAGGCACGGATAATGACAGTCGCAATGAAACATGACTGTGAATAATGTTTACAAAAAGGAAAGCCAGTTGACATCGGCTGTTGATTCGCTTTGTGAAACAGGCCGTTTTGGACGGTGAAACGGCCTGTTTTGCGCTCCGAAACGAGCCGTTTTACAACCTCAAACGGTTCACTTCGCAAATCATCTGAGAATCAGTTGTTTGCAATACGTCTCAAATATGTTGCAACAAAACGGTTCGCATTGCGAAAAATCCTTACAAAGTGTACGAATCCTCCATGGGATATGCACACAAAGTGGAATCGTTATTGCGGCTTGGTATAGGTACATGCGGACGTCGTGTGTTACATATGTGGCAGCCAAGGCTTTCGCGGATGGGTTGCGCTCTTGTGATAACACCTCGTAGTGGATTGACGTCAGATGGCCGATTTGAACCTTATGGCTGGCGCACGGTTGTCTCCGCACTTTGCAGGCGGCGTCCTTATCGAGCCATATTCCAAAAATAACAGGCGGTTGTAGGCTTGTCACAAAAATTTTATTACCTTTGCAACGATAATTCCGATGAACTGTTGCGGAATTGAAACCAAAGGAGCAAATAACTAAAAACAATAAAAACAAAAAATTATGGGAAAGAAAATGATGTTAACGGCATTGGCTCTTTTTCCTATGTTGTCATTGGCTCAGACTTTCGATTTCGACATGACCAAGGAGCAGCCCGCATACACCGACTCAGCTGGATATGGATATGACATCCTGGGCGTGCCGAAGGCAAAAAGCAACGCCCCCTTTTATTTCTCTGTGAAGGTGCCGGACGGAAACTACAAAGTAAGGGTTGAGATAGGCTCGAAGAGAAAAGCGGGCAGCACGACTGTGCGTGCTGAGGGGCGCAGGCTGATGGTTGACAACACCGACACCAAGAAAGGGCAAACCGTAAGCTGTGAGTTTGTGGTAAACAAGCGTTCTCCCGAAATCGACGGTGGCGAACGGGTACGCATAAAGGACAGGGAGAAAGATTACCTGGCATGGGACGACAAGCTGACCCTTGAGTTCAATGGTGACGCTCCGGCGGTAAGCAGCATTCACATAGAGCGCGATGACAGTTGCCCAACGGTTTACCTCTGCGGCAACTCAACAGTAGTAGACCAGAACAATGAGCCGTGGGCCAGCTGGGGGCAGATGATTCCACGGTGGTTCGATTCGGGCATCGCCATCGCCAACCATGCCGAGAGCGGCCTTACGGCAGGCTCTTTCATCGCACAAAAACGGCTCGATAAGATAATGTCCACCCTGAAAGCGGGCGATTATGTGGTATGCGAATTCGGACATAACGATGAGAAAGAAAAAGGCCCCGGCACAGGAGCTTGGTATCATTATTCGCGGAACTTGAAGATATTCATCGACAACGTGCGCTCAAAAGGCGCAACCATAATATTCTGCACGCCAACACAACGCCGCAGCTTTGCCGAAGACAGGAAAACGCTCGCGGACACACACGGAGACTTTCCGCCTGCAATGAAAGCCGTGGCAGAGCGCGAGGGCGTGCCTCTGATAGACTTGCATCAGATGACGCGCGAGTTCTTTGAGGCTCTCGGCTATGAAAACAGCAAGCGTGCATTGGTACACTATCCGGCTAACACATTCGCCGGACAGGACAAAGCTCTTGCCGACAACACCCACTTCAACACCTATGGCGCTTACGAGGTGGCCAAGATGGTGGTGATGGGGCTGAAAAAACTCAACCTCCCGCTGATTAAGGATTTGCGTCCTGACTTCGAGGATTTCGATCCAAGCCGTCCGGACGATTGGGAAACATTTAAGTGGGTTCCATCGGAGAACGCCGACACGGTGAAGCCCGACGGCAATTGAGTGACTGCCCGTGCCCGCCAGATGACGCATTCTTTTCGGTAGCGGAACTTATCTGACAAGCGTGACGGAGATGCTGCTTGGCATGGGCACAGACGCATGGACAAGGCATTTGAAACAATCTTTAAACCAACAGATTTATGAACAACAGATTTATGGCGATGGCCGCAGTCGCGCTTGTTGCCGGTGGCGTTTGTGCACAGTCATGGCCCGAACCGACTCCCGAGGCAAAGCCCGGAGCGCGCTGGTGGTGGATGGGCTCTGCCGTGAACGAGGCCGACCTTGAATGGAACATGCAGGAATACGCAAAGACCGGCATCGGGGCACTGGAGATAACGCCAATCTATGGAGTGCAGGGCAACGAAGCCAATGAGTTGGAGTTTCTTTCGGCTCCATGGATGGAGGCGTTGAGATTCGTGGAAAAGGAGGGAGCGAAAGATGGGATACTCATCGACATGAACAATGGGACGGGATGGCCGTTCGGCGGCCCTTACGTACCTATTGAGGAAGCTGCCGCCAAGCTGGTATGCACAGACGTGGAAGCCACAGGCAAGGCTCTGCGCACGGGTGTTGACATTGGCGTAAATGACGAAAAGGAAAAGCCATACGCCAAGCTGAGCAAGGTGATGGCCTATGCAGCCGATGGCACCGTGATTGACATAACGGATTATGTCGACAGCACAGGCATGGTGAAATGGGGCAAGGCACAAAAGAAGCAGCAATACAGGCTAATCTCAATATACTGCTCGCGTACACGGCAAATGGTAAAGCGGGCGGCTCCCGGTGGCGAAGGCTACGTAATCGACCACTTTGACCACGATGCCGTGGCTCACTACCTGCAACGCTTCGACGACGCTTTCGCCAAGACCAATACGCCTTATCCCCATACATTCTTCAATGACTCTTACGAAGTTTACAAGGCCAACTGGACACCGACGCTGTTTGAGGAATTTGAGAAGCGCAGAGGGTATAAGCTGCAGGAGCATATGCTGGAACTGCTTGGCTATAAGGAAGACAAGGACAACAAGGTGCTGGCCGATTACAGGGAGACGCTAAGCGACTTGCTGCTTGAGAACTATGTGAACCAATGGACGGCGTGGGCACACAGCCACGGGGTGAAAACACGCAACCAAGCCCATGGCTCACCGGCAAACTTGATAGACATCTATGCCGCCGTGGACATCCCGGAGATAGAGGGGTTCGGACTGTCTGAATTTGGCATCAAGGGACTTAGGCAAGACACCGGCTTTACGCGCAAGAACGACAGCGATGTGTCGATGTTGAAATATGCCTCGTCGGCAGCACACATAACAGGGAAAACCTTTGTAAGCAGCGAGACAGCCACATGGCTGACTGAGCATTTCCGCACATCGCTGTCGCAATGTAAACCCGACATAGACCTCATGTTCACATGTGGCGTAAACAACATTTATTTTCATGGCACGACCTACTCGCCGCGCAATGCCGCTTGGCCGGGATGGAAGTTCTATGCGTCTATCGACATGAGTCCCACAAACAGCATCTGGCACGATGCCTCCTATTTGATGAAATACATAGAGCGTTGCCAGAGCTTCTTGCAAATGGGTCAACCGGACAACGACTTCATGGTGTTGCTGCCTGTGCGCGACATGTGGGCGGAGCGCAACGGCACTGGAGAAGGCTCGCTACTGATGCAGTTTGACATACACAGCATGGACAGAAAGGCACCCGACTTTATCAAGAGCATTCTGGAAATAGACAAAGAGGGCTTTGACTGCGACTATATCAGCGAACGCTACATAATGACCACCACATTCAAGGATGGTATGCTGGAAACGGCCGCAGGCACGAGATACCATGCACTGATAATACCTGGAAGCGGGAAAATGCCTGATGAGGTGAAAGCTCACATAGAGGAGCTGAAGGCGCAAGGCGCGAGAGTAATCTATGGCGTCAACAAGGCCGAAATGGCTGAGGCAGCGATGCCCGAACCCATGAAGTACCGATACGGACTGCGGGCAATAAGGCGCAAAAACGCCACGGGGCATCACTATTTCATATCAAATCTCTCGCCAAACGATGTGGACTCGCGCATACCCTTGGCCGTGGAGATGAAAGATGCAAGATGGTTCGACCCTCTCAATGGCGAAATATTCAAGGCTGACATTACTCCCGAGGGTGTGTATGTGAATTTGCGGAGCGGCGAGTCAATGATTCTGCAAACTTACGATTACACGTTAAACGACAGTGCGCAACCGCGTACATACGGCTATGGCGAGGCAAAGCCACTCGATGGTAAGTGGACGTTGGAATTCGTGGAAGCGGAACCGGCCGTGACAGAGACGTATTCGCTTGACTCGCTGCAGACGTGGGAGACGATAGACAATGATTCTGTCAAAGTGACAATGGGAACGGGGACATACACTACATTTGTAAGGATGACGAAAGACGAAGCTGACGGTGAGTGGGCAATCGACCTTGGCGATGTGCGCGAAAGCGCGCGGGTGTACGTGAACGACAGTTTCATCGGTTGCGCATGGTCTGTGCCTTTCGTCTTGCGGTGCAATGATGTGTTTAAAGAAGGCGACAACAAAATACGCATTGAAGTCACCAATCTTCCGGCAAACAGGATAGCCGACCTTGACAGGAAAGGAGTAAACTGGCGCAAGTTCAAGGAAATCAATATGGTTGCGCTGAACTACAAAAAAGGCACATATGCAGACTGGAAACCGGTAAAGAGCGGACTTAATTCGCAAGTCGTATTGTACAAGCTCAAGTAAGAGTTCCTTTCTGCAAGTGGCTTTACCGAGATGGTCAGGCAGGATGTCGGCACAAGGCATGCCCATCCTGCCTGACTTCATTTTTGGCGGACTGCCAAGGAAATGAGTGGATGCAAACAGCGTCTGGAGCCACAACCATGGCAGGCAACAGGAAAGCCAAGCAGGTAATCGTGATGAGCCCATCTTTATAGTTGAAAAGTCCTTGCCAAAAGTTCAAGAGGTGGCCAAAACAGGCTTCGGAGATTAAAAACAGCGTATAACATAGTTATTCCTAAAATATATAGGGAAAAGTTGCGGAATCCGAATTTATTTTATTAACTTTGTAACCATACTAACAATAGTTGCGTCATGCTTGAATACTTAGCGGAAAACTTGTTGGCTGTGTGGATGGCCGTTGCCGTAATATGCCTCATATCAGAAATGTTTACCGGTGGTTTTTATCTCGCGTGTTTCTCGATTGGGGCTTTTGTCGCGTCATTGTCATCGTTGGTTGTGGGCATATATGGACAATTGGTGGTATTTATGGTCATTTCCATTGTTTCCCTTTTT
Organism: uncultured Prevotella sp.; assembly: GCA_964554115.1. GTDB lineage: Bacteria > Bacteroidota > Bacteroidia > Bacteroidales > Bacteroidaceae > Prevotella. Next base: position 14,653 of record CAZKMT010000030.1, read on the forward strand.
TCCGTAAGGAAGTTTGCGCTGCGGTATTTCCATCGCGATGAAGATAGACGGCTTAGCAACATGGATGCCGTAATCGGAAGGACAGGAACCGTAAGCCAGGCCATCGTGCCCGGTGGATATGGGCGTGTAGCCATTGATGGCGATGACTGGAAAGCCTTTTCAGACAATGAAGACACCTTGCCGGTAGGCACACGGGTCAAGATAGTGGCTCGCAACAGCGTCATAATTAAAGTCACCAAAATAGATTAGCTATATGTCATACGTTTTGATTGTATGCCTTGTATGCATACTTATTTTTGCCAAGAAGGCGTTAGTGATTATCACACAGTCGGAGACAAAGATAATAGAGAGACTTGGCCGGTATCATGCTGCATTGCAGCCTGGGGTCAATATTATAATACCATTTATAGACAGGCCAAAGGAAATAGTGGTATTGACACGCGGCAAGTATTCATATTCAAGCTCCATTGACCTGCGTGAGCAAGTGTTCGATTTCCCAAAGCAAAACGTCATCACCAAAGACAATGTGCAAACGGAAATCGATGCCCTCTTGTATTTCCAGATAGTAGACCCATTTAAGGCTGTTTATGAAATAAGCAACCTGCCCAACGCCATTGAAAAGTTGACGCAGACGACTCTCCGGAACATAATCGGTGAACTTGAACTCGATGAGACGCTGACGAGCCGTGACACCGTGAACACCAAGCTGAGAGCCGTGCTTGACGATGCCACGAACAAATGGGGCGTGAAAGTCAATCGCGTGGAGCTGCAAGACATAACGCCACCAAAGAGCGTTTTGGCTGCAATGGAGAAGCAAATGCAGGCTGAGCGTGACAAACGGGCAACGATATTGAACAGTGAAGGCAAGAAAGCGGCCGACATACTCAAGTCGGAGGGAGAGAAGACGGCTACCATAAACCGTGCCGAAGCAGCCAAACAAGAGGCTATACTAAATGCCGAAGGCGAGGCTCAAGCCCGCATACGCAAGGCTGAAGCCGAAGCAATAGCAATAGAGAGAATAGCTGAGGCCGTTGGCAAAACCTCTAATCCGGCCAATTATCTGCTTGCCCAAAAGTACATCCAGATGCTCGAAGAGCTTGCAAAAGGCGACAAAACCAAGACTGTTTACCTGCCATACGAGGCAACAAACCTCATGGGAAGCATCGGCGGAATAAAAGAACTGTTCAAATCGGAGTGATAATTTGACATAAAGAGCGATGGGGTGGTCTTGTTTTCGTGACCACTGTAAAGGCATCGGTCTCTGATACACTGATGATAATCGGCATTTCCCGGATGACCGGAGTCGTCGAGAGTGCGTTCCATGTGTTTGCGGCAGTTGGCGTTGAAAGCCGAAAGAGTGGGTTTTATTTTGTCATTTGCCCTTTTTGGCGTAACTTTGCGCCATTATGGACGCAAACATATTGGAACAGCTGAACGAAAGCCAGAGGGAAGCTACGGTATATTGTGACGGAGCGCAGCTGGTAATCGCCGGCGCAGGCTCCGGCAAGACGCGCGTACTCACGTATAAAGTGGCTTACTTGTTGCAGCAAGGCTATAAACCATGGAACATATTGGCCCTGACGTTCACGAACAAGGCGGCCTCCGAAATGAAAGAAAGGATAGCCACACTTGTAGGGCATGACAAGGCACGGCTGCTCAACATGGGAACGTTTCACTCGACATTTGCAAAGATACTGAGAACCGAGGCATCACACATAGGCTATAATTCCAACTTCACCATATATGACCAGAACGACTCACGTTCGCTTGTCAAATCCATAATAAAGGAAATGGGGCTCGATGACAAAAAGTATGGATATGTCAGCGTTGCCGAAAAGATAAGTAGGGCGAAGAACCACCTGCTTATTCCTCAAGCGTATGCAACCAGTGAACAGGCAATGATAGACACAAAAACACACATACCTGCGGTAAAGGACATATATGCAAGATATGTGGAGCGTTGCAGGAAAGCCAATGCAATGGATTTCGATGACTTGCTCCTTTACACCTACCTGCTGTTTTCAGGAAATGAAGACATACGCCTGAAATATTCGGATAGATTTAAATATATACTTGTTGACGAGTACCAGGATACTAACTTCGCACAACAGGAAATCGTGTTGCAACTGTCACGTGAGCACCAACCTGTATGCGCTGTAGGAGATGATGCCCAGAGCATTTATGCTTTCAGAGGGGCAAACATTGACAACATACTGAATTTTACGCAATGTCATGCCAACGCCAAATTGTTCAAGTTGGAACAGAACTATCGTTCCACGCAGATGATTGTCCAAGCGGCCAACAGCCTGATACGGCACAATAAGCGTCAAATACAGAAAAATGTGTACAGCGACAAGGAACAAGGCGATAAATTGGCCTTGAAAATGGCTTACAGCGATAGGGAGGAAGCAGCTATAGTGTGCAATGAAATAAACAGGATAAGGAAAACAGAAGGAGATGGATATGGCTCTTTTGCCATATTGTACCGCACAAACTCACAAAGCCGAAGCATTGAGGAAGAAATGCGTAAGCGAAACATGCCTTACAGAATTTATGGAGGACTGAGTTTCTACCAACGCAAAGAGATTAAAGATATTATTGCTTATTTCCGCCTTGTGGCGAATCCTGACGATGAGGAGGCTTTCAAGAGAATTATCAATTACCCTGCGCGTGGCATAGGCGACACCACTATTGGCAAACTGGCAGGTGCGGCAACCGAAAGGGGCGTGAGCCTATGGACTGTAGCGGGCTGTCCTACAGCCTATGGACTGTCTACAAACAAAGGTACAAACGCAAAGTTGGCGGATTTCTGTAGTATGGTCATGGCCTGGAGAGAAAAAGTTGACACTTGTGATGCCTATGTGTTGGGGCAAGCCATAATAAGGGAAAGTGGGATAAGTCATGATATATTCAGTGGGAAAGCTCCAGAAGACCTTGCAAGGCAGGAGAACGTCACTGAATTTCTTGCCGGTATGCAGGATTTTATTGAAAGCCGACGAGAAGAGGGTAGGGATGACATCCGTTTGACGGACTTTCTCCAAGAAGTGGCACTGCTGACAGACATGGATGAAAACAATGGCGATGATGACGACAAGGTGTCTCTTATGACCATCCATAGTGCAAAAGGATTGGAATTTCCAACGGTATTCATAGTTGGATTGGAAGAAAACATTATTCCCTCTCAGATGTGTTGTGACAGCCCATCTGCAGTGGAAGAGGAGAGGCGATTGCTCTATGTTGCCATTACCAGAGCAGAAAAGCATTGCATTTTAACATTCGCGCAGAGTCGGTACAGATATGGTAAAATCGAATTCGGAAGCCCATCGAGATTTTTAAATGAAATTGACCCTGCGTTCATTAAGACAGATTCTGCAGTTGAGAATGGCTTGTTTGGCTTCTCATCCGGTAGGAAATCGGCTTTCCGAAAATCAGAGGATTTTCCCGAATGGCAGCAAAACCCACGCCCTGTGGCCTCACAATTCAAGGCAGACCCTAAACGGCGCATCGTTCCAATTCGCCGTGAAGAGCCGTTGGCATCGCCTTTTCAGACCCCGTCTGCCAACAGACTGGCTGCGAAACTGAAGCCTTTGAATGGCCTTGGCAATGCCAGTCATCTGCCAAACAACAACGGTCAGGCTCCTATCGCTGTTGGCAATATCATCGAGCACCAGCGGTTTGGAATGGGAACGGTCATTTGCATGGAGGGTAGCGGAGAGAATCTTAAGGCAACGGTGGAATTCAAGAATTCCGGGACGAAGCAACTCTTGCTCAAGTTTGCCAAATACAAAGTGGTAAGATAAGCGGACTGTGATGTGCAAACAGTGATTGTCAAAAATCAGAAAACATGCACAGGCCGCATGGAATGGAAATATGTTCCATGTCCGATGACATTCGAGTTCCTTTTCGCTGCAATGGCAGCACCGGCTTGTCGGGTGGTTTCAGCCGAGAATGAAGTCCGCGACAAAAGCCGAATCGCACAGTGCTGTCTGTTTGAATGGTAAGGTGCGGGAGGCCTCACAAATGCCCGTATCACCTTATCGCCACATCCAAAAACGGTCTGTGGAGCGGTGTCTATTATATAACGCAGGCCGCCCCGTCCTTTCTTTTCATATATTCACTTTCCAAACGTATATGTCACTTTGAACCTATGTAGAGGAAAACCATGCCCAACAGCACCAATGCCAAATCGACTAATTTCGCCTTAAGGTTCTTTTCATGGAAAGCGATTGCACCGAAGAGGAAGCTGACGATTACGCTGCCTCTGCGAATCATCGAGACAATGCTTATCATTGCGCCGGGTATGGTCAAGGCATAGAAATACACAAAGTCTGCCGCACAGAGAAAGATGCTTACACATACTATGCTCCAATGCCAGTGAAACGGTGTCCCGTGATGACGTTTCGGCCACCAAATGAGCAACATCATTGCTCCCATCATCAAGCATTGGTATATGTTATACCAACTTTGTACCACCATTTGATTCAAGCCAACGCCTCCCTCATTAACGGGTGCCATAAGATACTTGTCATACAAGCCGCTGACAGCACCAAGAGCCGCGGCTGCCACAATCATCCATATCCAACTGTTAGTCCTGAAATCTATGCCCTCTTTCTTTCCACTGCGGCTGAGCATGACGAATGATGCTACAGCCAAAAGCACACCTATCCACTGCCAATGATTCAGGCGTTCGCCAAAAAAGATGAAAGCACCCATCAACACCATCACAGGACGAGTGGCGTTTATAGGCCCCACAATGGTAAGCGGCAAGTGTTTCATGCCAAAATAGCCAAACACCCAACTGCTCAACACGATGCAACTTTTCATTACTATGTATTTGTGGACATCCCATCCGGCAGACGGAACGTAGAGCATGGTACCGTCTAACAGTGAAGTGCATGAACTGGTAACAATGAGAGGTGAAAATATCAATGAGCAAAACAGTGTGTTTAGAAACAATACAGGAATGACGGCATTCCCCGACAGTGCTTCTTTCTTAAACGCATCATAGAAACCGAGCAACGCTGCAGACAAAAAAGCGAAAATCAGCCACATGGCAAAACCTTTCTATATCCTCAATATTTTATGTCTTCGAGGAACAGCGCGTGGGCAGGCATCGACTCACCTGCCGCTGTCCGCAGTCCCCCCTCGACCACTTTTCTGAATCCATCTACGGTGAGCCTGTGACGGCCAACGTCTATCAGCGTGCCTACCACGGCACGCACCATGTTACGCAAGAATCTGTTTGCGCTAATCTCGAAGTACCACGAATGTGGAGACAGACTATGCCAGCCTGCCGATTTGACATCGCATATCGTGGTCTTCGCATCGGAATTGCTTTTGCAAAACGCTCCAAAATCATTGTAGTCAAGGAGCGTGTTTGCCGCTTCGTTCATCAACTCAAAATCGAGGTCATAGTGAAGCTCGCATGAATAAGCGCGGAGAAATGGATTTTTGTGCAGGTGTATGTAATATCGGTAGGTGCGCAAAATGGCACTGAAACGTGCATGTTTGTCTGTGTCCACCCGCTTTATGCTGCTGACAGAAATGTCGTATGGCAGAAACCTGTTCAGTTTATACGCCAAGTTTGAAATATCTGCAGTGCCATCAAAATCGAAATGAGCCACCATGCAGCGTGCATGTACGCCCGCATCTGTACGCCCTGCACCGACCACCGGCACTTCTGACCGCAGCAACACAGAAAGAGCTTTCTCTACTTCCGCTTGCACGGAATTGCCGTTAGGTTGCACTTGCCAGCCATGATAGCGGCTTCCGTCATAGCTTAATGTCATGAAATAGCGCATGATTGATTTCTTTTTTTGGGTGCAAAATTAGTAAATTGCGAGCGAACAGAGCCGCTCAGAATCACAAAACAGCCAATCCATGCGTTGAGGTAACTCTTTTATATGGGTTTTCGGTTGGTTTTCCTTTTCGAAGCACGCATTTCTTAGTGCTTTTCCGGGGCTTTGGGTCATTTCCAGAAACGCGCCGTAATGTCGATAAAGTCGGTATCTTGGATACGTTTGAACAGTCTTTGATTGGTGGTTCGTTCCCGCAGGCATCCCAAGTGAGCTATGTATGGACCGAGCTTGAGGTAGTCGAAGTCTGCCTTGTCCACCGTGGCCGGCACGTGCTGGCATCCGCTGTACCATCCCACTTTGATATCGGGATGCTTTTGGCGTAAGTAACGAGCCAGGGCATTCACGCCCGCAGGTTCGGCATCGCCGCCCATGAAGCACACGCATGTTATGCCGCGCCCCTTCTCACGCATGATTTTTTCCAGTTCGGCAGTGGTTAATGGCGTGCCTATGTCCTGCCAGAGGTATGCGCTGTGGCATCCCGGGCAGTGGCATGGACATCCCGATAGGTTGACGGCAAGCGTCACCTCGTCGGGTATCTCTTGGAACACGATTCCCGTGTTTACGTATTTCAGCATGTCTCGTTCGTTAGCATTGCCATCAAGGTCATTCAGCGACCACATTTGCACCTGCCTTTGCGTAATAACGACGGCTGGCTTCCTCCTGCCGGGCCTCCGAGAAGTTGCTTACGCGCTTCAGATATCCTATGATTCGCGTCATGTAGTCTATGTTGGCCGAATGGCATTTGGGGCACTCGTGCAGGTAACGCTTGTCAATGTGACCGCAGTCGTTGCATATCGTGTTGGGGATGTTGAATGTAAAGTAATTGCACCCCTCTTTGGCTGCCACGCGGAGCATCTGCCGGTATTGTGCTTTCGAAAGATGTTCCTCCAGGTTCATGTGCAGTGCGGAGCCGCCCGTGAGATGCTCCACGTATGGTGCGCCATGCAACCGAAACTTGTCCATAATGCTCAGAGAGGCATCCTCAACCACATAGAAATAGCTGTTGTAGCAGTCACGTGGCACGAAATAACCGTCCTTACGATCCCATTTGGCGTGCTTCACGCCCACGTTCTCGGCAGGAATCATCTCGCAGTTGAACATCACGTCTTTCCTCCGATATTCCCTGTTTTTCTTCTCCACCAATCCGAGCACAGTCTGCACGAAAGCCAGATAGTCCGGGTTGTCGTTTATCTGCAATCCCATGAACTCGGCGGCCTCCACCAGTCCGTTGACACCTATTGTCAGATACTGCCTGCCAATGTTTATATATCCGGCATCGAATAGTGGCAACATGCCGTGTGCCTGCAATTCCTTTAGATTCTCATTATACGCAAGTTGCACTTTGTGGCACATGTCTATCACGTCTGTCAGAAAATCCTTGTAGTCCATACCTTTGTTAACCGCATACTGCACGCAGCGGTTTAGGTTGATGGTGAGCACACTCTTGGAACCCGTCGATACGCCGCCAGCCCCAAGCGTATAACTGAATCCGTTGTCCTGTATTTCGTTGCGCAGCCGACAGCAGCTTGCCAGAGAGTCGGCGTTGTCGCTCATGTAGGTGAAGAAAGAGTGTCCTTCGGCATACATCTCGGCTGTGAAATCGCCCCATTCATCGTCTATCACGTCACCGTCCTTTGTTAGCAGTGCCATCGTCTCCACCGGGAATGTGAGCACAGCCTTTGTGCGCTCCTTGTTGAACCACTTCATGAAGCGTTTTTGCAGCCACGACAACCCCTTCCAGTCAGGCTTGCTGCCATCGGGAAATCGGAACTCGCCGAAGAGACTTTCAAAGTAAGGGCGGTCATAGTATGATATGTTCCAGAACACGGCCTGGTAGTTGCGTGCTCCTGTGGGTTGGTTTATCGAATACACGATTTGCTCGAAACAGTCGGTTATTACCTTGTCCATAGTCCGTTTTTTCAGCGATAAATCCACCACGCGATCCGCTTCCTTATAATAATCCTTGCCATATTCCATGCCCAAGAAGTAATTAAGGTACATGAGAAACTCGGGCGTGGCACAAGCTCCGCTGAGCATACTCGACACCATGAACACCATGTTTACGAATCCGCCACAGAACGATTTAAGGTTGGTGGGTGCCGTGGAGTTTCCGCCTATCGACATCGTCCCACCTATCAGCCACGGGTACATGGTTATGGACGCACAGTAGTTGGCAAGGCTTGTTTCATCGTTCTTGTAAATGAAGTGATGCAAAAGCAATTCCATGTATTGGTCGGCCATCTCCTTGCCATACATCTTTTTAATTCGTTCGGTGAGCAGTCGGCGATTCAGGCGGATGAAGTTCGACTTTGGCAACTCACCTATAAGGGTGGCTATGTTTTTGTGTTCCACGTTGGCATTGGCGTCATACTTGGAGCCGGTAGCCGGGTTGGCTGCGTCGCAGTAATCGGAAAGAAACTTCATCTTTTCCATCGTCTCTCGGTCTTCGGTATGGCGTTGGCGATATAGCATGAATGACTTTGCCACGCTGTAATGTCCCTCTCGCATGAGTGCCACCTCCACTTGGTTCTGTATGTCTTCCACCTTTATGCCATTCCGAATGTCGAGATGACTTAGAATCTTGGATATGCAACCAAGGTCGGTAGGGGTGTCCACAGAGCGGAACGCCTTTATTATGGCATTCATGATTTTGTCTAACGAGAAGCGTTCCGTAGAGCCGTCTCTCTTGGTGATTGTGAAGCAGTCTCTTTCCATGTTTGTTCTCCTTTTTGGAAAACTTCAAGTCCGTTTGGAGATAAAAAGTTTCCCGTTTTCGATAACTGTCTATTAAATTTTTAATGTTTGCCTTCCTAAAACGGATGCAAATATACGATAAAATCCGGTAGAAGCCTACCGGATTTATTACAAAATAAGCGTGAAACGCTTTTTTTCCTAAAGTTTTACATTTGATATGTCAATGAGGCCATTCACTATGGCGTAGATGGTAAGTCCTGCCGAACTGTGTATCTGAAGTTTGCGTGCTATGTTGCGGCGATGTGTTATCACTGTGTTCACCGAAATGTATAGGTGCTCGGCTATTTCCTTATTCGACATTCCCTGCACTAAGCTCACCACCACGTCCTTTTCGCGGTCGGATAGCATGTCGGCATTATCCGTTCCACCCTTGAACACCATCGATGATATGTTCTTCGTCACGCCGTTTTGCCGAGCCATGCGCTCCAGTCGCCTTATTGCCGGCACAAATATGTTGTCCTCAACTTCAGTGTGCAGTTTCAGCCACTCCTCGCTGTTGTATATGTCGTACAGCGTGGACATCAGTTTGTGGTTGCGCTGCATGTCACCGGGCCAGTATTTAATTATTGATGTTTTAAGCTCTTTCAGTTTGGTGTCGGTGGAGCCGTGGTGCTTTGAGAACGTCTCGATGGTATAGTCGCCTGTGGGGTGGTTGCCAAGCAGGGCTTGCACGTATGGGAAAAGGGTCTTCTCCTCGTAGAGCATGTGCTTGCGCACCTCGCGCACATACTCGTCGTAAAGTTTCATGAGTAGTGCGCCGAGACTATCGTGCTCGTTTATCGACTCCGACAGTTCGCGCCGTATGAGCGGCAACTGGAAATCAAGGAAATACACGTGGAACGCCTTGAGGTAGTGCATCAGTGTGGGCACGGACAGTTGTTCGTCGTCGTCAAAGCCATAATACCCGTTGATGGTATAATTGACCACCGCGAGGAATGTGTACGTGTCCACATTGTTGTCCTGACATGTTTCCTTTACTGTCTTGTCGCCAAAACCAAGATTGATGCCGAAGCTGCCTAACGTCTGCAAAACGTTGTAGTTATCCTTGATGAGCGAAATCATCTTGTCGCTGGCCTCATATATCTTTTGGTTCTTCATCCTACCTATTATTGATTATTCCGCAAAATTAGTAAAAAAAACCGACACGCGCAATAACCATTTGTAGGTATTGTGGCAGTGCAAAATACATGTTTTCAATAATCGTCACGACCCTTGCAATCAAGCTGATTTCGGATTTCTGAAGCCCGTTTTGCATCGCTCAATGGCCATCTATCTATAATCGCTTTGCGTAAATGTGACTTCAAACAGCACTTTGCCCTTTTCTTTGGCTGAACAATATGTATAAGCAAAGTTATATCCCGCGTCCTTGTATTCTTTAACTGAGGTTGCATTCTTGATTTGTCTAAGCAGCGCACCGTGTATATCGTTCCTCTTTATCACGTCCTCGTTGTCGGCATTGCCGTTCAAGGTGTAGTAATAGTGAAGTGTATGTGTCGTGCGGTCGAAAGCCATGCTGTCTATTATCATGTTCTCACGAATGCGTGCCGGACATTTCTTTTTAGTATATTCTTTCGCTTCGCGGGCACATCTGTCTTCCAGACTTTCCTGGCACGAAGCCATGATGGCCGCCAGCATGAGTGCAAGTGCTATTCTTTTCATTTTATCTCTTTTGTTGATTTGTTGGCAGACAAAGATACAAAAAAAATCAATTACGCAAGATTATAGTCAAAAAGAAATGGTTTGCGAATTACACAAACGAAATTTGAGAGTTAGAAGTGCCTCCAACTCTTCTTTATATTTTCCGATATTGTCGA
>CAZKMT010000031.1:0-24650 GCA_964554115.1 uncultured Prevotella sp.
TTCTCGCCCGACAGCATCGTGGTGGCTTCGGTGGCAGGGCGCGTGGTATGCGTATTTGCCACGGACTACAACACTGACATGACCTATGGCTTCCACTCCGTGGAGGAAGACAACAGCTACTACAACTACATGAACGCTGTCTCCGGGGTGACTTACTTCGCCATAGAACACGATGGCGACGAAACGGTGTGCAGCGACGTAAACGGACTGCCCATCTATGTGCTCGCCAACGGGCGGCTGGTGCGCCAATACATCTACTACGACGAAGGCGAAGCCATGAACCCCGATTATTCGGACGGACTTTCGCAGGCGGACATGCGCCGCGCCGCCACCGTGCCTGCCGGACAGGCTTACGACGAGATTAGCTATACCTATGACAGCGATGGGCGGCTGACCGGGCGCACGGAGGTGTCGGTGAGCAGCGACGGCACGCGCACCGAAGAAATATCGCTGGAGTACACTTACAACGAGACTGTGGGCATAGAGGGCGTGGCCACCGCCAAGGCCGGCATAACGCTTACGGGACGCACTCTCGGCATGGCCGACGGCAGCCGCTTCAGCGTCTATTCCTTAGACGGACGCATGATAGCCGACGACGCGACAGCGTTCACGGCGACCTCTCAGGGTGTCTATATAGTGAAATCCGGCAGCTTCACGGCCAAGGTGGCTGTGAGGTAAGCGCGCCGTGAAGGAACAGACAAAGAGAGAGGCTGTGTCAAATTCATTTTGACACAGCCTCTCACGCATTTCGTTGATACACTTACGGGGTGTCTTTTTACGCTGTATGGTTTTGTTTCGCACTCGTTTGCCTGAAGAAATTATTCGGCATAGCCTATCGGCATGTATATCAACGGTTTCATCTCGGTCTTGCAGCCGAGGAACTTCTGAATGTCGCCGGTGTCTTCGCCCGCATAGCAACATACTGTGGCCAAGCCATTGGCGGCGCAGTGCAGGTAGACATTCTGCATCACTGCTCCGACGTCGATGCCGCAAATTGACATGTTTCCTCCCTGCAGTGAGGTGTCGGAAACGACGGCAAGCACCACGGGCGCAGCCTGTATGAAAGTGTTGCGGCCACTGACTTCGCGCCGCAGGTCGCTGCTGCCGACTTTTATCAGCGCGTTGGTCTTTGCGTCATAGCGGTAAGTGCCATCCGACTTGCCTATGTAGACGGTGATTTCCTGTCGGTTTCTTGCCGTCGGGATGGTGAGATGCCCGTCGCTTCTGTTGATGCCACAAGCGGCCCAGAGCAAGTCGGACAGTTGCTGGTCGGTCAGGGCCTTGTCACTGAACTGCCGCACAGACCTCCTGGCTTGAAGTGCTTTCAGCAGCGAGCCGTCTGTTGCGTCCTTTTGCGGGGTGGGTAACGTTACGTTTTGGGCATCCGCCGTGTTTGTAAACGCTGCCAATCCAACTATTGTAGTGAATATGGCACAAAATAATCTTGTATGTCTCATATAAAAAACTTGTTGGTTTATATGCACAAAATTACGATATTGCGAGCAAACATGGTTGGTCTGTGTTCCCGATTTTTGCCTTTGTTAGGTTAGTTTGAGTTGCTTTATGATTTTGGCGGCATACTTTCGCAGATTGCCCCGCATTCTGTGTGTGGGCATTGTCTGCTTCATGATGGGCATCTTGCCTTAAAGTGTCGGCATCTGCGTCATTGTTTGTGTGCCACCACCATCAACAGAAGGTCAGACAGGAAGAGATTCCTGCGGTGTTTGTGGACATACACTGCCGCGCCACTGCCCCATTGCTGCCGTGGTCTGCATCATGGAAAGCCAGCCAGGACAGAGGCGTGCGTTTGACTTTGTGTTTAAATGAAAAGGCTTCCTATCTGATAGACAAGGACAGAGGCTATCCATGCGAGGGCAGTGGTATACCCTGCGGCGAAGAAAGCCAATTTCCATGAACCGCTCTCGCCCTTGATGGCCGCTATGGTGGCTATGCAGGGGAAATAAAGCAGCACAAAGATTAGGTAACTGAAAGCGATTAGCGGAGTTATTCCGTCAGCGACCATTTTATCGTAGAGGGCGGCATATTTAGACTCGCTGTCGTCGCCACTGTCATCGGCCACGCTGTCGTCGCCGCTGTACAGGACGCCCATCGTGGAGGCTACTATCTCCTTAGCCCCAACGCCGGCCACCAAGCCCACGTCGAGCTTCCAGTCGAATCCTTGCAATCGGAATACGGGCTCTATTGTCTTGCCTATCATTCCGATGTAGCTTTGCTCTTGTTGTTGCTGGGGCGTGAGGCTGTCGTCGTGCGGAAAATATCCCAGCGCCCATACGATAATACTCGCAAAGAGGATAATTCCTCCCATTTTTTTCAGGTATTGCTTTCCTTTTTCCCAAGTGTGGCGGTAGGTCGCCTTTGCGGTCGGGAATCTGTATGGCGGCAGCTCCATTACGAACGGAGTGTCTTCGCCGCGCACAAGCCACCTGCTGAATATGCGGCTCATTATTATGGCCATCAGAATGCCTATGGCGTACAGCGAAATCATGACGAGGCTCTGGTAGCGCGAGGCAAAGAATGTGCCCGTTATCATGATGTATATCGGTAGGCGCGCCGAGCAGCTCATCATTGGAAGTATCAGCATGGTAATCACACGTGAGCGGCGGCTTTCTATGGTGCGCGTTGCCATTACTGCCGGGACATTGCAGCCAAAGCCCATTATCAGCGGTATGAACGACTTGCCGTGCAGCCCCATCTTGTGCATCAGCTTGTCCATGATGAATGCGGCGCGGGCCATATAGCCCGTGTCTTCCATGAAAGAGATGAAGCAATACAGGATGAGAATCTGCGGAAGAAACACTATGACAGAGCCCACGCCACCTATCACTCCATCGGCAATCATGTCTTTAATCGGGCCGTCGGGTAGCGTGGAGCTGACCAATTCGCCGAGCATTCCCACGCCGGTGTCAATCCAATCCATAGGGTACTGCCCGAGTGAAAAAGTCACTTCAAACATTACATAAAGCAGGAGGAAGAAGATGGGAAACCCTGCATATTTGTTTGTTATTATCTTGTCGATGAAATGGGTCAGTTGGTATGTGTCCTGCTTGTTGCCCGGTTCATAGCCCGCTTCTTGCAACGCGCCGTGGATGAGGCCGTATTTGGCATCCATGATTGCCGTCTCCGAGTCTTCCTTTGTCTCTTCAAGGATTTTCTTTGCCTCTCGGTCACGCACGGCGAGTATGTCGCTGCTGTTGGGCAACGCGCTTATGGTGGCCTCCGCATCCTTGTCCGTCTCGAGGAGCTTTATCGACAGGTATCTCGTAGAATACTTGTAGCGTATGTCTTCATTCTTCTGGATTTCTTTTTTTATGGCTTCTATGCAGCTTTCGATAAGCACCCCATGATTTAGATGCACGTGGCGGTAAACGCTGTTGTTTGGCCGTGTGCCGTGTGCAAAGTCTTCTGTGTGCTCAATGATATTGTCTGATTTCTCATAGTTTTTGTGCCAGTTCTGTATGTCGGCGGCCACTTCCGGGTTTATGTTCCCGTCCTTGTCGATAAAGTCAACACCCTCGTACAGGTTTATGATGATGTGGAAGAGCAGGTCAACCCCCTTGCCGGTCTTGAACACAGTCGGTATCATTGGTACGCCGAAGAGCTGGCCCAGCTTGTTGTAGTCAAGCTTGTCACCTCGTTCCTCAAACTCGTCGAACATGTTGAGCGCGCAAATCATGCGCAGGTTCATGTCTACGAGCTGGGTGGTTAGGTACAGGTTGCGCTCTATGTTGCTTGCGTCAATGATGTTTATGACCACATCGGGCGTTTTGTCCACCAATTGTCTGCGCACATACCGTTCCTCGGGGCTGTAGGCTGAAAGTGAGTATGTGCCGGGAAGGTCAACCAAATTGAATGTGTAACCCTCGAATTCTGTTTGTCCTTCTTTCGCATCCACGGTCACTCCCGAATAATTTCCAACTCGCTCGTGGGCACCGGAAGCGAAGTTGAAGAGCGAGGTTTTCCCGCAATTGGGGTTCCCTACGAGAGCCACATTGATGGTGCGACGCTTTTTCATGGCGGCATCGTGAAGCTGCTTGTCTGTGAGTGGCCTCATGCAGCCATCGTTCTCCGTGGATATTTGGGGATGGTCGTATTTCGGAGTGTTTCCGTTTTCTGATTCTAATTGCTTCGCCTCTTCGGTGGAAATGACCTCTATCATCTCGGCTTCATTGCGCCTCAGTGACACCTCATATCCCATTATTTTGTACTTTACTGGATCTTGCAATGGGGCATTGAGCAGCACTTCGACCGCTTTGCCTTTGATGAATCCCATTTCCACTATCCTCTTGCGGAAGCCTCCGTGTCCGAGCACTTTTACGATTACGCCGTATTCGCCTGTATTTAATTCAGATAATCTCATGGTTCTGCAAATGTCATGCAAAATTACGAATAAGGGGTAAGAATAAAGAATTGCGAGTTCGCATTTTTTGAAAAATACCAACAAAAGGGCATCCGTGTCAATCGGTCCGGTATGGCTGCCATTGACTTGTGTTTTTTATGGTCATCATTATTGGGTATGCCCGTCCGGATTTTGAAAAGAGGTGCATGGCATCAAAAGCCATGCACCTCTTTGATAACTGAGTTGTCAGACGAGACCGCGCCCGTGACAGTTCTTGAATTTTTTCCCGCTGCCGCATGGGCATGGGTCATTGCGGCCCGGCATCTTGTTTTTCACAATCGGAGTGTGCTGCTGTTGTTTTCTTGTGTCATGGGCAGCTGCCGCGGCCTGTTGCGGGTCGGTAAGCTTTTCTTCGTCCAAATTGTTCTTGGTTTCGGTATATCTGGGCGTTTGTCGGCGTTCTTCGGATGGAGCTTCCTGTACTTTTTGTTGCATTTCGGGTATCGCGCCGCGCATCAATATGCCGGCTATGCGACTGTTCATCGTGTCTACCATGCTGTCAAACAGTTTCACGCTCTCTAATTTGAATATGAGCAGTGGGTCTTTCTGTTCGTAAGATGCGTTCTGCACGCTATGGCGAAGCTCGTCGAGTTCGCGCAGGTTCTCTTTCCAGCAGTCGTCGATAATGTGCAACAGTATCACTTTCTCGAATTGCTTGACCACGCTTTTGCATTCCGTCTCATAGGCTTCCTTTAAGTCGCACGGGATGTTGTATATCCGGCGGCCATCTGTAATGGGCACCAAGATGCGCTCATACATTGTGCCTTGAGTCTCATATACATTCTTTACTGTGGGCCAGGCCACGGATTGTATGCGCTCGGTCTTTCGCGAGAAGTTCGCCATTGCCACTTGGAAGGCTTCTTCCGCGAGGTCGTTGCGCCTTGTGTTGGCAAATTGTTCTTCGGTGAACGGTATCTCCATGGCCAAGACTTTTAAGAATTCCTCCTTGCATCCCACATAGTCATTGGTCTCGATGATGTTCGCCACACGATCCCAGATAATGTTCGAGATGTCCATCCCGATGCGTTCGCCGATGAGGGCATGGTGTCGCCGCTCATAGACAACAGTGCGTTGCTTGTTCATCACATCGTCATACTCGAGCAGTCGCTTGCGTATTCCGAAGTGGTTCTCTTCAACTTTCTTTTGAGCCCGCTCTATGCTGTGCGATATCATGGGGCTTTCTATCATCTCGCCGTCCTTGAACCCCATCTTGTCCATCACCTTGGCTATGCGCTCAGAGGCGAAGAGACGCATCAGCTTGTCTTCGAGCGATACGAAGAACACAGAAGAACCGGGGTCGCCCTGACGACCGGCGCGTCCGCGCAGCTGGCGGTCGACGCGGCGGCTCTCATGGCGTTCGGTGCCGATAATTGCCAGTCCGCCTGCGGCTCTCACTTCCGGTGACAGCTTGATGTCCGTACCGCGTCCGGCCATGTTGGTGGCGATGGTCACGGCTCCCAGGCCGTTGGTGCTTTGTCCGGCTTGTGCCACTATGTCGGCTTCCTTCTGGTGGAGCTTGGCATTGAGCACTTGATGCGGAATTTTTCGCATGCTGAGCATTTTGGACAACAATTCCGATATTTCCACCGAAGTGGTGCCGACGAGGGTGGGGCGGCCGCTGTTGCGCATCTTCTCGATTTCCTCTATCACGGCGTTATACTTCTCGCGCGCTGTCTTGTAAACGCGGTCGTCCATGTCTTTCCTTATCACGGGGCGGTTGGTGGGTATCTCCACCACGTCCAGTTTGTAGATGCTCCAGAACTCGCCCGCCTCGGTGGATGCCGTACCCGTCATTCCCGCCAGTTTGTGGTACATGCGGAAGTAGTTTTGGAGCGTTATGGTGGCAAACGTCTGTGAGGCGGCCTCCACTTTCACGTGTTCCTTGGCCTCTATGGCTTGGTGCAGGCCATCGCTCCAGCGTCGTCCTTCCATGATGCGTCCTGTCTGTTCGTCAACAATCTTCACTTCGCCGTTGATGACCACATATTCATCGTCTTTGTTGAACATGGTGTATGCCTTGAGCAATTGCTGCAAGGTGTGTACGCGCTCGCTCTGCACGGCATAGTGGTTCAGCAGTTCGTCTTTCTTGTCGAGTCGCTCTTGGTCTGTCAGCCCGGTTTCGTTCTCAAGTTCGGACAGTTGCGCCGCGATGTCCGGAAGCACGAACAGCGCGCTGTCGTTCACCTGTTTGGCCAGCCATTCGGTACCTTTGTCGGTTAGGTCGCAGGAGTTTAGTTTCTCCTCAACGACAAAATACAGTGGCTCCACGGCCTCTGGCATGCGCCTATTGTTGTTCTCCATGTATATCTCTTCGGTCTTCAGCATTCCGGCTTTTATGCCTTCTTCGGAGAGATATTTTATCAGAGGCTTGTTCTTTGGTAGTGCCTTGTGTGAGCGGTAAAGCGACAGGAAGCCTTCTTCGAGCTTCTTCTGGTCGTTGCTTTCGCGCCCCTCGCTTATCTTCTGCTTTGCCTCGGCAAGGAATTGCGTGGCCAGTTTGCGCTGCGCCTCTACGAGGCGTTCCACGAGTGGCTGGTACTCTTCAAACATCTGGTCGTCGCCTTTGGGCACGGGACCGGATATGATTAGGGGCGTGCGCGCATCGTCGATGAGCACAGAGTCAACCTCGTCAACGATAGCATAGTTGTGCGACCGCTGCACGAGGTCGGCGGGCGCGAGAGCCATGTTGTCGCGCAGGTAGTCGAATCCGAACTCGTTGTTAGTTCCGAATGTTATGTCGGCTTGGTACGCTTTGCGCCTTGCCGGCGAGTTGGGCTGGTGCTTGTCGATGCAGTCTACCGACAGCCCATGAAACTCGTAGAGCGGCCCCATCCATTCGGAGTCGCGCTTTGCCAAGTAATCGTTTACCGTAACCACGTGTACGCCATTGCCTGTCAGTGCGTTCAGAAACACGGGCAGCGTTGCGACGAGTGTCTTTCCCTCGCCGGTGGCCATCTCCGCTATCTTGCCCTGATGGAGAACCACGCCTCCGAACAGCTGCACATCGTAGTGTACCATTTCCCATTTCAGGTCGTTGCCGCCTGCTGTCCAATGGTTGTGGTATATCGCCTTGTCGCCATCTATGGTGATGAAGTCTTTTGCCGGGTCTGCGGCCAGTTCGCGGTCGAAGTCGTTTGCGGTGACGATTGTTTCTTCATTCTCTGCGAAACGCCTTGCTGTTTCCTTGACGATGGAGAATACTTCAGGCATCACCTCGTTGAGCTTGTCTTCATAGATGCTGAGAATTTCTTTCTCTATTTTGTCTATTTGGTTGAAGATAGGCTCGCGCTCGTCTATCGGGGTGTCTTCTATCTTGGATTTCAGCTCTGCGATTTGGTCTTTTTGGCTTTGCGCGGAGTTTCTCACTGCATACATTATTTGCTTCGAGCGTTCGCGCAGGGCATCATTGTCCAGCTTCTTTATTTCGGGATATGCCGCCTTGACCTTTTCCACCAGTGGCTGGATTTGTTTCATGTCGCGTGTCGACTTGTCTCCGAAGAGCGACTTCAGGATTTTGTTCAGGTTCATTTTATGTCGTATTTTTTATTTCTTGACTGTGTTTAAATTACATGGCTGCAAAATTACAGCTTTTTTTGCAATAAATGGCATATAGCATATTAAACTTGACGCTTTGCCTTGAGTGAAAGCCGTTTGTGACTGTCTGTTGCCGTTGCCGCACTCTTTGCGAGTCCATCGCATCCGCTTTCGTAATGCGCTGTGTTTCGATTTTCCGGCAGATGGTGTCATTTCCGCCATCCAAAACGAGCCGTTTCATATCGCCGTACAGCCTGTTTCATAGGGTGGTTTGGCTATCGTTGGGATATGCCGGTGATTTTGTTGGGATTTTTTTACCATCGCCATGCTGCGGCAGTTTGCCATCTTTTGGCCGGAGGTTGAATGCCCGGCCTTTTATGCGCAACGCCAAAAGCGTGGAGAGGGAAGCGTGCTGTCAGAACAGAGGCTCAGAAGAACAAGCGTTGGGAGCCCTGATGCGTATAGCCTTGGCTATTGTCGGGGCGATGCGGTCGATGGTTACATGTTCCGCTACACGCTCCGCTTTGGTTCCGGCTCCATAGATTATGATTGGGAATTGGGTGAACGAAGCCCTTGACAGCGTGTTGTCAAGGTTGTCTTCATTCAGCAGTCGCCAGCCGGGAGCCACCTCGATGAGAATGTCACCGTTGCGCTCCTGATTGAAGCCGTTGCGTATCTTTTCCACGTTCTGGTTGCCACTGGCAAGCAGTTGCAGCGAAGTGTAGACATTTCGGACACCCGAAATCTGTGAAAGAAACTCTTGGGCACGCCCCGTGGCATCGGTAAAACTGACACGCTTTTGCTCAAACGCGCTGTGGCTGAGGTATATCTGTTGGCCAAAACAAGTCTCCACGTATTTGCCTTGTCCCCACAAGGCTCCGAAGTACATGTTGAGCAGGTTTGCAGTGCGGTTGATATAGAATGTCCCTGTCGGTATGTTGAACTTGCCGTAGTCGGAGGTTTCTTCGTCGCTGTAGCCTGTGCTTGTGATTACGAACAGCACATTTTGCGCTCCGACTCTTTGCTCCAGTTCCTTAATCAGTCGCGCAATCTCCTTGTCGAGTCTCACGTAAGTGTCTTGCAACTCCATTCCGCACTCGGTCACGGTCTTGTGGTCGAAGTTGCCCGCGTAATAGGTTATGTTGAGCAAGTCTGTTACGTTGTCCGTGCCCATTGCGTTGGTGCTGACGCATTGCAGTGCCATGGCGGTAATGTCTTCGTTGACTATGCCGCTGGCTTTGTATTCCCGGTATCGCCTGTCGCTTTTGAACTTGTGCTTGAATGGCTTCTGCATTCCGCCACTCATGAAGTAGCTGAAGTTGCCTGTCAGTTGGTTCGCCGGTTCCCACACTTTGCTTTCAATCCTGTCATTGTTGATTGTGTTGTAGGCTTGAATCCATGAAGGATTGGTCTTGAAGTAATAGTTTGACGAACACCAGAAACCGTTGTAGTCGTCTATCCACAGCGCGCCATCGGCGGCATGGCCTGCCGACAAGACGGCCGCGTCGCGGAATGGGGCTATGGAGTACACTATTGCCTTTCCGTCGGTGGCCACCTTCAGTTCATCGCCAATGGTCGATGTGCTTAGGTTTTTCGGCGATGAGCAGTCTTTCGTCAGGTATCCGCCGTATTTGCTGTCGTCAACACAGAATACGGGGCGCAGTGTCTCACGGTCAAGCCATCGGGCGCTCACAATGCTGTTGTAATAGGGAGTGGTGCCGGTGGCTATGGCCGCTATGGCCGATGCGCGGTCGATAGGCGAGAAGGGGTAGGAGGCGTTGGAGTACAGCCGCCCCTTTGCGTACAGCATCTTGAAGCCATCGTTGCCATACAATGGCGCGAAGGCCTCGAGATAGTCAGACCGGAGCTGGTCGATGGTGATGTTTACCACCAGCTTTGGCGCGGCTCGCATGGCCTCGGGCATCTCTGCCCGACTGCCTGCGGCCGAGGCAGCGGCCAGCAACGTCAGTGATATGTATTTGTACTTCATCCTTTTTTGTCGTTATGTGTGTGCAGCCGATACGCAGGTGCAAGGTGCATCACACACCTCAGCGACAGACATAATGCAACGATTTCCATCCCCTCGGCATAGTCTTGAATCAAGGCTCCCGCGAAAAACAATATGAGCAGCACTGCAAAAATGCGCCAAAACACGATTTTCCCTTTCAGCACTGATGGCAGGAAAAACAGCGGGAGAGGGTTCATGAGTAACACTTGGAGGTTGGTGCTTGTGGTGGGATGTTCCGAAAAAAACAACGCTACGATTATTATTCCGGCCAAGCCGTCGCATGTCAGCAGCAAGGTGTCCCAGACCTTGAAAGTCGTCTTCCGCCGATGTTCCATGTAAGCAATGGCTATCGACACCAATAATAATATGTATGCGCATTGGCTTGGTGACAGGGGGAAGTCTCCTGCAACGGTGATTGTGCCGGCGGGAGCTATGGTTCGTGTTTCCACCACCAGCGGCCTGATGTCGCCACCAGTGCTTATCACGGCTTTGTGGAAAGCTTTCATCAGGTTTTCCGGAAGAAACTGCTGTTCACGTTGTGTCGTAGGCAAATCAGACTTCACCCCAAGGCAGAGGTCGTCTCCGAACGCTGCCCACGGATTGTTGCGGGTCATGGCGTGAATCATCTCTCTGTAAGATGGGGCATCCGAGATACTGTCGTTATCGCGCGCGTATTCAACAGTGCCGTTGATACATAGCTCAATCATGTCACGCGCTCTCGTGGTGCAGTTGTCATAATAATAATTGTATCTGTACACTCTGTTTTCAGGACGGTAATTGTTCATTAACGCAGTGTACAGCATTAGTTTTTCCTCTGTCGTGAGGTTGATTACTTGCTCAGTAATAAGCCGTCCGGCCTTGCTGTATTCCTCCCGGAACACATTGTAAGGAACCACGCCAAGCTCGTAGTCGGTAAGTCCGAAAAGAAAGCGCAAGACAAAGAAAGGCTTATTGAAATTGAACACGCCATAATTGAACGTCAAGTCTTTGCCCGTGCGCTTGTCGTGGTAGCGCAGTGCCGTGTGTCCATAAAGGCTGTACACTTCGGTATGGGGTGCGCATGTCAGCAGGCTGACTTCGATGGAGTCGTCTGTGGCGGCCATGTCTCTGGCTTCAGCGTGAATATGGCCGCCCAGTGCAACCATCACTATTATCGACAATATTGCCTTCAATATGTCAGCGGATTGTTTCACAATGCAAAATTACTTTCTTTTTTCGATTTACACTGCGCTCGTTTCGTTTTTTTTCAATAATTTTGCAGCCTGCAAGTAGAGAAATAAACAGATGAATCTTACAATAGACATTGGCAATACGTGCACAAAACTCGTTGCTTTTGACGGACTCGTTCCTGTGGAGGAAAGGAGGATGGACGATGGCGAACTGTACAAACTCAAGGAGTTTTGTGAGAAATACCATTTTGAGCGAGGCATTTACTCTACGGTTGTCACACTGCCTGACGCCATGAAAGAATGCTTGGCCGAAATAGACTTTCCAATGTTGAGACTGCAGTCGGGCGTAACGCCTGTGCCCATCAACAACAGGTATGCCACCCCCCTGACGTTGGGAACAGACCGGCTGGCTGCCGTGGTCGGGGCACATTATAAATCGGAGGGGCACGATGTGCTGGTGATAGACATGGGCACGTGTATTACATACGACTTCATTACGGCGATGGGTGACTATCTTGGAGGCAACATCTCGCCGGGTCCTACCATACGGCTGAAGGCATTGCACCAGTTCACAGATGCGTTGCCGCTGGTGGAGCGCAAGGGCAAAGTAATGGAGATGGGCGACAGTACGGAAACAGCCATAAGAAGTGGGGTGATGCGGGGAGTAAAGTATGAAATAGAAAGTTATATTCATGATTTTATATTAAAATATCCTGCACTTTTTGTTTATTTAACTGGGGGTGTTCATATTGATTTGGAAATCTCGGAAAAAAAGTGCATCTTTGCAGACAATTTCATAGTGCCATACGGGCTAAACAGAATTCTCCTGTATAATGAAGAAATAATTTCCAATGAAAAAATTAATAATGTGTAGTATCGTGCTGGGCGTGGTTTCGACGGCAACTTTTGCCCAGAGTGGTACCAATTCTCCTTACAGCCAGTATGGTTTGGGCGTTTTGTCAGACCAGTCGCAAGGATTTAATCGCGGCATGAACGGCTTGGCGATAGGTTTGCGCTACAACAATCAGGTGAACGCACTCAACCCCGCGTCGTATTCGGCGATTGACTCATTGACCATGATTTTTGACGTTGGACTGTCGGCGCAGCTGACCAATTTCAAAGAGGGTAACATCAGGCGCAACGCAAAGAATGCCGATTTCGAGTATGCCGTGGCTGCTTTCCGCCTTTTCCCGCGCATTGGCGTTGGCATTGGTATACTTCCTTACACAAACATAGGATATGATTACTCAAACACATCGCGCATAGGCACGTCAGAAACGACTTCCATAGAGACGCACTCCGGTTCCGGCGGCGTTCACCAAGCTTTTCTGGGGTTGGGGTGGCATGTGTTTAGGGGGCTGTCGCTGGGTGCGAACTTCTCTTACTTGTGGGGTTCTTACGAAAAGACAATATCCCTGGAGAGCAGCGACAGTTACGTTAACACTTTCGAGAGAACCTACACAGCCGACATTCGCAGCTACAAGATAGACTTTGGACTGCAATTGGAACAGAAAATTGCCAAGGAAGATTGGCTGACGCTTGGCGCCACGGTTGGTCTCGGACACAAGCTTGGCTCTGACCCTGAAGTGACCAATACGACATCAAACAGCCAGACAAGCGTGTCATCGGACAGTGTGTTTACGGTCAGCAACGGGCTGAGCATACCAATGTCGTATGGTGTGGGCGTTGCGTGGCGTCATTCCAATAAGTTTACCATAGGCGTGGATTACACTTTGCAGAAGTGGGGGTCGGAAGAATTTCCCGAGTCGGATGCGCAGACCGGTGAGTATGTCATTCGCAACGGATTGTTGCTCGACCGTCACAAGGTGACGATTGGAGGTGAGTGGGTGCCTAACGAAATGAGCCTTAAATTCCTGAGACGTGTTCATTATAGAGTGGGCGTGTCGTATGCTACTCCGTATGTCAGGGTCAACGGTCATGATGGCCCGAAAGAATACAGTGTGAGTGCGGGCTTTGGCATTCCAATCATGAATTCGTGGAACAGTCGTTCTTTCTTGAATATAAGTGGACAATGGGTCCGTTCCGATGCGAAGTCGCTGATAACCGAGAACATGTTTAGAATAAACATTGGCTTGACTTTCAATGAACATTGGTTCATGAAGTGGAAAGTGGATTAAGCTTCAGGTGTTGGCAAGTGTGAGGGAGTTTGTGGCGCGTTTCTTTGCCGGTTGCGGCTTTCCCATAATGTTTACGTTGGTTGCCGTATCGTGTTCTGAGGAGAAAGAACACCTCGCTCCGGCCATTCATGACCGTGACTCGGTGTCAACGATGGTCAGTTACGGTGTCAATACCCTAATCTCCGATTCCGGTGTCATTAAGTACCGGATTGTCACTGAACGCTGGGATGTGAATCAAACGAGGCAACCATCGCGATGGACATTTATAAAGGGGATTTTCATGGAGCAGTTCGACGAGCAGTTCAATATTCAGGGTTACATTCAGGCTGACACCGCATGGTATTATGACAAGAAGAAACTATGGGAGCTGCGTGGCCGCGTCAGAGTGCGCAATGTGCGTGGCATGAGATTCTATGGCGAAGAATTGTTTTGGGATGGAATCTCACACGAAATGTATTCTAACAAGTTCTCGCGTCTCATAACCCCGGAACGAACCCTTGTCGGAACATACTTCCGAAGTGATGAGCGCATGACACATTACACCGTTTCAAATTCACAAGGCTCGTTCATAAAGACGGAAACAGAAGACACACAGCCGGCGCAGGTGGATACTGTGCGGCAGGGTGACAGTGTAATGGTGCTACCTCAAGTGCGCCCGGCAGCTGTTCCGCGGGCATCGTCTTCGCGGTCACGATAGCGGGTGTGAAAGATGGTAATGCTCAACTCTGTTCATCCCATCGTGACACGCCAGAGCCAAGGGTCGCATAGATGGGGTAATGCACACTGTCGTTTCGGAATGTGTATTGGTTGTTAGTGCTCATATACAGGCTTTTATAGGTGACAACGGCTATTTTTCCAGCAAATCATGTTGGCATTTGATATAATTTTAGTAATTTTGCCAACTAAAGTGGCATAAGCCATACGGGCGCGCATGTGTCGTGTCAAGGAGACTGGCAAATATAAAACAAAAACAACAATAAAAAGTAATGGCAGCATTAGGATCTATTAGGAAAAGAGGTGCGATCTTGGTTGTAATCATAGGTCTGGGCCTTTTTGCATTCATTGCCGAGGAGATGTTCCGATCTTGCGAGACAACAAACAATGAGAAACGTCTCCAGGTAGGGGAGGTATTAGGGGAAAAGATTTCCGTGCAGGAATTCCAAAACCTGATGGAAGAATACCAGCAGGTCTTGAAGATGACCCAAGGGCGGGAAAATCTTACCGAAGAGGAAATGAACCAAGTGAAGGATCAGGTGTGGAACACCTATGTGAGCACTGTGATAGTTGAGCATGAGGCAAAGAAGCTGGGGCTCACCGTCACTACGGAGGAACTGCAGAACGTGTTGCGCGAGGGAACGAATCCATTGCTCTTGCAAACACCTTTTGTGAATCAGCAGACGCGGCGCTTCGATGTGTCCTTGCTCACCAAGTTCCTTGCTGACTACAAGCAGGTGATAAATGGACAGGATGCTCAAATGGCAGAGCAATACCGAATGATTTATAGATATTGGCAATTCATGGAAAAATCGTTGCGGCAGCAGACGCTTGCCATGAAATACCAGACGCTGTTGTCTAATTGCCTCATTTCAAACCCTGTTTCAGCGAAGATGGCTTTCGATGGGCAGACCGAAGAGAACATGGTTGAATTGGCATCGTTGGCATATTCTTCAATCAATGACAACGACGTGGAAGTGACCGAGAGCGACCTTAAGGCAAAATATGATGAGCAAAAAGAAATGTTCAAGCAATACGTGGAAAGCCGCGACATAAAATATGTGGAGTTCCAGGTGTTGCCATCAGCTGCAGACAAAGAAAAACTCATGGGCACTATGGTTGATGCGGAAAAGAGCCTTGCCGCCGGTGAGGATCCGGCCGTGGTGGTTCGCAAGGCGCAGTCGCAATATTCATATCTCGGAATACCGGTGACACGCAATGCTTTCCCCAGTGACATAGCAACCCGACTTGACTCCATGTCTGTTGGGGAGACCACAAAGCCGTTTGAGACAAAGTATGACAACACGCTCAATGTGGTAAAACTTATCTCTAAGGCGCAGATGCCCGATTCGGTGGAATATCGCCAGATACAGATAACAGGGACTTCGATAGAAGATGTCCGCAAGAGTGCCGACAGTGTGTATAATGCCTTGATTGCGGGAGCGGACTTCTCTGAATTGGCAAATAAATACAGTCAGAATGGCGATACTGTCTGGCTCACTTCTGCTATGTATGAAAATTCGCAGACGTTAGATCTTGATTCACGGAAATATCTTGAGACTGTATGCACATTAGGTGTTAATGAAACGAGCAACATCGAACTTACGCAGGGCAATATAATAGTGCAGGTCATCGGGCGCAGAGCCATGGTTGATAAATATGTTGCGGCTGTAGTTAAGCATACCATAGACTTCTCGAAAGAAACTTATTCCAAGGCTTACAATGAGTTTAGCCAGTTTGTAAGTGCCAACCAGACGGTGGAAGGCATTGAAAAGAATGCGAGCAAGTTTGGTTACAAAGTGCAGGAACGCAAGAACTTGTTCAATTCGGAACATAACATAGCAGGCATACGCAATACCGATGAGGCCATAAAATGGATTTTCTCGGCCAAGGCGGGAAACGTGTCGCCTCTTTATGAATGCGGCAATAACGATCATCTGCTCGTTGTGGCCATGACGGACATTCATCCGGTAGGCTATCGCGCATTGGCTGACGTGAAAGACATTATTCGTGGAGATGTGCTCCGCGACAAGAAGTACGAGAGGCTGAAAGAGCAATTGGTCGGCGTGGACAACATTGCTGCCGCCAAGGCGAAAGGAGCTCGTGTGGACACTGTAAGGCAGATAACGTTCAGTGCGCCTGTGTTCGTTCAGGCAACCGGAACCAGTGAGGCTGCCTTGAGCGGTGCTGTCGCTGCGGCAAAGAAAGATGCATTCGTGTCTGATGCCGTGAAAGGCTATGGTGGCGTTTACCTGTTCCAAGTTATAGACAAGAAGCAGCGCAGCGGTGCCAAATATGATGAAAAGGTCATGGAGCAACAACTGCACCAACAGGCACTCCAAGCAGCCAGCCGATTCATGAACGAGTTGCATCTCAAAGCCAAGGTGGTTGACAACAGGTATCTGTTTTTCTGATGATTCTGTAAGAAAACGGAGAGTGTCATGACGGCTATAAACATATTTGTTATTCAATGTGTTGGCAAAACAGACGAAAGCACTTGCGATTAAAAACGGTGGACATCGATAACGTCTGCAATGTATAGGCCGCACTCGAATGCAAGGATGTGCTTTTGGCGCGCATACGCTCTTTATACATTTGTTATTATTATAAGTGCAGGGTTGCAATCATTGCAACCCTGCACTTTGTTTTATTGGTATTTGCATTCTCCTGTTTTTGGAGAAGCGATGCTGAATGCCATGTTTGGCATGTAAAAATACTGCATAATATTTGCATTTACAATTTATATATTGTACCTTTGTGTTTGATTTATTCATGTGCGAGGTGCGTGCAAATGGCATTTCAGTGCAGATTTGTTATAGGAAATGGCACTTTGCTGATTCATGTGGGTGAAAGTAAATGTAAATATTGCAGAAACAATGAAATCTTTAAACACAGAAAATGCGCCTGCGGCCATTGGCCCATACAGTCAGGCCATGGAAGCCAATGGCTTTGTTTATGCCTCAGGCCAGTTACCTATTGACCCGGTCACGGGCTCATTCCCCGTCGGGGGCATCAAAGAGCAGACCCGTCAGTCGATATTAAACGCGCAGGCAATATTGCGTTCGGCTGGACTGGAACTCTCAAATGTGGTGAAGACCACTGTGCTTTTGGCCGATATTGCTGATTTTGGAGAGATGAACGAGGTGTATGCCGAATTTTTCAGTGAACCGTACCCGGCGCGTTCGGCCTTTGCCGTAAAAGCGTTGCCTAAAGGTGCACTTGTGGAGATAGAGGTAATCGCAGCGCAATGACAATCAAGGATGCACTGATAGTGGTGAGCGGCGGCATGGATAGCATAACATTGCTGTACGACATGAAAGACTGCATAGCTCTCGGCCTGTCGTTTGACTATGGGAGCAACCATAACGCCCGTGAGATACCGTTTGCCGAAAAGCATTGCCGCCGGTTAGGCATACCCCATACGACGATAAGGCTCGACTTCATGCACGAACTCTTCAAGAGCTCTCTGCTTGAGGGAGCGGATGCAATACCGGAGGGGCATTACACGGATGTGAACATGAAGTCGACGGTAGTGCCATTTCGCAATGGCATAATGTTAGCCATTGCGGCGGGCATAGCTGAGAGCAACGGCTTGTCGCAGGTGCTGATAGCTAACCATAGTGGAGACCATGCAATCTACCCCGACTGTCGTCCGGGATTCATCGAGGCTATGGACGCCGTGACGCAGGCTGGAACTTATGCTGGCATAAGAGTGGTGGCACCATATACCAACATGACGAAAGCCGACATTGCCGGAAGAGGGAAAAGCTTGGGCATTGATTACTCGGAAACATGGTCGTGCTATAAGGGCGGTGACATCCATTGTGGACGTTGCGGTACGTGTGTGGAACGTCGTGAGGCCATGGCTGCGGCAGGTATCGTGGACACCACAATATATGAACTATCGGAGACGCAGTGAGAAATATATCAGGCTTCATGCCGTTGTTTATGTGTGTCCATATAAAAGTACGATAGTGTTGCGGAAGATGTTTTCGGCATCTCCTTTATCATAATATGTAAAAATGTATTTGTCATGGCAACAGAAAGACGAATAGTAGAGTGTGTGCCCAACTTCAGTGAGGGGCGTGACATGTCGGTGATAAAACAGATAACAGACGAAATAGAAGGTGTCGAGGGCATTAAGTTGCTCAACGTAGATCCGGGCGAAGCCACCAACAGGACGGTGGTGACGTTCGTTGGCAATCCGGAAGCTGTAACGGAAGCTGCGTTTAGGGCAGTGCGCAAGGCAGGTGAGGTGATAGACATGCGCCGACACCATGGTGCCCATCCGCGCATCGGCGCAACCGACGTGTTGCCGTTGGTGCCTGTGACGGGCATTACGCTTGAGGAGTGTGCCGAGCTGGCACGAAAACTGGCAGAACGCATCGCTACCGAATTGCGCATACCATGCTATTGCTATGAGGCGGCAGCCTTGCGTCCTGAACGTCGAAACCTTGCCGTGTGTCGCAAGGGTGAATATGAGGGCATCGCCAAACGACTTGTGGATTCTACAGAGATGCCCGATTACGGTGCGCGTCTTTATGATGAGGATGTGGCACGCAGTGGTTGTACTGTAGTTGGCGCGCGTAATTTCTTAATAGCCGTGAATTTTAACCTTAACACCACGTCAACGCGCCGTGCCAACGCCATAGCTTTTGACGTAAGGGAGAAAGGGCGGCCTGAGCGCAATGGTAATCCCATAACGGGTGAAATAAGGCGTGATGCCGATGGCAACTCCATAATGCGTCCGGGCACATTGAAAGGCACTAAGGCAATAGGGTGGTTTATAAAAGAATATGGAATCGCACAGGTGTCGATGAACATAACCGACATCAATGCCACGCCATTGCATGTGGCTTTTGATGAGGTGTGCCGTTGCGCCGGAGCACGTGGACTGCGAGTTACGGGTACGGAAATAGTGGGCCTGATGCCTGAGCGCACGTTGGTGGAGGCCGGAAAACACTTCCTGCGGAAGCAGCAACGTTCAACGGGCATACCTAAGGAAGATATAATCGCAATAGCCATTAAATCACTGGGGCTTGACGACTTGAAACCGTTCAGACCGGAGGAAAAAGTGATAGAATATCTGATTGATGCAGACCGTCCGGATGGCAACAGACTGACCAGCCTTACTGTGAAAGGCTTTGCTGATGAGACGCTGCGTGAATCGCCTGCTCCTGGCGGTGGCTCGGTGGCGGCATACATGGGAGCACTGGGCGCAGCCCTTGCCACGATGGTTGCCAATCTATCGGCGCACAAGCCCGGATGGGATTCCAACTGGGAGTATTTCAGTCGCTGGGCCGAGTCAGGAGTGGCACTTGAAGAAGAATTGTTGCGCCTTGTGGATGAAGACACGGAGGCTTTCAACCGCATCATGGCGGCATATGGCATGAGCAAGAGCACCGATGAAGACAAACGCTTGCGTTCGGAGGCAATACAACGGGCCACCCTTTTTGCGGCGCAGGTGCCGTTGGAAACGATGAGGCGTTCGGCAGAGGCTTTTGCCATTTGCAAGGCGATGGTGATAGAGGGTAATCCCAGCAGCGTCTCGGATGCGGGTGTGGGCGCACTTGCGGCTCGTGCGGCTGTGATGGGTGCCGGCTTGAATGTAAAAATAAACGCGGCTGTGCTTAAAGACAAGGACGTTGCCGCTCGGCTTGTGGCCGAGGCCGATAGGTTGATGGCCGAGGCCGACAGGTTGGAGCGAGAAATAATGTCTATGGTTGAAAATGTTATAAACAAATAACTTATGGAGATGAACCGAGAACAGTTTGCTGCGGAAGTCTGTGCGGGCATTCCCGATGTGCTGCCAGAGCCAATGCCATACGATCCAGACATAAACCATGCCCCCAAGCGCAAGGACATACTTTCGCCAAAGGGGAAAAAGCTGGCGTTGCGCAATGCCTTGAGATATTTCCCGAAAAGGTTTCATGCCGTATTGGCTCCAGAGTTTGCCGGAGAGCTTGAACGTTATGGCCGAATTTATATGTACAGGTTTCGTCCGCATTATGACATGTATGCCCGTTCCATCGATGATTATCCACATCGTTCGCGTCAGGCCGCAGCCATAATGCTTATGATTCAGAACAATTTGAATCCGGCTGTGGCACAGCATCCTCATGAACTTATCATTTATGGTGGCAATGGTGCCATATTCCAGAACTGGGCGCAGTACCGCCTCACCATGAAATACCTGAGCGAAATGACTGACGAGCAAACTCTCGTGATGTATTCTGGACACCCGCTGGGACTGTTCCCATCGTGCAAGGATGCTCCGAGAGTGGTTGTGACGAATGGCATGGTGATACCCAATTACTCAAAACCGGATGATTGGGAACGCATGAATGCGCTTGGTGTGAGCCAATATGGGCAAATGACGGCAGGTTCATATATGTACATCGGGCCACAGGGCATCGTACATGGCACTACTATCACAGTGCTCAACGCTGCCCGCATGCAAATGAAGAAAGACCCGGAACGCACCAATGTGCATGGAATGCTGTTTGTCTCGTCTGGTTTGGGAGGTATGTCAGGGGCACAACCGAAAGCCGGCAATATAGCTGGAGTGGTGAGTGTCGTGGCTGAAATCAATCCGTTGGCAGCTCAAAAGAGGTATGCCCAAGGGTGGGTTGACGAATTGCATCATGACCTTGATGAACTGATAGCATCCATACGCAAGGCTGTTGATGAGCGGCGGACTGTTTCCATGGCTTATGTAGGCAATGTGGTAGACTTGTGGGAACGACTCGCTGACGAAAATATAAAGGTGGATTTTGGTACTGACCAAACATCGCTGCACAATCCGTGGGCAGGAGGCTATTATCCGGTGGGCATGACTTTTGAAGAGTCGAAAGAGATGATGGTTGCCGATCCAGCTTCTTTCCGTGAGCGAGTGCAGGCTTCGTTACGCCGACAGGTGGCTGCCATCAACAGGCTGACAAGCCGTGGAATGTATTTCTTCGATTATGGGAATGCTTTTCTCTTGCAGTCGCAACGCGCTGGAGCCGACATATTGCGACCGGATGGAAAGTTCCGCTATCCCTCTTATGTGCAGGATATCATGGGGCCGATGTTTTTCGACTATGGCTTCGGGCCGTTTCGTTGGGTCTGCACTTCCGGTAATCCGGATGACTTAGACGCTACTGATAGGATATCGACTGCCGTGTTGGAAGAAATAAGGCGCACTGCCCCCGAAGAGATATGGAGCCAAATGGATGACAACATACATTGGATAAAGGAAGCCGGTCGTAATCATCTTGTAGTGGGTTCGCAGGCACGTATATTATATGCTGATGCTGAGGGACGGACAAAGATAGCCCTTGCTTTCAACGAGGCCATAAGACGTGGGGAAATAAGTCGTCCCGTGGTGCTTGGGCGTGACCATCACGATGTGTCGGGAACGGACTCTCCATTTAGGGAAACGAGCAACATATACGATGGCTCGCAGTTTTGTGCCGATATGGCGGTGCAGAATGTCATTGGTGACTCTTTCCGCGGTGCCACATGGGTGTCGTTGCACAATGGTGGAGGCGTAGGCTGGGGTGAGGTCATCAACGGTGGTTTTGGCATGGTCATAGATGGTAGCGAAGACAGTGAGCGGCGCATTCGCTCAATGCTTTCTTGGGATGTGAACAATGGCATTGCCCGTCGTTGTTGGGCGCGCAACGAAGGCTCCATGCGCAGCATTGCACGCGAGATGGAACGCACGCCGGGATTGAAAGTCACCATACCGGCCCTTGTCGATGACAGCATAATAGACGAGGCGTTTGCCAACAAGGATAAAAACTGAAATGAATGTCCGCGGTCTTTTGGACTTTGTTATTGCCATTGCATGTGACAATGTCTTCCAATCTTATGAGACTAAGAGCATGAGGAATGGAGACCATCAATTCAGGACATTGCGGATGTTCATAAAACATAGACATTATGGTAAAGGTTCATCAAATATCAGCCGAGCATCTTTCGATAGAGCGTATCGGCGAAATAATAGAGCATGGTTATAAGATAGAGTTGAGCGAAGATTCCAGACAACGCATGATTCGTTGCCGTGAGTATCTTGACAGAAAGATAGCCGAGACGAAATCTCCCATTTACGGGGTTACGACAGGGTTTGGCTCGCTCTGCAACGTTTCCATAGGCAAGGACCATCTGGCTCAGTTGCAAATCAATTTGATGATGTCGCATGCTTGTGGCACAGGAGAACGTGTCCCCAACGAGATAGTGAAGATAATGATGCTCTTAAAGATACAGTCGCTTAGCTATGGCTATTCGGGATGCAAGCTTGACACGGTGGAGCGACTTGTAGACTTCTTCAACAACGACATTTATCCTATCGTATACATGCAAGGGTCGCTTGGCGCATCGGGCGACCTCGTTCCATTGGCTCACATGTCTTTGCCGCTCGTAGGTTTGGGTGAGGTTGAGTTTCGCGGCAAGGTGATGAGTGGCGCGGAGGTACTGCGGAAGAAAGGTTGGCGTCCTATACGTCTGGCCTCAAAGGAGGGGTTGGCTTTGCTTAATGGAACTCAGAATATGGGAGCATTTGCTGTCTGGGCAATCCTCAACAGTCGTCGGTTGGGCTGTTGGGCAGATGCAATATCAGCAATGTCGCTCGACGCATATTATGGGTTGTCGGAGCCGTTCATAGAGGCAGTGCATAAGGTACGCCCGCATAAAGGGCAGATGGACACGGCAAGACATATGCGTAAGCTGCTCGAGGGCAGCGAGATTATGGAGCGCAAGAAAGAATATGTGCAAGATCCTTATTCATTTCGCTGCATATCGCAGGTGCATGGAGCCTTCAGAGACACTCTTAACTACGTGTCTTCTGTGATTGACACCGAGATAAATTCGGCTACCGACAATCCAACGGTGTGCCCTGATGAAGATCTTGTTATTTCAGCCGGTAACTTTCATGGTGAGCCAATAGCGTTGCCATTGGATTTTCTTGCCATAGCACTTAGCGAGTTGGCCAATATCTCGGAACGCAGGATTTACAAGCTGGTGTCCGGCACGCGAGGATTGCCGAGCTTTCTCGTTGCCAATCCGGGCGTCAACAGTGGCTTTATGATAACGCAATATACTGCGGCTTCGGTGGTGAGTCTGAACAAGACATTGTGTACTCCGTCATCGGTTGATAGCATACCGTCAAGCCAAGGGCAAGAAGATCATGTGAGCATGGGCGCCAATGCGGCAATAAAGTTATATAAAGTCGTGCTCAATACTGAGCGTGTCTTGGCCATTGAACTGTTCAATGCAGCCCAAGCCCTCGATTTCCGCCGTCCGTTAAAGTCTTCGCCGGTGATAGAATCCATTTATGAAGAATATCGCAAAGTGGTTCCTTTCATCGTAAACGATGGCGTGATGTATCCTCACATCAGTCATTCAATAGACTTTTTGAGAGACCATGCGCCTGCTTGTTGAGAATATCAAGGAGCTTGTTGGAATTACTGATACCGGCAAGCAGCGCTTACAGGGTGACGAGATGGGGTGCGTCAAGCGGCTCTGTGATGCTTGGTTGCTTGTGGAAGACGGTCTCTTTTCGGCTTTTGGCAGCATGAAAGACCTCTCTGCCGCAGGCGTCCGTGCAGACAGGATAGTTGATGCGCATGGTGGAATGGTGCTCCCATCGTGGTGCGACCCTCATACCCACATAGTGTACGCAGGTAGCCGTGAGGGTGAGTTCGTCGATAAGATACGGGGATTGAGTTATGCGGAGATTGCCCGGCGGGGTGGGGGAATACTCAATTCCGCCGATTTGCTCCATGCTCTTGACGAAGATGAACTTTACAATCAGGCAATATGCCGCGTTTGGGAGGTAATGCGAAAAGGCACCGGTTGCATAGAAATTAAGAGTGGCTATGGGCTGAACACTGCCGATGAGCTGAAGATGCTCCGCGTGATACGGAGAATACGGGAAAGCGTTCCGGCACGCATCGTCTCTACCTTTCTCGGGGCACATGCGGTAGGCAGGCAATGGTCTCAGGCAGATTATGTTGACCTTGTTGTCAATGAAATGATTCCGGAAGTGGGACGTGAGCGTCTGGCAGATTATGTTGATGTGTTTTGCGATGATGGTTTTTTCACTCCCGATGAAACATCCCGCATTCTTGACGCAGCGGCAAAATGGGGCATGAGGCCCAAAATTCACGTTGATGAGCTGGCTGCCATTGGAGGGCTTCGTGTGGGGGTGAGTCATGGCGCGCTGTCGGTAGATCATCTTGAAAACATGCCCGAAGAAGAGTTCGATGTGCTTCGTGGTAGTGATACGATGCCGACAGTGTTGCCTGGTACATCGTTCTTTCTCAACATGCCCTATGCTCCGGCACGCAAAATGATAGATTCGGGATTGGGTGTTGCTGTTGCCAGCGATTACAATCCTGGCTCCACGCCGTCAGGCGACATGAAATTCATAGTGTCTTTGGCCTGCATAAAGATGCGACTGCTGCCGGCCGAAGCTATCAATGCGGCAACCATCAATGCAGCTTATTCCATGGGGGTGAGCCAAGATTATGGTTCGATAGCCATTGGCAAGGTTGCAAACTTTTTCATAACGTCCCCAATTCCGTCTATTGATTTTATACCGTATGCTTATACCACGCCTCTGATAGACAGCGTGTTCCTGTCAGGCTGTGAATTGGAATGAGCATTCCTTTTTGCCCAATGTATTA
>CAZKMT010000032.1:0-23600 GCA_964554115.1 uncultured Prevotella sp.
ATTAACATCTGCAAATATATGTATTGTCGAAGAAAACATAAATGTTTTCAGTACATAAGTCGCAAAAAACAAGTATCTTTGCATGAGGATGGCGGCATATATGCAACAATATGCGAGCGCGTTATTGCCGGCTCTTTTACACCACTATTGATAAAGCCCGTTCAACAACAGAAATATTCAACCGGGAACCTGAACTATATATTGTATAACAAAACAGCCGAAAATGAAAAGACTTTTGATGGCGGCGACATGTTTTGGCATATGCCTTAGCTATGCGTCAGCACAAGACTACAAGGTGGAAGTGGCCGAAACAGACGAGAAGATGGAACAAGGACGTTTTGAACCGACATGGCAGTCATTGTCAGGATATGACGTTCCGGAATGGTTTCGCGACGCGAAATTCGGCATTTGGGCCCATTGGGGGCCACAATGCGTGGAAGGTAGCGGAGACTGGATGGCGCGCAAACTGTATCAGGAAGACACATACCAGTATAAATATCACGTTGAGCACTATGGCCATCCATCAGAGGTGGGCTTCAAAGACATACTGCCACTGTTCAAGGCCGAACATTGGCAACCGGATTCATTGGTGGCTTTCTACAAGAAAGTGGGTGCGAGATATTTCTTTGTCTTGGGCAATCATCATGACAATTATGACCTGTGGGACAGCAAATATCAACCATGGAACTCAATGAACATTGGCCCCAAGCGCGATGTGCTCGCTGAATGGGCCGAGGCAGCACGGAAACAGGGATTGCCGTTCGGCATAAGCCTGCACGCCGACCATGCCTGGACATGGTATGAACCGGCGCAACGCTATGACCGCAACGGGCCTAAAGCCGGTGTGCCCTACGACGGAACGCTGACCAAAGCCGACGGCAAAGGGAAGTGGTGGGAAGGCTATGACCCACAAGCCCTGTATGCGCAAGACCACCCGATGAGCAGCGGCAGCTGGGCTGATGGCATGATTCACAGCCAATGGGCATGGGACAATGGGGCAAGCATCCCATCGCAGAAATTTGTGACAAACTTCTATAACAGGACGCTTGACGTCATCAACCGCTATAACCCAGACCTGCTTTACTTCGATGCCACAGTGATGCCATTCTATCCCATCAGTGATGCCGGACTGAAGATAGCCGCCCACTTCTACAACCACAATGAACACACACGCAAAGGCAAGATGAGCGCGGTGATGTTCGGCAAGATTCTCGACGAGAACCAGCGTCAAGCCATAACATGGGATGTTGAGCGAGGCACTCCAAGCGAAATCATGCAACAGCCCTGGCAAACTTGCACATGTCTTGGTGACTGGCACTACAATACCCAGACATACGAACGCAATCGCTATAAGTCGGCTACACTTGTGGTTCGCCAGTTGGTGGATGTGGTCAGCAAAAACGGAAACCTGCTGCTTAATGTTCCGCTGCGCGCCGACGGTACCTTTGACGAAAAGGAAAAAACAATTCTTGATGAGCTGGCCGTATGGATTGCCACTAACGGTGAAAGCATATTCGGCACAAGACCTTGTGCCATTTTCGGAGAAGGACCGGTGGCAGAAAATGGGGTTGCCTTGAAAGCGCAAGGTTTCAATGACGGGCAATACAAAAAAATGGACAGTCGCGAAATTCGTTTCAACCAGACACGCAAATATGTTTACGCCACTGCCATGGCCTGGCCGACGGACGGTTCGCTTACAATAAAATCACTGGCAAAAGACAATGAACTGACAGGAAAGAAAAAGATAGAGTCTGTCTATCTGCTCGGCCATGGGAAACTGCAGGCCACGCAAACGGCCGATGGCCTTACTGTAAAGTTGCCGGAGCCAACAAATAATATTGCTCCGGTGCTCCGCATCAAAAAATAAGCGAGCAATCGCTCTGGCAAGCGACACATGCAAGACTCCGTGAGCAATGCCACAGAAAGCGACATATAATGGCCGGGCCATATAATTGTGGACTGCATCGTCATTATATGGCAAAGCTTCATCTCGTGGCTCTTTCCATACGGTGTGATTGTGCGTAGCCTTGGCGCGGGAAAAAGGTTCGGTGAGCGCAGGCTCACTCGTCTTCGGGAGAGTGTGGCAAACGGGAATATGCGTATATTGTGATACTGTAAAAGGCGACAAACAGTACGGCGCCAATCATGCACGTAACGGGCAGCGACAGGCCAATGAATTTATCGCAGATGTACATAATCATCGACAGCAGCACGATGGAGGCTGCAGTATAGGCGTAGCGCGGGATGTTGCGTGCGATGGGTGACAGAAACGTTATTGGAATGGCGATAGCCACGATGACGGCTGTGGCCACCGTGACAGTGAGGCCGGGCAGGAACGTGCGCAATGCCCACAGCGAACCAATGCATGAGCCAGCGGTTACGAGCACGTCTTTTGTCGTCTCGCGATACTGCCCCATGTTGTAGAACCATCCATACAGCAACAATGTTGAAACCGCTGCCCACAGAATCAATGAAATCCAGAAATCCATGTCGCTCTTTGTTTGTGTCTGCAAAAATACTGCAAAATGCAGATACTGCAAAGTGGTGGCGCAAGAATTTGCGCCATGCGCAGCGATGAAAATGAAGCGGATGATGTTACAGCCACATTATTATTAATCCATCCGTGAGGCGGTATGCGCGCTGTGGCCTATTTGGAGACAAGCGACGGGAGCATGTCGCCCGAGTGGTGTAGGTGTTGGATGACTGCCATGAGACAGCCGTGCCATGCAAGCTGCGTGGCACGGCCGTCCACGTCACGGCAAATTCTGCTCTTGGAAGTCCAAGTCGGCCTGCACCACGAAGAACACATCGGCAGGGTCGTAGATGCCGCGCCTCTCATTCGCGGCTCGTTTGCACACGTAATCAGCTACTTTCTCAAGGTCGATATCCACATCGCCATTGTCGTTGGGCTTCTCGTCGAGCACACCGCTGGTGAAATAATACTCCACGATTGCATCCATCATGTATAGCAACTCCGCACGTCCGAACTTGTCTTTCAGTTCGGACGGCAGTGCCGCGATGATGAAGTCGACCTCGCGCTCGTTTTCCTCGGCATCGAGCCGAAGCTCCTCTTCCAGGCTGTCCATGGGTTAGAGCAGTGATTGGAATTTCTCTTCGAGCTTGGCCTTGGACACAGCGCCCACGAGCTTGTCTACAACATTGCCTCCCTTGAAGAAGATGATGGTTGGAATGTTGCGAATCCCATACTCGGCGGCTATGTCTTCACACTCCTCCACATCGCATTTGCCTACGTTTATCTTTCCATCGTAAGCCTTTGCCAATTCTTCCACTATGGGGGCTATCATGCGGCACGGGCCACACCACGTCGCCCAGAAATCAACGACCAATGGCAGTTCGCCATTCTTCAGTGTCTCAAAATTCTCGTTAGTGATTGTTACTTCCATTGTTGTTAATATTGTTTTTGTTGATGATTTCACTGTGTTTGTATGCCTGCAAGCAGAGAATGACGCAGGCGATGTCTGCCGCTTGTGGCTCATTGGCCTGTCGCGTCAGTTAATCTTATAGTCGAGGGCTGGGGTCTGTTCGATGTAAGATATCAGGTTGCGCTTTACATCCACGTTGTGGCTTTTGCTCCTTAAGAGCACGTGGCTCTTGCCCGTAGCGTCGTGCAGGCGGAAGAAGAGTTTTGTCTGCCCGGGGCTTTCGCGGATTATTTCGTTAAGTTCGTCAACGATTTGGTCGTTGAGCCCGTCTGTCGCCATGGATATTGTTATGCGGTCTATGGCTTTGCCCTTTATTGATTGCAGGTATTCTATGTTTTGTATCTTGAGGTCGAAGAATCTGCTGTCGCGGAATCGCTGTTGGCACTTTGCTGTGATGTAGACAGCGCAGCCCTCCTTGAACATGCCGCTCCAGCGTCCCCATTCCTCGCCGAACAAGGCCAGTTCGCCGTTCCCCTCGAAATCCTCTATGGTTACGAAACCGCAGGGCTTGCCTGTCTTGGTGAACTTAGACTTGATGCCGGTGACGATGCCCCCGATTGTTACAGACTCGCGGTCGCTGAGCGATGCCACATTGGACAATTCGGCACAGTGGGTGTTGCACAGGTTGTCGAGCACAATCTTGTATTCATCGAGCGGATGGGCGGAAATGTATATGCCGACAAGATCGCGTTCACGGTTGAGCCGCTCTATGTCGCTCCAGCATTCGCCCTTGATGATGGGCGGCGTTGCTATCGCCACGGCGTTGTCGCCTCCGAAGAGAGAGTTGCGCATTTGTGCCATTTCCATTTGGTATGTCTGTCCGTAACGAATGAGCGTGTCGATGAAAGCTTCGCCCTTGTTGTTAGGGGAAAAGAAGTCTTCGCGTTTCATCTTATTGAAGCCGTCGAAGCCACCGCTGAGCACGAGAGACTCCACGCACTTGCGGTTGACAGAGCCGAGGTTGACGCGCTGTATGAAGTCGAATATGTCTTTATACGGGCCGTTTTTCTCGCGCTCGTTTATGATGGCATCGGCGGCGGTGCTTCCCACTCCCTTGATGGCGCTTATGCCGAAGCGAATCTCGCCTTTCTTGTTGGCACTGAACTTCTGTCGGCTTTCGTTGACATCAGGGCCGAGGGTAGGGATGCCCATGGCGCGACACTCGTCCATGAGCTTTGTTATTTCGTTTATGTTGTCGATGTTGCGGCTCATCACGGCTGCCATGTATTCAGCCGGATAATGCGCCTTGAGATAAGCTGTCTGGTATGCCACCCACGAATAACACGTGGCGTGGCTCTTGTTGAAGGCGTAAGAGGCGAATTTTTCCCAGTCGCCCCAAATCTTTTCAAGAGTCTGCGGGTCGTGGCCGTTGGCTTTCCCTCCCTCGATGAACTTGGGCTTCATGGCATCTACGATGGCCTTTTTCTTCTTTCCCATGGCCTTTCGCAGTGCATCGCTCTCGCCTCGCGTGAAGTTGGCCAGCTGTCGCGACAGGAGCATCACCTGCTCTTGGTAGACGGTAATACCGTAAGTGTCCTTTAGGTATTTCTCCATGCAAGGTATGTCGTACTTTATTTCCTCCTTGCCATTCTTACGCGCGATGAATGATGGAATGTAATCCATAGGCCCCGGGCGATAGAGGGCGTTCATGGCGATGAGGTCTTCAAACACTGATGGATGAAGCTCGCGCAAGTACTTTTGCATTCCTGGAGATTCAAACTGGAATGTGCCGATTGTCCGCCCCTCACAGAAAAGCTGGTATGTCTTCGGGTCGTCAATGGGAATGGTGTCAAGGTCGACCACTTCACCAGTGGTTATACGCACATTTTCCACCGCCTCCTTTAATATGGACAATGTTTTGAGGCCGAGGAAGTCCATCTTTATCAGCCCTGTTGTCTCAATCACGTGCCCATCATACTGCGTGCATCGCAGCTTGTGGCCGGGATCAGCCTTGTCTTCGGCCACCGAGACGGGCACCCAGTCGCTTATCGGGTCACGGCAGATTATGAATCCACAGGCATGGATGCCAGTGCCGCGCACAGTGCCCTCGAGCATTTTGGCGTATTCCATGGTGTTGTGCAGCTTTGGATCGGCACTGGCCTCGGCGTCGCGCAGCTCCGGAATGCATTTGATGGCGTTCGTGAGGTTCATCTTCAAGCCATCGGGCAGCTTGTCGGGAATCTGCTTGCAGAGATAGTTCGCCTGTTCCAGCGGCAGCTTTTCCACTCGGGCCACGTCCTTTATTGAGTTTTTGGTGGCCATGGTGGCGTATGTGATTATGTGCGCGCAGTTGTCGTGTCCGTACTTGTCTTCCACCCATTCGAGCACCTTTCCTCGTCCGTCGTCGTCGAAGTCCGTGTCTATGTCGGGCAAGGATATTCGGTCGGGGTTGAGAAAGCGCTCAAACAGCAGGTCATACTTGATGGGGTCTATCTTGGTGATGCCGAGGCAATAGGCTACCACTGAGCCGGCGGCTGAGCCACGCCCCGGGCCAACCATCACGCCTAATTCGTCGCGGGCGGAATTGATGAAGTCTTGCACGATAAGGAAGTAGCCGGGGAATCCCATCGTCTTCATGATGTGAAGTTCGAAGCGCACGCGCTCGTCTACTTCCGTAGACAGCGGGTTTCCATATAGTTGGGCAGCCCCCTCATAGGCAAGCTTTGCCAAATAGTCGGCTTCAAACTTTATTCGGTAAAGCTTGTCATATCCCCCCAGATTCTGTATTTTCTTTTCGCCTTCTTCGCGTGGCAGAGGGTTCTCGCCGTTCTCATCACTGGTGAATTCTTTGAACAGCTGTTCGTTTGTGAACTTTTCGCGCCACTGTTCCTCTGTGCCGAATGATTCTGGAATCGGGAATGACGGCATTATGGGCGAATGCTCAATGCTGTATATCTCAACCTTGTCGAGCACTTCGAGTGTGTTGGCCAGAGCCTCGGGCACGTCGGCGAACACCTCGTTCATTTCCTCGCGTGTCTTAAACCATTCCTGCTTCGAATACATCATTCGGGATGTATCGTCCAGGTCTTTCCCCGTAGATAGGCATAGTAAGTGGTCGTGGGCTTCGGCGTTCTCTTGGTCTACGAAGTGTGCGTCGTTTGTGCACACCAGCTTTATCCCATACTCATGAGCCAGTTCGATAAGCACCTTGTTGGCGCGCTGTTGCAGCGGGAATGTCTCTCTATTGGCGCGCAGGTCTGGGTCTTTGACTTCATGTCGTTGCAGTTCGAGGTAGTAGTCATCGCCGAACACCCGCTTATACCATTCCAAGGCCTCGCGCGCACCGGCAATGTCATCGTTCAGTATTTTTGCGGGCACTTCGCCGGCGATGCATGCCGAGCATACAATCAGTCCCTCGTGGTGAGCTTCCAAGTCGGCGCGGTCGGTGCGCGGTCTCATGTAGAAACCGTCTGTCCATGCGTTCGACACGATTTTTATCAGGTTCTTGTAACCTTGGTAATTCTTTGCCAGCACAATCAAGTGGTAACCGCTGCGGTCACTTTTCTCAGTCTTGTCTTCCTTGCGGCGGTGAGCTACATACATTTCGCATCCGAGGATAGGCTTGAAAGGCTCCAGTCCGTCCTTCTGTCGTTTGCTGTTTATGCCGGCGCAGTAGTCCCAAAACTCCTTGATGCCAAACATGTCGCCGTGATCGGTGATAGCCATGCCTTTCATGCCGTTGGCAACGGCTTTGTCAACAAGTTTTTGGATGCTTGACTGGCCGTCAAGTATCGAGTAATAAGTGTGTACGTGGAGATGGACGAAATCCTGCATCTGAATGTGTGGGTAACGTTTTCAAGGTTCAAAGTTACTCCTATTCTCTGAGACAGCCAAAAGAATGAAGTAAAAATTTGTGGGATAAGCGAAAAAGTCTTACCTTTGCACGCGGTTAAGTGCTATGCTTTGCGGCGGGTCTGTTCGCCGTTATAGTGGCTTGTAACCATTACCTGACCGAACGCTAAAAACATTCTTGGCGATGATGTCTTGTCGCCTTTGCATACAAAACAACCGGAAACGTACCCATGGGAAGAAGAATAAGGAAACTAAAGAAAATCAGAATCCACCGCGAAGGCACCGACACGCTCATTTGCAGCATGTTGGCAATTATAGTGGTCGCCGTGATGCTTTGGCATTTTCCCAGTTCCAAGGTTCCTTTCTGGGCGTTCGTAATCGTGTTCGGGGCGGCGTGGGTCATTGTGCTCAATTTCTATCGTTGCCCCATCCGCTATTTCAACGATGACACTGAGCGCACGGTGGTGGCGCCCGCCGATGGCAAGATAGTGGTGATTGAAGAGGTGGAAGAGAACGAGTATTTCCACGATAAACGGCTCATGATTTCTATATTCATGAGTCTTTTCAATGTTCATGCCAACTGGTTTCCTGTGGATGGCAAGGTCAAGTTCGTGCATCACCAGGATGGCAATTACCATAAGGCATGGTTGCCAAAGGCCAGCGAGGAGAACGAGCGTGCCGATGTGATGATAACCACGCCTGAGGGCGAAGACATTCTATGTCGCCAGATAGCCGGTGCCATGGCGCGCCGCATCGTCACTTATGCAAAGGAGGGTGAAGAATGTTACATAGACGAGCACATGGGCTTCATCAAGCTCGGTTCGCGTGTGGATGTTTTCCTGCCTGTTGGTAGCGAGGTGTGTGTGAAGATGGGGCAATCTACCGTTGGCAACCTCACCGTAATAGCCAAACTGCGATAAATTATGGCCAGTACTCTGACTCGAAATATCCCTAACGCCATAACGTGTTGCAACCTTGTTTCCGGTTGTGTCGCCACTTACTATGCTTTCTTTGGACTTTTTGAGACAGCTTTCCTTTTCATTGTTGTTGGTGCTGTGTTCGATTTTCTCGATGGAATGTCGGCTCGTCTGCTCGGTGTGTCATCGGCGATAGGCAAGGAACTCGATTCTCTGGCTGACGATGTTACTTTCGGTGTGGCACCCTCGGCGATGGTTTTCGCGGTTCTCAATGTGTCATCGTGGCCGTCGGGGCTTGGTTGGGCGGCATCGGTTTTGCCTTTTGTGGCGTTTGTCATGGCCGCGTTCTCGGCTCTACGACTGGCCAAATTCAACCTCGATAAGCGTCAGGCCTCGTCTTTCATAGGTATGCCCACACCTGCCAACACCCTGTTTTGGGCCTCGTTCATTGTCGGCATGGGCGACATGCTGGCCTCCTCCGCTTTTGGCGTTGTTGTCATCTTGGTGCTTTTGGCACTCAGTTGTTGGCTTCTTGTGTCAGAGATTCCCATGTTTGCCTTGAAGTTCAAGACGTGGGGATGGAGGGGTAACGAAGTGAAATACGTCTTTGTTATGGGTTGCATTGCGCTTGTGTTATTGTTCGGCGTATCGGGTGTGTCGGCCTCCATCGTGTGGTATCTGCTCCTGTCGGTCGTTGACCGCTACAGACAAAGATGACGGAGGAGCAATTTCATGTTTAATTTCTTCTTGTTTGTCTTCCTGTTTTTCCTTGTGATTGTCATCGCAGGCATAGCGGTGGTAGTGCATGTGGTGCGTCGCGGTCTCCGCTTCTTTCATGGTGTTAGTGGCGATGGTGCGCATCGCACGGCCAATACCCATGGCCGGAGACATCGGACATCAGGCGGCAGGTGGCGTGCGGCACATGCTTCAAGTGGAGAAACAGTTATAGACCTGCGTGATACTGCCGTTGCCAACCGTCGCATATTCGCCGATGATGAGGGTGAATATGTAGACTTTGAAGAAATAAAGATGCGCTGAGCCGCGTGGTTTAACTCCTGCGCCATCACCGGTTGCAATGGCGCATGTCGCTTTCCGCTTGTGACATTCCTGTTCGGTTCTTGTTGTCAGTTTGAGACCACCAGCATCCCGTAGGCACCTGTTGTAGAGACGCGGTAGCGTGTAAGCTTGTTGCCGTCGGCATCATTGTCTTGGCCTCCGCTGCTCAGATAGCCTCCGTTGTTCATGTCGTAGGAGCGTCCGCAATTAGAACATGAGGCTATGCCGTTGTTGCTCATGTTCAAGGTGCGGTCTGTCAGTCCTGTGCCGGTGTAGCAGGCGGGGCACTGTGCGTCGTAGGCGTAGAACACAGGGCTTGTTATGTCGGCGTTGCCATAGCCCACGATGAGGCCGTTTTGCCTGCCTATGCGGCGTGTGCGTTGCAGGTCTATGGCGTTGGCGATACTGCTCTCTGACAATCCTTGGTTATTCTCAAACTCAAAGTAGGTCGCACCCGACACAACGGTTTCCGTCAC
This sequence comes from uncultured Prevotella sp., assembly GCA_964554115.1. Taxonomy (GTDB): domain Bacteria; phylum Bacteroidota; class Bacteroidia; order Bacteroidales; family Bacteroidaceae; genus Prevotella. Next base: position 9,685 of record CAZKMT010000032.1, read on the forward strand.
ATGACAGAAGACTCCTGGCGATGTGCTTATCATGGCCGAGGCCAACGCACTGTTTTGGTGCACTGAATTGTCAAAAACGAAGTAGCACGGTTCGGAACTGTACTCATTGTCGGTAGTACACGAGACTGTCAGCAGGCTCGCGGTTGCGATGGTGGCCACTGCCAGCGGTATGCTCCTCATGACAGTAATCTCCTTTCTGCGTTTATCATGCGTTCAAAATGGAAATCCTCCATCGTTTTTTCCATCAAGGCTTTTATCTTGTCGTTCTGAAGGTTGCCCATACTGCCCTCGTGGGTATGGTGTATGTGTTTGTCTGGCACGAATGTGCCGTTCTCAATCTCCATCCCTACTTTCTTGTAGGCATCGCGGAATGGCGTTCCCGTGGTTGCAAGGCGATTCACCTCCTCCACCGAAAACATCGGGTCATACATCGGATTGTCGATTATATGCTTGTTCACCTCCATGCGGCTTATGATGTATACCGCCATGTCAAGGCAGTCTTTCAGTTCGGCGAACGATGGCAGAAACGCCTCCTTTATCACTTGCAAATCGCGGAAATAGCCTGATGGCAGATTGTTCATTATCAATGTTATTTCCTGTGGCAGTACTTGCAGTTTGTTGCTCTTTGCGCGTATAAGCTCAAACACGTCGGGGTTCTTCTTGTGCGGCATTATGGAACTGCCGGTAGTACACTCCTTGGGCAGTCTCACGAATGCGAAGTTCTGGCTGTTGAACAGACATGCGTCAAAAGCCAGCTTGGATAGTGTGCCCGCCACGGAGGCCATGGCGGAGGCCACGTTGCGCTCCATCTTGCCGCGTCCCATCTGTGCGTACACCACGTTGTAGTTCATCGTGTCGAAGCCGAGCAGCTGTGTGGTCATCGAGCGGTTGAGCGGAAACGATGAGCCATAGCCTGCGGCTGAGCCGAGTGGGTTGCGGTTGGCCATGCTGTATGCGGCACGCAAGAAAAGCATGTCGTCGGCGAGACTCTCCGCATAGGCTCCGAACCACAGTCCGAATGAGCTTGGCATGGCCACTTGCAGGTGGGTGTAGCCCGGCATCAGCACATCCTTGCACTCCTCGCTTCTGTCGATGAGTGCGTCGAACAGCGTCTTTACTTTCGTGGCGATGTCCATCAGCTCGTGGCGTGTGAACAATTTCAAGTCCACCAGCACCTGGTCGTTGCGTGAACGTCCGCTGTGAATCTTCTTGCCCATGTCGCCGAGGCGTCGTGTCAGCATCAGTTCCACTTGCGAATGGACGTCTTCCACGCCCTCTTCGATGGCAAACTCGCCGCGCTCACACATCGCATATATGTTTTTCAACTCGGCTATGAGAGATTTCAGTTCAGCTGACTCAAGCAGGCCGATGCTCTCGAGCATGGTGATGTGAGCCATTGAGCCGAGCACGTCATACTTGGCGAGGTAGAGGTCAAGTTCGCGGTCGCGCCCCACGGTGAAGCGTTCTACCTCCTTGTTTATTTCAAAATCTTTTTCCCAAAGTTTGTTGGCCATGTCTGTCGGTAAACAAAAAGTGAATTATGGAATGCGGAGACGCACAATATCCCTTGGCGTGTGTGTTCCCGATGGCCACACTATGCCATCGGATGGGGATGGCATCCCGCCGCTTTGTCGGTCACTCATACTTGATGGAAGCCAGTATGTCGGCTATCTTCTCAACCCCCTCGGTGAGCGGCTTCGACACCAAACCTTTTATCAGCGGACTCAGTTCCGCCTTTATGGTGAGCTTCAGCTTGCTTGAGTCACATGTGACGGGCAGCACCTGAATCCACAGGTTGAAAGGTATAGGCGACTGTTCGGTGCCGAATTTGATACATTTCGGCTCTTCGCGCTCCACTATGCGTAGCTTCAGCTCGCCCACCGGTGGCACGCTCATGGCTATGGTGTCCCTGTCGAAGTGAAAATCCTTTATTCGCTCGTCTTTTATGTGGTCTCGCACACTTTCTATGTTGCTCATGTCGCTCAGCATGTTGTAAACGGCTTGCTGGCTGTATGGAATTTGCTTTATGCTGCTTTCAATCTTTCCCATTGTTCGTTTTTGAGATGTTGCGGCGTGGGTGGCATCGGTTTTGCCCCCATTGTCGCCTCTGCCTATTTGTTGTTCCAGTCGGCGGGATTCTTGCGCCACTCGTTGATTGTCGCCACATCTTCGTCTTTTATGTAGCCTGTTTCGAGCGCGTGGCTTATCACGTGGTCATAGTCGGTGAGCGTCACGAGTTTTACGCCGTTCTCGGCAAACGCACGCTCGGCCACGGGGAAACCGTATGTGTAGGATGCCACCATGCCTATCACCTCGCAGCCGTTGTTGCGGATGGCTTCCACGGCCTTGAGGCTGCTGCCTCCTGTAGACACGAGGTCCTCTACCACCACCACCTTTGCGCCTGGTTCGAGGTTGCCCTCAATGAGGTTCTCAAGGCCGTGGTCCTTGGGCTTGCTGCGCACATAGACAAAAGGCAGGCACAATTCGTTGGCAACGAGCGCGCCTTGGGCTATGGCTCCGGTGGCCACGCCGGCTATGTACGTCGCGTCAGGGAAGTTTTCTTGTATGGCGTGGCACAGTTCCACCTTTACGAAGCTGCGCAGTTCCGGGTATGAGAGTGTCTTTCGGTTGTCGCAATAGAATGGCGATTTCCAGCCCGATGCCCATGTGAACGGGTTGTTGGGTTGTATTTTTATTGCCCTTATGTTGAGCAGTTTGGCTGCAAATGTTTTCTTTATCGTGTCCATTGTTGCTTGGCTTTTATGTTTATTGGATAGCAAAGGTATGAAACATTTGGCAAAGAGATTGATTTGTAAGGTTAAAAGGAGTTAAGGAGCGAGGTGATGGGTAGCCTGTCGGCCGGTGTGGAGCGGGTGTCTTGGTTTATTTGGCCATGCCCAGTGCCATCACGCTGAACTTTATCCCCGGCGTTGAGGCCATGGCTGTGGCGCAAGCTATGATAGTTGCGCCGGTGGTAACGATGTCGTCGATGAGGAGCACGTGGAGCCCTTGCAGCTTTTTTGCGTCAGTCATGCGGAATTGCCCGTCTACATTGTCGAGGCGTTCTTGCCGGCTCAGGTTCGTTTGGCTGCCTCTGAACGCAGTGCGCTCCACGGCGCGCGTCTCCACCGCCAGACCTGTTGCCGAAGCCACTCCGGCAGCTATCTCCTCGCTTTGGTTGTAGCCGCGCTCGCGCTGTCGCTTGCGGGCCAGTGGCACGGGCACCATCACATCGATGCCGTCGAAGAATCCCGTCGCCATGAATTCCAAGGCTGCCATCCGCCCCATGGCGAAGCCTATGTCGGGACGGTCGCGGTATTTGAGCGCATAGATGAGGCGGCTGGTCTCCGAGTGGGCTTCGTAATAAAACAGTGCGGCCGTACGCTCCACAGTCATCTGCCCCCAAAAGAGGTGTGCCATCGGATTGTCGTAGGGTTGCGCCCAAAAGCCGGTGCGCGGCAGGCGCAGACAGCACGGCGAGCATATTGCCTGTTCTGTGGCCGACAGTCGTCCGCCGCAGATGGCGCACAGGCGGGGTGACACGAAATCGAGCACTCTACTCCACAATGTCACCGCCATCGCAGTCCTCCATGTATTCCGGCACGTCTATACATCGCCGTATTAGCGCATAGTCGAAGCCGCGGCTGAGAGCGAAGCGCACCAATTTGCGATTCCGCTCGTGGTCGTCAACAGCCTTGAATGTGCGTTCGCGGCTCTTCAGCAGAGGGCGCAGCACGGCCAGATAGTCGTCATCGTCCACACTGCCGAGAGCGCGGCGGCGCGTGGCCTCGTCGATGTGCTTGGCCCACAAGGCTTGTTCCACCTTTCGCCGCCCCCACTTGTTATTTTTTATCTTGTCCTTGACCAATGCGTGTGCGTAGCGTTCGTCGTCGATGAACTTATGCTCCGTAAGGTAGGCCATCACGCTGGCTGTCGCCTCGGTGTCCATGCCCCAGCGACGCATTTTCTCCTTCATGTCGTAGGCGCAGTGCTCTGCCTTGGCGCATAAGGCCGTGAGGCGTCGCAGGGCCTCTTTCTCTGTCATTTCTTTTGTTGTCATGGTTTGGTGGCTTTGGTGAACCTTACCTTGCCGAACCTGTCGCGGCGGGTTTCTATTTCGGTGTAGCCGTTTGTGCCAAGCAGTGTGCGCATGTCGTCGGCGAAGCGCGGATTGATTTCAAAATACAGAAGTCCGCCATGGCGCAGAGCCTTTGCGGCGTAGGTGGCAATGGCTTTGTAGAAACGCAGCGGGTCATCATCGGGAACGAATAGAGCCTCGGCAGGCTCATGGCAGAGCACGTTGCGCTCCATGTCGGCGCGTTCGCTGAGACATACGTAGGGTGGGTTGCTCACCACCACATCACGGTTCTCCGCATCGGCTGGTGGTGAGAAAACGTCCTCGCGGCGGAAGTTTACGCGGGCTTTAAGGCGCATGGCGTTGCGCTCAGCCACACGCAGCGGCGTTGCGGCCACGTCCCACGCTTCCACGCGAGCGTTGGCCGCGTCCAAGGCTATCGTCACGGCTATGCAGCCGCTGCCCGTGCCGATGTCGAGCACGGCGGGCGAACCTGTGTGTAATGTGGCGATACCCTCTTCCACCCACTGACACAGGTCTTCGGTTTCGGGTCGCGGTATGAGTACCCCCGGCTCTACGGCAAACGCGCGTCCGCAGAAGAATGCCTCGCCGAGCACATACTGCACCGGTTCGGCGCGCATCAGGCGACGCATTATTTCGTCCAGTCGGCTACAGTCGTCTGCCGATAATTTTGTAACTTTGCCACTGTAAACATCTGCTGCCGACAGGCCAAACCGCACATCAAGCACGTAACGGACGATGGCGCGGGCTTCGCTTTCGTCATATATGGTGGCCAGTGGCCTCCATAGTTCGTCGTAAGTCATGATGCAAAAGTAACAAAATAAAGTGTATGAGCCAAAAGTGTGAATGTGTAAACTATAATGCTGCTGACATAAGATATATGTCGCGTTGCCTGCAATTGGCTGTGTGCGGCATATACGGGGCGCGCCCAAATCCCATGGTGGGCGCGGTGATAGTGGAGCCGGGGGGCAGGATAATAGGCGAGGGCTACCATGCGCATTTCGGCCAAGGACATGCCGAGGTGAACGCCTTTGCCTCGGTGCGTCCTGATGATGTGCCGTTGCTCCGCGAATCGACACTGTACGTGAGCCTGGAGCCGTGCGCCCACCATGGCAAGACGCCGCCATGTGCCGACTTGATAATAAGCAAAGGCATAAGGCGGGTGGTGGTCGGCTGTGAGGACCCTTTCGCCAAAGTGCATGGATTAGGCATAAAGAAGTTGCGCGATGCCGGCATCTGCGTCACCGTGGGCGTGCTTGAGAATGAGTGCAAGGAACTGAACAAGCATTTCATGACTTTCCATACGCACCACCGGCCTTACATAATATTGAAGTGGGCGCAGTCGTCAGACGGTTTCATTGACTTCCGTTACCGTAAGGCACGGATATCGACACCGTTTACGCAGATGCTCGCACACAGGTTGCGCACAGAGTGCGCGGCCATACTCGTGGGGCGCGTCACCGATGAGCGCGACCGCCCTCGGCTGGACACGCGCCTGTGGGGTGGCCCCGCGCCACGCCGTTTTGTGCTCAGCCACAGTTTTGGCATTCCCGACGTCATCGATAAATGCCGGGAAGAAGGCTTGCTGTCGTTGCTTGTGGAGGGCGGAGCGCAGACTCACAACGCTTTCATGGAACTTCATCTATGGGATGAGATACGTGTGGAGACATCTCCCATGCCGCTCAACGAAGGCACGTCTGCTCCCGGATTGCCCAAGGGGGTGAAACTGGAAAGCCACGTGGTGTATGATGGCAACAGCATCACTACATACAGGCGGGATGAATGATTTTTGTTTCTTGATTTTGATTTCTGATATAATTGGATGCGCTATTTCAACAGAATCTGGCGGCGAACTTTCGTTGTCTGCATTATCTGTGGCCTGAAATTGCGCGAATCGTGTTTCGTGAGTGCTTGCAATGGCTTTTCCTGCGGTGTGCGGGTTGGGTTGCGGGATGGAGAGGATGTCACCATCGCGACATGGTTTTGTAAAGATTTTTGACACTTTGGGGATGGTGTTGGCCTGGCTGCGCAAGTGATTGATTGCCAGTGGGTTTGTGAAGCCTGCCGTTTTGCGCTGTCAAACGGTGCGTTTTGCGGCACGAAATGCATCGTTTCGCGGACTGAAACGGGCCGTTTCGCAACGCCGGATGGCACGCCTTGTTTGCAGGGATGGTTATTGTAAACATTTTGTACCGCCACGCCGGACATCGGTGCGCGGCAACGCAAAATCGCCACCCGCACTGTATCGGGTGGCGATTGTCACGAAATTCATGTTTGGTGGCGTGAAAGCCTGCCGTCACTCTTGCAGCGGAACGGCGAAGTAAGCCTTCTTGCCTGTGGGGTAGATGCCTTGGATGTAGAGCACGGGCTCCTTGCTCGTGGATGCCTCCTTGACCACTTGCTGCAGGTCTTCGATGGAGCTTATGGTCTCATCGTTCACTTTCTGGATTATGAATCCGCGGTTGATGCCTGCATTCTTAAACTTGCCATCGTTCACCTTTATCACTTCGAGGCCGTAATTTATGTTGAGCTGCTTCTTCTGCTCGTCGGTGACGGGTCGGAAATTGCCGCCGAGCACATCGATGTCAGCGTGCTTGACAACGTTTACCGTGCCTTGCTCGTTTTTCAGCGTAACGGTCTTGGTGTTCTCTTTCTTGTTGTGCAGGAAAGTGATGGCCACCTTGTCGCCGGGGCGTTTCCTTGCGATAATCTCCTGCAGCTCCGCCATCCTCGTCACCTTTTCGCCGTTCACGGCAATGATTACGTCGCCTTCGACAATGCCAGCGTCGGCAGCCGCGCCGTCTTCGAGTACTTTTGCCACGTAGACGCCCTCCATGGTGCCGAGGTCAACATCCTTGCCTTGGTCTTTCTGGCTGTCAACGTAGTCTTTCACGTTGCCGCCCTGTATGCCCACCCAAGCGCGTTGCACGGTACCGTAAGTCTTGAGGTCCTCCACAACCTTGTTCATGATGGTAGTCGGTATGGCAAAGCCGTAGCCGCTGTATGAGCCGGTCTGCGAATAGAGCATGGCGTTGATGCCCACCAGTTCGCCTAGGGTGTTGACGAGTGCGCCGCCTGAGTTGCCCGCGTTGATGGCCGCGTCGGTCTGTATGAACGACTCAACGCTGTTGGCTCCGAGTGAGCGTGCCTTTGCGCTTACTATGCCAGCCGTTACTGTGTTGTTTAGTCCGAGGGGGTTGCCCACCGCGAGCACCCACTCGCCCACTTTGATGTTGTCGCTGTTGGCTATGACGATGGCGGGCAGGTTCTTGCCGTCAATCTTTATAAGGGCGAGGTCTGTGGTCTTGTCGGCTCCGATGATTCGGGCAGAATACTCCGAGTTGTCGTTCAGGGTCACGGTAAGCTCGTCGGCGCCATCCACCACGTGGTTGTTGGTCACTATGTATCCGTCAGCCGATATGATTACCCCCGAACCTGTGGCGGTCTTGCGCGGTGTCTGCACCTGGCGTTTCTGTGTGCCTCCGTTGCCGCGTCCGAAGAAACCACCGAACGGGTCGAAGAAGAAATCGCTGAACGGGTCGCTCTGCACGTCGACGGTTGTCACCTTGCTGTTTTGCACATATTTAATGTGTACGACAGATGGAAGGGCTTTCTCGGCGGCGTAAGTGAGGTCTACGGGTTGCCCTGCCGGAGTGGCAGCCCCGGCCTTGTTGAATGCCGCAACCGAAAATGCGATAGCCACTAAGCATATCGCAGGCAGTAAGAAATTGAAAATCTTTTTCATTTTCATCGTTTTTATATTTATTAATAATTACGTTCCGACAGTTGCAAATATAGAAGCAAAAAATGAGAAATTGCCGAAATGTCTTGTTATTTTGTCGGTTTTTAACACATCAATCTTGCGACTTAACCACAGTTTGCGCTTCAAAAATGAAGGCTGAAAAAAGTTAAATGCACATTGTCATAAAGAACTTTAAACGAAGTCCGGCATCGCGTCTGAAGCACCTCCGGCGCGCCTTTCCGCCCATGCGGCAACCACGTCGCGCGCATTCGCGCAGCAAAAAAATCCGTGCAGCTGTGTCGAATGGCCGGAAATTGTATATCTTTGCCGCCGGAAGCAAACACATTGCATCTTATCAATTTATGGAAAGAACATGGAGATGGTTTGGCAAGGGCGACAAGATAACCCTTGCCATGTTGAAGGAGATAGGCGTGCAGGGCATCGTCACCGCCCTGCACGATGTGCCTAACGGTGAGGTGTGGACGCGAGAAGCCATTGCAGACCTGCGCAACTACATAGAAGCGGCGGGCCTGCGGTGGTCGGTGGTGGAGAGCCTCCCAGTGAGCGAGAGCATAAAATATGGCGGCCGCGACCGTGACAGGCTTATAGACAATTATAAGGAAAGCCTTAAGAACCTTGCGCTTGAGGGCATACACACCGTGTGCTACAACTTCATGCCGGTGCTTGATTGGGCGCGTACAGACTTGGAACACCCCAATCCAAACGGCACTACGAACCTGTATTTCTCGCACGCGCAGTTTGCTTACTTCGATGTCTGCATCCTGAAGCGCAGCGGAGCCGAGGCCGACTGGCCCGAAAGCGTGCTGGAGGAAGTGGAGAAGTTGAAGCGGACGATGACACCCGAGGATGACCACAAACTGGTGGAAAACATAATCGTGAAGACGCAGGGGTTCGTAAGCGGCAACATCAGGGAAGACGATGAGCACCCCGTGGAGCTGTTCCGGCAGCTGTTGGCTCTCTACGATGGCATCACCAAGGAACAGTTGCGCGAAAACATGCGTTATTTCCTCGATGCCATAATGCCCACGTGCGACGAGTATGATGTGCGGATGTGCGTGCATCCCGACGACCCGCCTTTCCCCATCCTTGGCTTGCCGCGCATCGTGACGTGCGACGAAGACATCAACTGGTTCCTCAACGCCGTGGACAACCCGCACAACGGACTAACGTTTTGCGCGGGGTCGCTGTCGGCCGGAGCGCACAACGATGTGTCGGCTCTTGCCCGCAAGTATGCGCAGCGCACCTGGTTCGTGCATTTGCGTTCGTGCCATGTGTTCCCGAATGGCGATTTCACGGAGGCTTCTCACTTGGGAGGCCGCGCCGATTTGATAGAACTGGCCCGCATATTCGAGCGCACCAACCCGCAGTTGCCCATGCGCGTGGACCACGGCATGACGATGCTGGGCGACAGCGAGCGGGGCTACAACGCCGGTTACAGCTTCCTCGGGCGGATGTTCGCCTTGGGGCAAGTGCAGGGCATACTCGCCACGGTGGACCGCGAGCTGGGCATAGACTACAAGCAACCCGGATTCTTCGACTGAAATAATGCAGAAATAAAAGTAAACCAACGTGACCGGGACGCTGTGCCGGTCACAAAACACGAGAGGAAATGAAAAATCTTTTTGACATTAAGGATTATGTAGTGGTGATAACGGGCGGCACAGGTGTGCTGGGTCGCGCCATAGCGAAGTATCTTGCGCTCAATGGAGCCAAGGTAATCATCCTCGGACGCAAGGAAAGCGTAGGCAGTGAGATTGTGGAGGCAATAGGCCGCGAGGGCGGTGCGTGCGAGTTCATGAAGACGGACGTTATGGACTTGTCTGCCGTGCAATCCAACTGCGACGACATAGTAGCTAAATATGGGCGCGTGGACACTCTGCTCAACGCTGCCGGGGGCAACATGCCTGGAGCCACAATCGGCCCCACGCAGAACTTTTTCGACCTTGACGTCTCGCAGTTCCGGACGGTGTTGGATCTCAACCTCGCCGGAACGGTGATACCGACGCAGGTGTTTCTCAGGCCTATGGTGGCGCAGGGAAAGGGCTGCATCATCAATTTCTCGTCTATGGCGGCGTTCCGCCCCATGACACGGGTGTGCGGCTATGCTGCGGCAAAGGCGGGGATAAGTAACTTTACGGCGTTCATGGCCACGGAATGCGCAAAGAAATTCGGTGAGGGCATACGTGTGAACGCCATCGCCCCGGGCTTCTTCATAACGGAACAGAACAGAGCCTTGCTCACCAACCCGGACGGAACGTACACCCAGCGCGGGCAAGACGTCATACGCCAGACGCCTTTTGGGCGCATGGGCGAGCCTGAGGAGCTGTGCGGAACTATTCATTACTTGATGAGCGATGCCGCGAGGTTCGTGACCGGTACGGTCGCAGTGGTCGACGGGGGCTTTAACGCCTTTGCCATGTAGCGGGCACTCCGCATGGCCTGTTGGCGGCGCCCGTTTGCAGGCAACGCTGTAACCGCTGCCACGGAAACCCATAATGGCTGGTTTCCGTGGCAGTGTCGTCATTCGTAGTCATCGATTACGGCATTGATAAAGTCCATCATCGGCTTGCCTGCACGGAAAATCCGCTCCATGCCGTCGAGCCATCCGTCGCCCTCAAAGAAGCTGTCGGCAACGCCGTGCCAGCAGCAATAGTCTTTCATCCGGAGATAATCAATGTGCTCATAGTTGCGGGGGAATCCTGTCGGGCACGTCTTTAAATGCTCAAGGCCGAAGCCTTGCTTGTCGTTTGGCGAAGTCTTGCCCGGAGTTCCGAAGTATTTCATGAAATCATCGTTGCCAACCCTCCTCATCCATTCTTCTTCGTTGGCCATTATTTCATTGCGGCACGATGTGAGGATGTTGGTTGGCAGCCAGTAGTTGCCGCAGCTCAGCATACAGTTGCCGGGCTCAAGGTGGATGTAATAGCCGCCATGCAGGGCTTTCTTCCCGTGGGAAGCGATGTATGCTCCGAGGTGACGCTTGTACGGCGACTTGTCTTTTGAGAAGCGGGTGTCGCGGTAGAAGCGGTACGTTGTGTCCTTGACTGACAGGTGGGCGATGGAGGAATCGAAAGTGGCAATCCTCGCGATGGCGTCAGCTATGCCGCGTTCGAAATCCTCGCGCACCTCATCGTAGTCCGTTTTGTGCTGTTGAAACCATTGGCGGTTGTTGTTTGCGTCTATCTCTTTCAGGAAATGCAGTATTTTCTTCGCTTTCATAATAAACGTTTGTGTGACTTGACACTCAAAGCCTTTCGGCCTCCCTGCGGAGTGGCCGAGTTCCCGTCGCCGTGGATTGAAGTTGCGCCATGTATGGCGGTAATGTGCAAATGTAGCCAAAAATATCGGGATTCTCAAATTTTTATAGTACTTTTGCCATGCCATGACGAGGAGAGAGAGATACGATAAAGCATTGGACTTCTTCCGGAAAGAGATGCCTGTGGTCTCCACAGAGCTTGAGTTCGGGTCTGAGTTCCAGTTGCTTGTGGCTGTCGTCCTTAGCGCGCAATGCACCGACAAGCGCGTGAACACTGTCACGCCGGGGCTTTTTGCCCGCTATCCCACAGCCCGCGCCATGGCTGAAGCGAGTCCGGACGACTTGCTTGAGCTAATCGGCAGCGTGTCATATCCTAATGCCAAGGCTCGCCATCTTGTGGCTTTGGCTCGCCAAATGGTGGAAAAGCACGGTGGCGATGTGCCGTCTGACATGGATGCGCTGCTGCGCCTGCCCGGTGTCGGACGCAAGACGGCCAACGTGGTGCAGGCGGTGGCTTTCGGAAAGGCAGCCATGGCTGTTGATACTCACGTGTTCAGGGTCAGCCATCGCCTCGGTCTTGTGTCTCGGAGCGATGACACTCCTTACAAAGTGGAACGGGCTTTGACGCGAAACATTCCCAAGGCCGACATTCCCAAGGCGCATCACTGGCTGCTGTTGCACGGCCGGTATGTGTGTACTTCGCGCAAGCCGCACTGCGATAGGTGCGGACTGGCCGATTTTTGCCCCAAGATAATGGATGGAGCTAAAGCGCGGTGAGCGGCGATGAGGCCGCAAGGGTCACTCCGCGCTATCTTGGCAATGCCCATAACGATGTATGCATTACTTTCATTCGCACCAAAACATATCCTGAAGATGAAGAAGTTTGCTTTGCTTGCCGCACTGTTGCCGCCGCTGAACGCCATGGGGCAAGAAGTGGCGGTGCAATGTGAAGACACGTGTGCGCACGTACATGGCATCGACTTGAGCCATTATCAAGGCGAAGTGTTCTGGGAAGCTGTTGGCGACAATACCAAGATGACTTACGTTTACCTGAAAGCGACAGAGGGGGGCGACTGGATTGACGACATGTATGAGAGCAACATACGGTTGGCTCACAGCCACGGACTGAAGGTGGGGAGTTATCATTTCTACCGTCCGCGTACCGCGCAGCGGCAGCAGTTGGAAAACTTCAAGATACAGTGCCGGCCCGGTGATCAAGACCTTATACCAATGATAGACATCGAGACGACCGGCGGACTGTCGACGGAAGAGTTTTGCGACTCGCTTATGAAGTTCCTGTCGCTGGTGGAAGAGGCTTACATGCAAAAGCCTCTGCTCTACACTTTCACTAACTTCTACAACAAACACCTTGTGGGAAAGGTCGATGAATACAAGATGATGATAGCGCAATATACCGACATGGAGCCTGTGCTGGCCGATGAGCGCGACATAACGATGTGGCAATATACGGGCAAGGGAGGCTTATTTGGCATCAGCGGATACGTAGACAAGAGCCGTTTTATGGGAGAACACGGGCTGCGCGAGATAAGATACAGGCGTCAATCATCAGTAGACACGGCAGACAAGGTTCGGTAAAAGACATTGCTTATGGATACCATCAAATGCCCGACGTGTGGCCATCAGGTCGGTGAACACGTCAAAACCTGTCCCGATTGTGGTGTTGAAATTGCCGGTAACGCGGCGACTTCTCTCCAACATGGCGGCGGCGTGCACAAAGGCAGTCGGGAATGTCATGCTTGCGACAATTCATCGCTTGCCGGCGAGGATTGTGATGCCACCGCCGATGCCACCGCTTCCCTGCGGGCCGATGCCGCCGGACAGTCTCCAACCAATGCAGGCGGGCAAGGCGGCAAGCCACGTCATAGGCGCAAGTGCCACACTTTAAGCACCGTTGTGGCTGTTTCCATCGTCTTTGCGATGCTCATAGTCTTCACATTCATGTATGTTTACAAGAACAAAGTGGAGCAGAACGAGCTTGACGCATACGCCATCGCCATGGAGAGTGGCGAGCGTGCCGTGCTCCGTAACTATCTCGATATATACGTTGACGCTCCCGCCCGACATCGTGAGACGGTGGCGGCGCGTATCGAAAGCATGGAAAGAGCCGCCGCAGAATGGGGCAATGCCGTTGCCAGTGGTTCGAGAACGGCTCTGGAACTCTACATGCAACAGCATCCCGGAAGCATTCACGGCACGGAGGCGAAAATCATGATTGACTCGCTCGACTGGATGGAAGCCACCGTCACGGGCACGCTGGAATCCTATCGCGCATATATGGAGAGGCATCCCAACGGACAGTATGTCGACGATGCGCAGGCCAAGTTTGAGAGATTGGACGCGCTGAGGATGGCGCATAAAGATAGCGTGCAGTGAACCAACCCGTTGATGGGGTTGGTTCATCGTTGTAGAATCGGGCATTCAGTCTGAGATGTCGCTTCTTTCAGCCTGTCTTGGGTGTTGGATTTCGATTTGTTCGCGTGTCAGTTCCCTTTGCGCGCAATGGTTGTGGCGAGTCGATGGGCGGAAGCAAGACCGTGAAACGCACTGCGCGAAGATTGAATTACAGGCCGTAATGGCGTTTGTTCAAGTTGCCTTTGGCCCAGATGCAGATTCTTTGCCCTGTGCATCGCGTGCGTGTTTTTGCGCAAAGCGACATCCGCATCCCCACATAGTAGCGTCCCGCGCGTGCGTTCAGAGGTCGTTCTTGTAGATGTTGGCCACAATACCTTGGCACTGCCACTCTATTTCCAAGAGCGTTTCCATGTTTTGGTACACGGCAT